>CAVAXH010000009.1:0-32702 GCA_963592505.1 Bacteroidaceae bacterium
TCGGCTCACGCACTAACACAATCAGCAATAAATGGTTGCAGATATTCAATGAGTTATGCTAATTATTCGCTTGAAAACCATGCACTGTTTTTTATGGATTTTGAACACCCTACCCACCGGGGCGACATACCACAAAGCCCCATCGGGGATATATCGTTCGATATGTCGTCCCGATGGGGCTTTGCCGTATATATACCGGTGCCATGGAGCTATGCCATGCGTCGTGCGACATCAGTGAATGAAGGGCACGACGTATGCTGATGTCTTGTTCTCCACGATGACGCGGTTCATGTTGTACTTGATGACCACGGTCTTCTGCGCCTCGTCGAGGGTGAAGGCATCCATGTCCTGATTGGTGGGGATAAACGGCGGGATGACGGCCGTGGTGTAGCCCTCCGAGGTAGGCGTGTTGGCTGCCTCCACCTCACAGACGGGCAGGCGTATGCCCAGGTCGGCGGAGCGGCGCCCCTCGCCGAAGAAGATCTCCTGCCGCAGCAGATACACCAGCTCGAGCAGTTCGTCCTGCGTGGCACAGTGGTCCACCATCGCGTCGGTGACCGACGTGCCGGAGATGTAGGGCACCGAGATGAGGTTTGGCCGCTGGCGGTCGAGCACCAGTCCGCTGCGCAGACTGTCGGCCATCGACGCCGCCACCCGATACTCCGAGCTGTTGGGATATTTGCGGTAGCCGCCATTGTCGCGTCCTTCCATCTGGTCATTGATGTCGTGCTGCACAGGCCGCTGCGCCACCAGCGCGAGCAGCGTGTGGAGGGTGGTCCTGGCCTCGTCGAGTCGGCCGTCGGCCAGCGCAGCCTCAGCCATGATGAGGTAGGGTTCCTCCGCCTTGGCTATGCAGATGGGGCGCTGCTCCAACACGTCGTCGGTATAGAAATACTTGGGGTCGAGGAAGTCGAGGCGCGGCAGCGGCTGGAAGGCAAAGCCATAGTCGGCACCGTAGACATACTCCTGAAAACTGTTTGTCACGCCGTTCTCACCATCGAAGGTCACCTGTTTCACAAAGTCGGCCGAGCAGGCCAGCGCTGCCTGTGCATAGCTCACGGCACTGTCCTTGGAGCCCAGGCGGTAGTAGGCGCGTGCCACGAGCGTGTTGATGAAGGCCCGGTCTGTGGCGTTGTCGGTCAGGGTGAGGGCGTCGAGGAAGGTGCTGATGGCCAGCTGCAGCTGTCCTTTCCAGTCCACGATGTCGCCGCCGTCGGCCACGGGCAGTCCCACGAAGTTCTCGCCGGCCAGCAGATAGGCATATCCCTCCACATAGCGCAGGTTGAAGCGCTGCGCCCGGGTGGTGGTGTGGTCGGCGTCGGCCACGGTGGTGAGCCCCTTGAGCGCCATCTCGCGCAGGGTGCCTATGCCGCGCTGCAGACGGGTGACGTCGGCATCGGTGTAGAGCAGCGTGGGGGTGTCAAACACCTGGCTGGTCATGCTGTAGTTGTTGAAATAGTCGTCGGAGATGAGCTCCGTCAGCTCCACGAAGGTGGCCACGGTGGTGGCCATGCGGCTGTTGGTGCCGTTGACCCATGTGGCCATGGCGTTGGGTGTGTTGACGAACGTCTCCTCATCCACATTGGGGTTGATGATGTCGCCCGGCGTCACCAGGTCGCACGAGGCCACGGTGGCGGCGGTCATGATGGCAAGGGCCGTATGCAGGGTTGCTTTGTATGTGTTCATGGTATTTCTCTTGTTGTCCATTGCTTAAGGGGGTGTCAGAATGTCACCTTCACCGAACCGATGTAGGAGCGCGGCGTGGAGTATGACGAGTAGTTGAGTCCGCCCACGGTGATGGCTCCCTGCGTCTTTCCGCCGGAGAGGGTGGCCTCGGGGTCTACCGATGCCGACGTGATGGTGATGGGGTTATAGACGTTGAAGCCCACGGTGAGCGTCTTGATGACATGCCGGAACTGGAAGTCGTAGCTCACGCCGATGTTGCGTATCTTCAGGAAGTCGGCTTTCTCCACGAAGAAGTTGGTGAAGTTGAGCCACTGCTTGGCCTGCGTGGTGCCTGCGAGGGCGGCCTCGGGCACGGCGTCGTCCTTCAGCCCTTTGGCAAAGCGGAACTGGCGGTCGAAGGAGTGCACATAGGATCCCGTCTGCCAGTCGCCGCTGACGACAAACGACAGCTGCCGGTAGCTGCCCGTCACCGAGAAGTTGCCATACTTGGTGGGCAGCGTGGTGCCGAGGTTCTGCAGCGGCAGCACTTCCTTCAGCGACCCGTCGTCGTTGAGCACGGCCTTGTAGCCGCGTATGAAGCCCACGGGCTCGCCCTTGGCCACGGCGGTCTGCACCGTGCGCGACGAGAAGCCGCCCACGGCGAAGGGCACGGCGGTGCCAATGTCGAGCACCTTGTTGTGGTTGGTGTTGAGCGAGGCGTTGAGGCGCAGTTGCCAGTTTTTGGTGTTGAGCACCTGCACGCCGAGGCTCAGCTCCACACCTTTGTTCTCTATCTCGCCCACGTTGGCCAGATAGTTGTCCGACTGTCCTGAGGAGGGCAGCGAGGGGATGCTGAAGAGGGCGTCCTTGGTGCGTGCATAGTAATAGGTCACGCCCAGGTTCACCACATTGTGGAGCATCACCACGTTGAGGCCCACCTCATAGCTGTGCTTCTTCTCAGGAGCGAGGTCGGCGTTGCCGTACTTGCCGAAGTAGGCGGCCTGCTGACCGCTGTAGGAGCCAAACGCCACCGTGCGCTGGTATTCGAAGGCGGGGGGATAGCTGCCTGCCACACCATAGTTGGCCATCACCTTCACGCTGTTGACCCACCGGCTGGCAATGAGGCTGCGCATGAAGGGCTCCTCGCTGAGCATATACGACAGTCCCACCTTGGGATACCACTGCCAGCCCACGTTGTCGCCGAAGGCTGTGTTGTAGTCGGATCGCAGGCCGAGGTCGAGATAGTAGCGGTCGAGGAATCCGATGTTCTCCTGCAGGTAGACGCCATAGCTGTAGAGATAGCTGAGCCACTCGTCGGCAGTGACGGTGCCGGCGCCGCTGATGATCTGTGCTCCGTCGCGCACGTTCTGTCCGTTGTAGACCGACTGGTGGTCGTGGGTGCTGAAAAACTGGAATCCGGCCGAGGTGATGCTGCTCAGCCAGTCGCTGTAGCGGTATTTGTACTGTCCGTTGATGTCGGCTGTCAGTCCGAAATACTTGCGGTCGAAGTTGCTGATGCTGCCGGCGTTCGAGGTGCCCTCGGGCTGCTGCTGTGTGTAGACCAGATACTCGTTGGTGACGATGTTCTTGTTGCTGTTCACACGGTAGTCCACGCCGAGGGTGGCCTTCAGCGTGAGGTCTCTGAGGGGTTGGAAGAGCAGCGTGTGCGAGGTCTGGAAGCGCTTCACCGACTCTTTGTTGTTCTGCAGGCGTTCGGCATTGTTCACAAAGGTCTTCATCTGGCCGAAGGTATAGTCGTCGAGGGCATCGATGTCGGCGGGATAGTTGGCCGTGGTGCCGTCGGCAGCGGTATAGGTGAAGTTGGTGCATGCCGCTCCCTCCGTAAACCACAGGCCGGTGTATCCGCCTTGGTTGCCGTTGCGGCGGCGTGTATAGTCTTCCACCACCACGCCAAACGAGTTCTGGTATTCGAGCATGCGGTTGAACTTGGCATGCGAACCGAAGCGCAGGTCGTACTTGCGGTCTTTGTTGCCGTTGTGGATGAGCGTGCCGGTGTTCTCGCTCATGCTGGCGCCGAGGCTGTAGCCGTAGCGGTCGTTGCCGCCGTCGAAGCCGAAGCGGTACTTCTGCTGGAAGCCGGTCTGGTGCAGCAGTTCCTTGGTGCGCTTGAAGTGGTAGAACTGTGAGGAGGCCACGTCGGCACCCAGGTCCACGCCGGCATAGAAGCGCACCTTGCCCTCAGCGCCTTTCTTCGTGAAGATCTGTATCACGCCGTTGGCGGCATCGGAGCCATAGAGCGTGGTGGCGGCACCTCCGGTGACATACTCTATGTGGTCGATGTTCTCCATGGGTATGTCGCTGATCGATCCCGAGGCGGCGGTGTTGCCCGAGAGCGGGTTGTTGAGCGTGGCGGCAGAGTTGAGGTTGTCCACGCGCACGCCGTCCACATAGATCACGGGTGTGGCGTTGGTGTAGGCCGACGACAGTCCGCGCGACTTCACCATCGAGGTGGCGCCGGGCTGACTGTTCGACACGGTGATCTGCACGTTGGGCAGCGCGTTCTGCAGCATCTGGTCGATGCGTCCCACCTTCACCTTCTCCAGGTCCTGTGCGCTCACCGTGGCCACGGCCGACGACAGGCGGCGCTTGCTGATCTCGGCACCTTGTCCGGTGACCACGAGTTCGTCGAGTTCAAAGTTGTCGGGCTCAAGGGCCACCACGGTGTGTCCGCCGCGGCTGTCCACGGCCACGTCGTCCTGCAGGCGTCCGTGTGCGTCGAGGCGCAGCACCTTCGCCACATAGCCCACACACTGTATGCGCAGCGTGTGCACATCGGCCGCGGGCAGGCTGAAGTGGCCGTTGGCATCGGTCACCACGGCTTTCTGTGTGTTGCCGTCGGGCACAATGGTGGCTCCCACGAGGGGGTCGCCGTTGGCATGGTCTACGATGGTGGCTTGCAGCGGCGCTATGGCAGCGGTCTCGGCCACGGGGAGGTGGCTGCGTGTTGGCAGCGCATGGGCTCCGGGTGTGGCGCTGAGACACAGCAGCGCGGCAAAGGCCGCAAGGGTCTTCTGTCGGTTGTTCGTTCGTGTTTTGTTATTCATTCTTTCCTATTAGGATGTGTGTTGTTTGTTCGTTTGCATCATGGGCCACATGGTGTCGCCATGCCTCCGCTGCCGCGCTACATCTTTGTGGCGTCAGGCAGAAAAGGGCCGTGGCAGGGGCGCAGTGCTCCGCCTCAGGCCGAGGTTACCGGCCTGTCGGCTGTGGCTACACATTATTTATTATGATAGGGTGATTGTGTGCAACGCCGTGCGCGCGTTGCTCTAGAATAGTCGTATTGTGTTGCTGTATAACGTGTTATCTCTTTGTTTTGACATGAATGTCTTGTCTCTTGGTTGTTTACAGCGCCCAAAGTTACGACTATCCTGCGATGCACACAAGAAAAACGTCATTTTTTTTGAATGAGGCACACAAATATTGATTCTGCATAATTCACGGCCTATCCAATGCCCCGTTGTGGCTAACCGCACGGTAACACACTATGCTACACCCTGTTACATGTAGCCCAACAGCGATCTAGGCCACACCCTATGGTCTATGCTGCTTGGTACTTTAGTCCTAAGCCTTTTGTACTGTAGTCCTAAGCCCTTTGTACTGTTGTCCTTAGGCCCTTAGGACTCCAGTCCTGGGGCTTGAGGACTCCAGTCCTGGGGCCTAAGGACTCCAGTTTTCTGGGTCGAGGGACTAATGGGGAAGTCTCACACCCCTCCCGGCCAAGTTGTTCCAAATCGTTTTCTGAACACCTTATCCGTTGTGGCCATTCACCTTTGCCCGATAGCCTTGTCTGTAAATGGTGCTGATCACATCTGCTCCTATTGCCATATCCACGCATTTAACGGATGAACCGAAAAAAAAATGCAACTTTTCTTTGCCGTTTGCCATTTTAGCCTTAACTTTGCAAAAGATATGCATGCGGCAATAGCTCAGTTGGTAGAGCGCGACCTTGCCAAGGTCGAGGTCGCGGGTTCGAGCCCCGTTTGCCGCTCACTTCTTTAACATAATGATCAAAGCGCCGCAATGGTGGAATTGGTAGACACGAGGGACTTAAAATCCCTTGGCCAGTAATGGCTGTGCGGGTTCGAGTCCCGCTCGCGGCACATCACAATCCTGTATTATTATGCGCAACTATCCTTTTTTAGCCTTAGCCTTTTCATCGCTAATCGCATTATCATCGTGTTCTAAGTTAGGCTCTCTCTCAGCCGACAATTTCACCGTAGACCCCAACCCGCTCGAAGCCAACGGCGGAAAGGTTCCCGCTACAGTCAACGGTGTGTTCCCCGTGAAATACATGAAACCCAAGGCCGTGGTCACCGTGACGCCCGAACTGCGTTACGGCAACAAGGTGGCCAAGGGCCGCAGCACCACCTTCCAGGGCGAGAAGGTCATGGGCAACGACCAGACGGTGTCCTACAAGATGGGCGGACGCTACACGCTGAAGACCTCGTTCGACTATGTGCCCGACATGCAGCGCAGCGAGATGTATCTCACCTTCGACGCCCGCCTGGGCAAGAAGAAGGTGGACGTGCCGGCCGTGAAGGTGGCCACTGGCGTCATCGCCACATCAGAGCTCTACAAGCAGGCTCTCGCCGATGCCGGCGGATGCATCGCCACCGACTCGTTCCAGCGCGTCAGAGCCCAGAAGTATGAGGCCAACATCAAGTTCCTCGTCAACCAGGCCAACCTGCGCAAGAGCGAGCTCTCCAATGGCTCGGTGAAGGAGTTTGTCAACATGCTCAAGAAGATCAACGCCGACCGCGAGGGCCTCAACCTGCGCAATGTGGAGGTGGCTGCCTATGCCTCTCCCGAGGGCGGCTACTCGTTCAACGACAAGCTGGCCGGCAAGCGCCAGAACGCCAGCGAGGAGTATGTGGCCAAGCAGCTGAAGGCCGCCAAGCTCGACGACGCCGGCATCGACGCCCACTACACCGCACAGGACTGGGAGGGCTTCAAGCAGCTGGTGCAGGCCAGCGACATCCAGGACAAGGACGTCATACTGCGCGTGCTCGAGATGTATAAGGACCCCGCTGAGCGCGAGCAGCAGATCCGCAACATGAGCGCCGGCTTCCGCGAGCTGGCCGACGGCATCCTGCCCGAGCTGCGCCGCAGCCGCCTCATCATCAACTATGAGACCGTGGGACGCGACGACGAGCAGATCAAGCAGCAGTATAAGGCCGATGCCACACAGCTCTCTGCCGACGAGCTGCTCTACGCCGCATCGCTCACCGACAACGCCAACGAGAAGGAGGCCATCTACAAGACGGCTGCCCAGCTCTACGACAAGGACTACCGCGCCTACAACAACCTGGCTGTGATGGCCTTCAACAAGGGCGACGAGACGGCCGCCAAGGCTTATCTGCAGCAGGCACTGGCCAAGGACCGCACAGCTGCCGAGGCCTATGCCAACCTGGCGCTCATCGACCTGAGCAACGGACGCACCAGCGAGGCTGAGAACAACCTGTCGAAGGCCATCGGCGCCAACGGCTACGACGAGGTGCTGGGCAACCTCAACATTGCCAAGGGCAACTATGCTGCCGCCGTGCAGAACTTCAGCGACAGCAAGTCGAACAGCGCCGCACTGGCACAGATCCTCAACAAGAACTATGCTGCCGCCGTGGCCACGCTGAAGGACAAGAAGAATGCCGATGCCACCTCCGACTATCTGATGGCCATCGCACAGAACCGCCAGGGCAACACCGCCGCAGCACAAGACTATCTCAACAGCGCCATCAAGAAGAACGCTGTCCTCGAGCTCTATGCCAACGACGACCTGGAGTTCGCCAACCTTAAGAAGTAACAATCCATGATGCACCGACATCTCCCGCTCCTCACCCTGCTCGCCCTGCTGCTCACCGCGTGTGGCACCGACAGCAAGCACTTCAAGATCGAAGGACGCTTCCTGCACATCAACCAGGGAGAGTTCTACATCTACAGTGAGGACGGGGAGACCGACGGCATCGACACCATCAAGGTGGAGGGCGGACGCTTTGCCTACGAGACGGCATGCCAACGCCCCTCCACACTCATCATGGTCTTCCCCAACTTCTCGCGACAGCCTGTCTTCGCGGAGCCGGGGAAGACCGTTTCCATTGAGGGCGACGCCTCACACCTCAAACAGATGGAGGTCAAGGGCACCGACGACAACGTGCTGATGACCGCCTTCCGCCGACAGGTGGCCGACGCCTCTCCGCCCGAGACACGCAAGCTGGCGGCAAAGTTTGCCGAGAACCACGCCGACTCGCGCGTGAGCACCTACATCGTGAAGACCTATCTTCTCGCTACGGCGGAGCCCGACCTGCGCGAGGCACTGCGCATCACCAACATCATGACCGACAAACAGCCGCGCAACGGCGAGGTGGCACGTCTGCAGCAGACGCTGAAGGCCCTCACGCAGGGCAGCGTGGGCAACCGCCTGCCGGCGTTCTCCGCTCGCGACATGCAGGGCCGTCCTGTGTCGGCGGCAGCGCTCTCCAAGGGGGTGGCCGTCATCACGCTCTATGCCTCATGGAACTATGACAGCATGGACCTCTTGCGCCGGCTGAAGATGCTGCGCCGGCAGAAGGGCAACCGCTTCGAGATAGCCACATTCTCCGTAGATGCCAGCAGCAGGGAGACCTACAACGCGCTGCGCTACGACTCCATCGCGTGGCCCGTGGTCTGCGACGGACGTATGTTTGAGGGCGAGACCGTAGCCCGGCTGGGGCTCCGCACGGTGCCCGCCAACCTGCTCTTGCGCGACGGCCGCATCATTGCCCGCAACCTGTCTACGCAAGACCTCATCAAGCGCATCGAACAAAGCATCTGAATGTTTTCGGCAAAACGAGTGCTCCCCGAAAGACCTTACCGGTCCTTTCGGGGAGCACTCGTTTTCGCCCTACCCCATCTCTCCACACACGCCGATCAGCCAATGGCATCATACTTGCCGATGCGCCGTTCGCCATTCACATTTTTTGGGTTTTGTTGAGGCTTGTTGGTATATCGAAAATAGCGACACATCATATATATTGCATACTGGAAAACCCCACAAACCGACATTATTTTTAATAATTTAAAAGAAAAGTGCCCGATTGTTTGGTAGAACGATATAAAATGACTACTTTTGCTTTCGTTATGAAGAAAAGCATTGTTTCCAGGGAGCAAAGACGACGATTCGACATAACTTAAATAAGGTAAAAAGATACAAACCATTTTAACACATAAGATATGGGTAAACTTTACATCACTTTCGCAGCAGCGCTCATCGCTGCCTCAGCTTCAGCACAGTCGCTCAAGCGCGACGCCATGAAGCAAACGGCAACTCTCCTGCCGGCCACCAGCATCTTCCACGCCAACGCAAAGGCTGACAAAGGTCCTTGGTTCACCAATGCCAAGAAGACCAACCTTATGCCGGCCGACAAGCAGACCATGGCTCGCGTGAAGCGCGTGACCGTGGCCAAAGTAGACTCTGCCGATGTGAACACTCCGTACCGCGACAGCCAGCCGGCCGGCACACTCCACAGCGGCCTGTATGGCTCAAGCGTCGGCTATGAATACACATGGATTGGCGTGCTCACATCCAACATAGACGGCATCGCCTGCGACATGGTGGTGGGCGACGACGGATCGGTGTATCTGAAGAACGCGCTGTCGACCCTCGCTTCCAACGTGTGGATCAAGGGCGACTATACCGACGGCGACACCATCGCCTTCGAGTTCCCGCAGAAATACTATCGTGAGGCAGGTATCGACGACGAGGGCAACGAAACCGATGAGTACGACTACTACTATCTGTGGCGCATGGTGCTCGACGATGAAGCAAGATTGCTCGTGCCCGACGAGGAGTCGCAGACCATCCGCTATGTGCTGCACAACGACACGCTCACACGTGTGGACGACCTCTATAGCGCAGATGCATACATCGCACTGGGCGACAAATACGGCAACTGGTCAGGCTATGCCGACTGGTCTTGCCAGTGGACACCGGTAACCGATGGTGTGGTCACACTGCCCGCTTCTGCCACCGTGCAGAAGTATCGCATGGACACGGGCAGCGTCTGGGACAGCGACAATGACAGCCGCATCGTCAACGTGGCCTTCGACGGCAACGACGTCTATCTGGGCAACCTCTCCGACGACATGACGGATTCGTGGGTCAAGGCTACCATCAGCGGCGACAAGGCCACTATCAGCGGCATGACCTACATGGGCATCGACCCCTCTACCAACTATCATGTCTATGCCACCCCCGCCGGCAAGAAGTCGATCTACTATGAGGACTTCGACTTCACATACGACAGCATCTACTTCAGCAAGCAGCTCTTGCTCAACTATGACGCCGAAGCCAAGACGCTCCGCGCCGACTCAGGCAGCAACCTGACGCTCAACGCCGGTCGCAACGTGGTCTACAGCATCAACGAGTATGCCGCTCCGAAGCTCTCACCGTGGATCGAGAAGCCGGGCGCACCCATGGATCCCGAGATCACCGACTTCATGGAATATGATGAAGACTATGGTTATGGTGGCATGCAGATCTACATGGAGAAGTATGCGGCCGACAGCACACTGCTCGACCCCAACAAGATCTACTATAACATCTTCTTCGACGGTGAGCCCTTCACATTCTGTGCCGATGAGTATCCTTACATCTACGAGGACATCACTGACCTGCCGCTCAACTTCACCGACCACTACGACATCACGAAGAGCGGTTCGATGCGCACCATCTACTACTATGTCACTGGCTTCGAGTATGTGGGCGTACAGGAGTTCTACAAGGACGGCGACAACGTCTACAAGTCGAACTTGGTGAACTATCACTTGGAGGATGGCGAACTCACCCTGGGCATCAAGAAGGGTGTCAGCACCGGCAACACCGAGGTGAAGAGCATTTCCTACAACGATCTCTCTGGTCGCGCCGTGGCACAGCCTGCTCATGGCATCTACCTGAAGACCATGCGCTTTGCCGACGGTTCACAGAAGACAGTGAAGGTTATCAAGTAAAGATCCTACGGGCATGAACAATCGTATCATGAAACACACGGCAGCTGCCGTGGCCACACTGGCCATGGCGCTGCTCCCCGCCAGTGCCATGGCCGATGACGGCCGCGTGACATACACGGCCAACGTCTCGGGCGACGTATCGTTTCTCGGCACCAGCAAAAAGGAGAACTACGATGTGGCTGTGCGCCTCATCGGCAAGGACCTGCGCGGCTTGAAGATCGAGAGCATCAGCGTGCCTTTCAAGGGCACGACCGACAACACGGCCAATGCCACGGTGTGGATAACCCGCAAACTGGCGCTCAAGAGCAAGAAGAACACTCCTGACGGCCCGACGGCCACGGCTACGGTCGACGGCTCCACGCTCACAGGTACGTTCAGCGAGCCGTTCACCATCGACACCGACACGCTCTATCTGGGCTACTCGTTTGAGGTGACTGATCTGGTGGCTACCACCAAGCAGCCGGTGGCCTTGACCTACGACGATGGCGACTGCGGCATCTATGTGCACACGTCGCGCACCTACATGAACTGGAAAGACCGTTCCGCCGCATGGGGATGCTCGGCCCTCAGCGCTACGCTCTGCGGCGTGGCCGACAACGGGGCAGCTTTCGACGCACCCAATGTGTCGTATGGTCAGACCAACATGCCCACCAAGGTGAAAATGACGCTGCGCAACAAGGGTGTTGCCGGCGTGAGCTCCATCGACTACACCTACACGCAGGGCACACAGAAAGGCACGGGCCACCTGACGCTCACCACGCCGATAGCCGGCATCTACAATGCCGGGCAGACGGTCACGCTGTCGCTCGACGCTATGGCCCAATCGGGCAACTATCCGTTAGCCGTCACCATCAACAAGGTCAATGGCGTGGAGCAGACACCGACCACGGCTGAGGGCAACGTCTTGGTGTATAACAAGCTGCCCAAGCACAGCTCGGTCATGGAGGAGTACACCGGCACATGGTGTGCATGGTGTCCGCGCGGCTTCACGGCAATCGAAATCATGAATCATAAGCATCCCTACGACTTCATCGCGTTGTCTTATCACAACGCTGATGCTATGACGGTCATGGAGTCAAGCCAATTTCCTTCATCGGTCTCTGGATTCCCTTCGGCTTGCATCGACCGCCGCTCAGGCATGGTCGATCCGATGTATGGCAATGCCAACAGCGGACTGGGCATAGAGAAGGTGTGGCAGAGTTGTGTTGACCTGTTGGCTCCGGCTGACATTGAGCCCGTGGCTGCCTACGACGCCGACGCCACCACCATCACCGCAAAGGCTAAGATCTACTTCCCCGTAGACCGCACGGATGCCGACCGCTACAAGCTGGAGTTTGTGCTCGTGGGCGACAGTCTGCACGGCGAAGGCGACAACTGGGCACAAAGCAACAAATACACGTCGTCCGACGCTTCGCAATTGTTGTATCCCACCTATAAGGAGGGTGAGGTGTTCTTGCAAGGCAACAGCAGCATCGAGGGCCTCTACTTCAATGATGTGGTGCTGGGCACCACGCGCCTCACCAGCGGACTGGCATCGTTGCCGGCCAACGTGCTGGAGAGTGTCACTGAAGAAGTGACGGGCACATTCAACGTAGCTGACATCACCGTTGACCACGACCCCAGCCTGCTCTATGTGGTGGTGCTGCTCATCGACAACAACAACGGCGGTGCCATTGTCAACGCAGCCAAGGCATACGTGCAGACGGCTGCTGGCATCTCGGATGTCAACAAGCAGTCGGGCAAGGCTGATCGCGCCGAGGCTTACTACGACCTGCAGGGCCGCCGCATCAGCAAGCCTGCTCACGGCATGCACATCGTGCGCATGGCCTCTGGTCGCACCGTGAAAGTGGCTAAGTAAGACGACATCATCTGTGTGGCGGGCGGACATTACCGCCCGCCAACATAACAAAACAAGACGAGTCCATGTCAATGCATTGCAGACATCGCAATGCTTGGCATGGACTCGTTGGTTGTTGGTGTATTCAGGTCACGTATGGCCTCACGGACCGTAGACGGTGCTGGCATAGCCCACGAGGCGGTCGGTGCGGTCGCCGGGTGCGCGGTAGTAGACGAGGGCCTGGTAGCGGTTCTCCGTCTGGTAGAACGAGCCTTCAGAGGGCACGGGGGTGGCATGCCCGTCGGCACCGACAGCCAGATACTGATAGTTGTAATAGCCTTGCTTCAGCCACAGGGCAGCCTCATAGCGCTGCGTGGCGTCGTTCCACTGCATCTGGTAGCGCGGCGTGCGCTGGCCAAGCGTCCACGCTCCGTCGATGTAGATGTCGGCAGGCAGCTGCGGACTGAGCAGGGTGAAATGCACCAACAGATACTCGCAGGTGTAGGCCACCTCGCTGTTGTCGGAGTTGCGGATGAGGAAGGCGCCGTCGGCATCCTCGTCATAGACATAGTTGGGACGCGGCTCGTCGGGCCACACATAGGCATGATAGCGCTCGCCGTCCCACCCCATCGTCTCCAGTCCCATGGTGGTGTGCGTCACATCGAGCGTCTCAAACTTGCGGTATTCGTTGCCGGCCTCGAAGATGAGGTCGCGGCAGTGGCTCCACGCCAGTCCCTTCGGACCGACGATCTGCGGCTGCGCACCGCGCACGGCATTGTCTGTGCGGCCGTTTTGCATCACCACCGTGTGCACCTGCGTCTGCGGGTCGGTGACGCGCAGCTGACCATAGTCCACACGCATCGACACCTGCTGGTAGCGCGTGCTGAGCCCCCGGTCGGTGTTGGCGGTGACATCGAGGCCCACTGCCATCTGCGGGTCCACCACCATGAAGCACACCACGAGCAGCGGCGTCTTGTCGGCGGCATTGTCGTCGTAGACCGACAGGCGGTAGTTGCCGCTCATGGTCGGCCGGCACCGGTCGTTGGGCAGCTGCAGGGCATAGTGGGTGTAGAGCTGGTTGGTGTTGAGCGACTCCTCGGTGTCATCGATGGTGTTGTCAGTGGCAAAGCCCTGGCAGTAGTCGCTCTCGAAGAGTCCTGCCGACGGTGTCCAGTCGGCATCGCAGTGTTCCAGACGGTAGCAGAGCCGCCGATACTGGTGCGAGAGCAGGTCGAAGTCCACGTGGAGCACATCGTCGCCGTCAAGCTCCATGACGGGCAACGCCGTCCAGTCGTTGCCCGCCACCACCTCAAGCGAGGCCACCTGCGGGCTGCGCACCTCGTGCTGCTGTGCGTGCGAGGGCGCAGCGAGGAGCCCCGCTGCGAGGACACTGCTGAAAAGTCGTTTCATCTACTTGCCGATGGGGAAGGCCTTCAGCAGGCGCTTGTATTCCTTGGCCGTGATCTGGATGGTGGTGCCGTGACGGGGCGTGAAGGCTCCCTTGGTCTCGGTGTCCTGCACGTAGGTGAACGTGTTGAGGTCCTGGCTCTTGGCAAACTGGTAGTGGCCGTTCATGTAGCAGTCGTACATCAGGCACCATCCGCCGCCGATGAGCGGGAACACACCGGCACCCTCCACGGCTTGCTTGGTGACCTCACAGAAGCCGTCGTGCAGCGTCCAGGTCTGCGGGGCGTGCAGGTCGCGGAACGTGTACTGCTTGATGCCTTTGTGCTTGCCGGCCTCGGTCTTGAAGAAGAGGTGGTAGAGGCCCTGCTCGTCCTGCACGATGTCGGTGTCGATGGCCGACTCGCCGAAGTCGAACAGCAGGCGCGGCTCGCCCTCAAGGTCTGAGAAGTCGCTGTTGGCATAGCAGTAGTACACCTTGTCGTAGGCGATGGTGCCGTCGCTGGTCAGCAGCGAGAAGTACACCATGTACTTGCCGGTGCTCTTGTCGTAGATGGTCTGCGGGGCCCACACGCGTATGACGTTGGCAAAGTGGGTGCCCTGGTATTTCTCGGGGAAGTGCACGGTGTGGTGTGTCCAGTGCACGAGGTCCTTGGAGCGCAGCAGGATGATGCCGCGGTTGCTGGTCCAGCCCAGCGACGACCGCATGTCGGTGAGCACCATGTAGAACGCACCGTCCTCACCGCGCAGCACGTGGGGGTCGCGCACGCCCTTGGCGAGCGATATGCTGTCGCTGCCGATGATGGGGGCACCGCCGTTGAGCGGGGTGTAGTTGAAACCGTCGTCGCTGACGGCATAGCGCACCTGCTCCTCGGCAGGGGCATTGCCGGTGAAGTAGGCAAAGAGATACTTCGACATTTTCGGGGTTTTCTTGGCTACTGCCTGTGCCGGCAGTGCCAGCGCTGCAGCCACGATGGCCGCAGTGGCCAGCATTTTTCTTGTGGTCATAATTGTTTTCGGTTGATTGTATTGCAAATTTACGCCATTTGGGCGGAAACGACAAGCCTGCGCCGCATTTTTTTTGACACGCATGTCAACATTTCCTCCGGCGGGCATGCACCAGCGGAGGCTACAGACAGGGCTTGTAGGCGGAGAGCATCGCGCGCACGGCCTTCGTGCGGTCGGCGCTGAGGGGCGGCACACCGTCGAGGGGATAGCTGATGCCCATCTGCTTGTACTTGGCGGTGCCGAGGATGTGGTAGGGCAGCACCTCGATCTTCTCCACCACGCTGTAGCGTGCCACATGCTCGCCGAGGCGCTGCAGCCAGCGGTCGTCGTCGGTCAGCCCGGGCACCACCACATGGCGCACCCACGTGCGGATGCCGCGCTCCTGCAGCAGGTCGAGGAAGCGCAGGTTGTTGTCTTGCCGCTGGCCGGTGAGGCGCGGGTAGAGGTCGGGATCCATGGTCTTGATGTCGAGCAGCGCCAGGTCGGTGTGGTCGAGGGCCTCGAGGGCCTGCGGCGTGCAGTAGATGCCGCTGGTGTCGAGCGCCGTGTGGAGCCCTTCCTCATGGCAGAGACTGAAGAACTCGCTCACGAAACGGGCCTGCATGAGCGGCTCGCCGCCCGAGAGCGTCACGCCGCCCGTGCGGATGAAGCTGCGGTAGCGCAGCACCTCGTCGAGCAGCTGGCGCGGCGTCAGCTCATACTGGCACGCGGCCTGTGCATCCCAGGTGTCGGGGTTGTGGCAAAACTGGCAGCGCAGCGGACAGCCCTGCATGAACGCCACGAAGCGTATGCCCGGCCCGTCCACGGTGCCAAACGATTCCATCGAGTGTATGCGGCCTATGGTTGGCATGGTGTAAGCATTTTGGTGGGTTGGTATGTAGGAAAACGGCGAAAGCCAAGTGCCCCCGTCTCTCATGACGATGGGGCAGATGGCTTTCGGTGTAGCGTATGTAGGTTTCGCGCAGGGCGCGTGGCTTACATGCCCTGGTTGATGGTGCGCGAGAGCACGTCGAGCTGCTGCTCGCGGGTGAGCTTCACGAAGTTCACGGCATAACCGCTGACGCGGATGGTGAGCTGCGGATACTTCTCGGGGTGCTCCATGGCGTCGAGCAGCAGTTCGCGGTCGAAGACGTTGACGTTGATGTGCTGACCGCCGTTGGGCGTGAAGTAGCCGTCGAGCAGCGCCGTGAGGTTGGCGGCCTGCGTGTCCTTGTCCTTACCCAGCGCAGCCGGGGTGATGGCGAAGGTGTAGGAGATGCCGTCGCGCGAGTGCTGGAACGGCAGCTTGGCCACTGAGGCCAGGGCAGCCACGGCACCCTTCACGTCGCGGGCGTTCATGGGGTTGGCACCCGGTGCGAAGGGCACGCCCTTCTGGCGGCCGTCGGGGGTGGCACCGGTGTTGCGGCCATACACCACGTTCGACGTGATGGTGAGCAGGCTCTGCGTGGGGATGGCGTCGCGGTAGGTGCGGTGCTGGCGCAGATACTCCATGAACTTCTCGGTGATGTCGACAGCGATGGTGTCGGTCTCGTCGTTGTTGTTGCCGAAGGGCACATACTCGCCCTCCTCGATCTTGTAGTCGACGGCCAGACCGCTGTCGTCGCGGATGATGCGCACCTTGCAGTGGGTCATGGCTGCGATGGAGTCGGCCACGATAGACAGGCCGGCGATACCCGTGGCGCGCGTGCGCTCCACGTCGCCGTCGTGCAGAGCCATCTCGAAGGCCTCATAGTCGTACTTGTCGTGCATGTAGTGGATGATCTTCAGCGCGTTGACATAGGTCTTGGCGAGCCAGCGCATCATCTGCTCAAACTTGGGCATAAACTCGTCGAGCGTCAGATAGTCGCTGGTGATCGGCGCAAAGCGCGGACCGATCTGCTGGCCGGTCATCTCGTCGCGGCCGCCATTGATGGCGTAGAGCATACACTTGGCGAGGTTGGCACGGGCACCGAAGAACTGCATCTGCTTGCCGATCTTCATCGGGCTCACGCAGCAGGCAATGCCGTAGTCGTCGCCCAGCTCGGCGCGCATCAGGTCGTCGTTCTCATACTGGATGGCGCTGGTGGCGATGCTCACCTTGGCGCAGAACTTCTTCCACTGCTCGGGCAGACGCTCGCTCCAGAGCACGGTGAGGTTGGGCTCGGGCGACGGACCCATGTTGTAGAGCGTGTGGAGGAAACGGTAGTCGGTCTTCGTCACCATCGAACGGCCGTCGATGCCCATGCCGCCGATAGAGGCTGTGGCCCAGATGGGGTCGCCGGAGAAGAGGTCGTTGTACTCGGGGGTGCGCAGGAAACGCACGATGCGCAGCTTCATGATCATCTGGTCGATGAGCTCCTGGGCTTCCTCCTCGGTGAGCGTGCCGTTCTTCAGGTCGCGCTGGATGAAGATGTCGAGGAAGGCGCACACACGGCCCAGCGACATGGCGGCACCGTCCTGGTCCTTCACGGCACCAAGGTAGCCGAAGTAGGTCCACTGCACGGCCTCGCGGGCATTGGTGGCGGGCTTGGTGACGTCGAAGCCGTAGGCGGCGCACATGCGCTCAAACTGCTTCAGGGCCTGCACCTGCTCGCTGATCTCCTCGCGGTGACGCACGATCTCCTCGGTGAACTCCTGTATGTCGATGCGCTTGAAGTAGCGCTTCTTCTCCTCGATGAGGTTGGTGGTGCCGTAGAGGGCTATGCGGCGATAGTCGCCGATGATGCGGCCACGGCCGTAGGCATCGGGCAGACCGGTGATGATGTGGGCATGGCGGGCGGCCTTGATGTCGTCGTTGTAGGCCGAGAACACACCCTCGTTGTGGGTCTTGCGATACTTGGTAAAGATGGTTTTCGTGGCGGGGTCGAGCTCATAGCCGTAGGCCTGGAGGGCTTTCTCCACCATGCGTATGCCTCCCTTGGGGAAGATGCCTCGCTTCAGGGGGGCGTCGGTCTGCAGACCTACCACCACCTCGCTGTCCTTGTCGATGTAGCCGGCACCATAGGTGTCGAGGCTCTGAGGCAGCTTGGTCTCAGCATCATAGACGCCTTTCTCGCGCTCCACCTCGAAGAGGCCGGAGAGGATGTTCCACAGTTTCGTGGTCTTGGCTGACGGGCCGACAAGGAAACTCTCGTCGCCGTTGTAGGGCTCGTAGTTGGCCTGAATGAAGTCTCTTACGTCAATCTCGTGCTTCCAGTTGGATCCCTTGAAGTCTTGTTGGAGGTCTTGTAAAACCATGTCTTGATTTGTGTGGTTGGTTAATATTTGTGCACGGGAGCCTTTCCCGTGTGCACCGTCGGCGTGGGCCGGTGTGGCGAAAGAAGAAGGCCTTCTCCGCATCCCCTACACCGCGTGCATGTTATCGGATGCAAAGTTACGCTTTTTTAACGTATGTTACAAGCAAATGCCATACAACTTACATAAAATCATCATTTATGGGGATTGTGCCTTCATTCGCGCGGTATGCTTCAGCATGCCCACACGCATCATTTGCAAAGCCAATATTATAATAGGTGTCGTTCGTAGATTCCTCGCACGGCGGCGTCACGATGACTTTTGTCGCCGTGCGCCCGTTTTCGCGCCGTGCAATAATCTTTTTGCACGAAATATGCGGAGAAAGTAACAAAAACGCATCGTTTCGCAAGTTTTCGTGACGTTTCATGCGCCATTTCAATAAAAAGCAGTAACTTTATTCCCTGAAACGAAAACATGACATAAAAAAATGGTTGAACTCATACAGCACGGAGTATACCTCCTCAACGGAACAGAGATCTGCGACACCTACGACGGCATGACGCCCGACGAGGCGCGCGAACACACCATCACCTACGGCATACTGCGGGCCCACGATGCCGACGGCTCGAAGGGCAAGAAGATGCACATCAGGTTCGACGCGATGATGTCGCACGACATCACCTATGTGGGCATCATACAGACGGCACGGGCCAGCGGACTCGAGGCGTTCCCCCTACCCTACGCCATGACCAACTGCCACAACTCGCTCTGCGCCGTGGGCGGCACCATCAACGAGGACGACCATGTCTTCGGACTGTCGGCGGCCAAGAAGTATGGCGGCATCTACGTGCCGGCCAACCAGGCGGTGATCCACCAGTTTGCACGCGAACAGATGGTGGGCTGCGGCCGCATGATCCTGGGCAGCGACTCGCACACGCGCTATGGCTCGCTGGGCAACATGGGCGTGGGCGAAGGCGGCGGCGAACTGGTGAAGCAGCTGCTGCGCAACACATGGGACATCAGCGCGCCCGAGGTGGTGCTCGTATGGCTCGAGGGCAAGCCGCGGCGCGGCATCGGTCCGCACGACGTGGCCATATCGCTCGTGAAGGCTACCTTCGAGAGTGGGGCCGTGAAAAACAAGGTGCTGGAGTTTGCCGGACCGGGCGTGAAGGACCTGCCCATCGACTTCCGCAACGGCATCGACATCATGACCACCGAGACGACCTGCCTGAGCAGCATCTGGGTGACCGACGACGAGGTGCAGCGCCACTATGCCGAGCACGGGCGCCCCGAGGCGTTCCGCACGCTGCAGCCTGGCAGCGTGGCCTACTACGACATGATGATACGCATCGACCTCAGTCAGCAGGAATCGATGATAGCACTGCCCTTCCACCCGTCGAACGCGGTGTCTATTCACGAGCTGCAGGCTGACCCCGAGGCCATCCTCCGCGCGGTGGAAGATGATGCGCGCCGGCGCTTCGGCGACAAGGTGGACGTGCATCTCACCGACAAGATCGTGGACGGACACGTGGTGGCCGACCAGGGCATCATCGCAGGATGTTCGGGCGGCACCTACGACAACCTCGCGGAGGCGGCAGCCATCCTGCGCGGCAAGAGCATCGGCAACGGATACTTCACGGCATCGGCCTATCCGCAGTCGACACCGGTGTCGATGGCGGTGACGCGCGAGGGCTTCACCGCCGACCTCATGGAGGCGGGCGTGGTGATGAAACCGGCGTTCTGCGGCCCGTGCTTCGGCGCTGGCGACGTGCCGGCCAACAACGGACTGAGCATCCGCCACACCACACGCAACTTCCCCAACCGCGAGGGGTCGAAGCCGGGACAGGGTCAGCTGGCGATGGTGGCGCTCATGGACGCACGGTCCATTGCGGCCACGGCAGCCAACGGCGGCGTGATCACAGCAGCGACAGACATAGACTACGACCCGCAGCACCACCCCTACCACTACGACGAGAAGATCTACAAGTGCCGCATCTACAACGGCTTCAACCGGCCACAACCCGACACGCCGCTGCGCTACGGGCCCAACATCAAGGACTGGCCGGACATACACCCCATGGCCGACAACATGCTGGTGGAACTGGCTGCGGTCATACACGACCCGGTGACCACCACCGACGAACTGATCCCCTCGGGCGAGACGTCGAGCTACAGGTCGAACCCGCTCAAGCTGGCAGAGTTTGCCCTGTCGCGACGGGTGCCCGACTATGTGGGGCGGAGCAAGGACATCCAGCAGCGCGACGGCCAGCGCCGCGACGGCCACTGCCCCGACAGCGTGGCACGGGCGCTCAAGGCCGTGGGGGCTTCGGCCGACAACACGAGCTTCGGGTCGTGTGTGTTTGCCAACCGGCCGGGCGACGGCTCGGCACGCGAACAGGCAGCATCGTGCCAGAAGGTGCTGGGCGGCGACGCCAACATCTGCTATGAGTATGCCACCAAGCGCTACCGTTCCAACTGCATCAACTGGGGACTGGTGCCCTTCACCATCGACGCCGCGACGCCCTTCGCATGGCAGCCGGGCGACATGGTGTTCGTCGCGGGCATACGGCAGGCGCTGCTCGCGGGGCACGAGGACTTCGAGGCTCAGGTCATAGCGGCCGACGGCTCCCTGTCGCCGCTGACGCTGCACGTCGGCAACCTCACCGACACCGAACGGCAGATCCTGGCCGACGGATGCCTCATGAACTATTACAGAAACAAAAAGTAAAACACCGCAACATTATTCTACTGCATGAAAAAGATACAGATGACCACACCGCTCGTCGAGATGGACGGCGACGAGATGACACGCATTCTCTGGAAGATGATCAAGGATGAACTCATCCTGCCCTTCGTCGACCTGAAGACCGAATACTATGACCTCGGACTCGTGCACCGCGACGAGACGGCCGACGAGGTGACACGACAGGCGGCCGAGGCCAACAAGCGGCTGGGCGTGGCGGTGAAGTGTGCCACCATCACACCTAACCTGCAGCGCATGGACGAATATCACCTGCACGAGATGTGGAAGAGCCCCAACGGCACCATCCGCTCCATCCTCGACGGCACGGTGTTTCGCACGCCCATCACCATCCCGAGCATACGGCCGGCGGTGCGCAACTGGCAGAAACCCATCACCATCGCCCGACATGCCTACGGCGACGTCTACAAGAGCGTGGAGATACGCGCCGACGAACCGGGCACGGCCCGACTGGTGTTCGACGGCGTGAGCGGACGCCATGAGGAGGTGGAGATACACACCTTCAGCGGACCGGGCGTGCTGCAGGCCATGCACAACACCGACGGGAGCATCCGCTCGTTTGCACATGCTTGCTTCAAGTTTGCACTCGACCGCAACGAGAGCATCTGGTTCTCCACGAAAGACACCATATCGAAGAAGTACGACGCGCAGTTCAAGACCATCTTCCACGAGGTCTACGAGGACTACCGCGAGGAGTTTGAGAAGCGCGGACTGGAGTTCTTCTACACGCTCATCGACGATGCCGTGGCGCGCGTCATCCGCTCCAAGGGCGGCTTCATCTGGGCTTGCAAAAACTATGACGGCGACGTGATGAGCGACATGGTGTCGACGGCCTTCGGCTCGCTGGCCATGATGACCTCGGTGCTGGTGTCGCCCGACGGCAACTATGAGTATGAGGCGGCGCACGGCACCGTGACGCGCCACTACTACCGTTACCTCAAGGGCGAGGAGACGAGCACCAACCCCATGGCCACCATCTTCGCATGGAGCGGCGCACTGCGCAAGCGCGGCGAGCTCGACTCGCTGCCCGACCTCATGGCCTATGCCGATGCGCTGGAGGCTGCTTGCTTCGACACGCTCAACGCCGGCATCGTCACCAAGGACCTGGCAGGACTCATGGAGGGCATCACACCGCAGCCGCAGACCTCGGCGGGCTTCATTGCCGCCATACGCCAGCGACTCGAGCAGCGACTCGGCTGCTGACCTCCGGACACGATGGAAGGAAGGGCATAGCCCGCGGTTTGCTGACCCAAACCGCGGGCTATCGCTATATGCAAGACACATAAAAAAATGCTTTTTATCGGAATACTTGATTGCCATTTGGCATAAATGTGTTACCTTTGCTCAAAATTTCGAAATAGGGGCAGGCATATCATCATACCGGGCAGCACGGCCATGCTGCCGCATCCCCCCCGCAAAAGTCTGTTCGTACGATCTCACACATCCTCGAGGAAACAACAGCATTCTTACCAGCGACAAAGCATAACTGCTTGATACTGACATTTTTGCAGCATCCAGCAGGAATAGGAGATTTGCGCTTTATTAAACACACACACTCACGGCACACGGCATGGACAGCACCGGTTCAACCACTGACAATCGCACTGCGGCGGACGACGGCAAGCACTGGTTTGTCTTGCGCGACCTGAAGCGCCCCAACGCCCTCATGCCGGCCTACCGCGAACTGGCCGCGAAAGGTCTGCGGGCCGGCACCGACTTCTTCACGCCCATGACCGTGCGCATCGTGGAGCACGGGGCGAAGCGCGTGCGCGAGGAGCAACCGTTCATTCACGACCTGCTCTTCCTGCATGCCACACGGCAGGAGGCCGACCTTCTGCTGGGGCGGATGCCCACACTGCAGTATCGCTTTGTGCGGGGCGCCTACATGCGGCCCATGGTGGTCGACGACCGCGCCATGGCGCGCTTCATACGCGCCGTCGACGACCGCGAGACACCACGCTACTACGCGCCACAGGAGATCACCGAGGCCATGGTGGGACGGCGCGTGCGCATCGTGGGCGGACACCTCGACGGCTACGAGGGACGCCTGCTCAAGTGCCGCGGCTCGCGCAAGCGACAGCTGCTCGTGGCCATCCCCGGCATCATCGTGGCGGCCGTCATGGTGCAACCGGAGTTTGTGGAGGTGATAGGATAGAAAACACTGGAATACAAAGAAAAAAAACAATAGGACAAATGAAAACATTGAACCGTTGTGGCTTGTGGCTGCTGATGGCAGTCACCGCCATGCTCGTGTCGTGCAAAAACACACAAGACATCGCCTACATGCAGAACATGCCCGACAACGTCAGCGTTGCCGTGCAGGAGGCCAGAGAGATAAAACTGCAGACGGGCGACAAGATGAACATCATGGTGCACAGCCGCGATGAGGAACTCATGAAGATGTTCAACGTCAGCTCGTCGTCGGTGGGCGCCGGCAGCAACACCAACAACATCAAGGCTTACTACACCGTCGACAGCAACGGCAACATCGACTTCCCCACGCTCGGACTCATCGCCGTGGCCGGCAAGACACGCCTCGAGGTGGCCAACGAGATCAAGTACCGACTCATCGCCGGCAGCCTGCTGCGCGACCCAGTGGTCACCGTGGAGTATTCCGACATGGCATTCAGCGCCATCGGCGAACTGAAGAGCCCGGGACGCATCAAGATCGAGCGCGACAAGGTGACGCTCCTCGAAGCCATCGCCATGGCGGGTGACCTCACCCTCGACGGCAAGCGCGAGAACGTCACCGTCATCCGCACCGAGAACGGCGTGCAGACGCCCTACCGCGTGGATCTCACCGATGCGCAGAGCATCTATGCCTCGCCGGCCTACTACATCCAGCAGAACGACGTCATCTACGTGGAGCCGACACAGAAGAAGGCCAACGAGTCGACGGCCATGGGCAACCTGCTCAACACGCCGACGTTCTGGATCACGCTGGCCTCGTTTGCCGTCACCATCATCAACCTGCTCGTAAAGTAAAGGGAGCGGTTCACTACTGTCGAATAGCAACATATCACACCATATATGAGTAACCCAAACACTTCACGCAAACCCAACGCTGCCCAGGAGGAGTCGTTCCTGAGCATCAAAGACCTGTGCTACCTCTGCCTGTCACACTGGCAGTGGTTCGTGCTGTCGCTGGCGGTATGCCTCGGCATCGCCACCATACACGTGCTGAAGACTCCGCCGACCTATCTGCGATCGGCCACATTCCTCGTCAAGGAGGACAGCAAGACTAACAATGTCTCGGGCGACATCGCATCGATGTTCTCCGACATGGGCGTGTCGCCCGGATACAGCAATGTCTACAACGAGCTCAACGCCATTCAGTCGCCGGCCATCCTCCTCGAGGCGGGCAAGCGCATCGCCTACGACGTGACCTACAGCGTCGCCGGCGCCTTCCACGACCATGAGCTCTACGACAAGAGCCTGCCGGTGAAGATCATCTTCCATGACCTCACGGCCGAGCAGAGCGCAGCCCTCACGCTCACCGTGAAGGACGACAAGACGTTTGAGGTGGCCGACTTCATGCTCTCGGGCAACGACAACCTGCCCGACGTGCCCGTCACCGGCAAGTACAACACCAAGATCAACACGCCCGTGGGCCACATCACCGTGGTGCCGGCAGCGTGCTTCATGTCGTTTGCCAAAGACCCCGTGCCCATCAGCATCACACGCACCAACCTCAACAGCATGACGAGCCACCTCAAGGCGTGCCTCTCGGCAAGCATCGTCGAGGAGAAGGCCACGCTGATCGAACTGTCGTATGTCGACGTGGTGCCGAAGCGGGCAGAGGATGTCATCAACATGGTGCTCAACGTGTATAAGGAGAGCTGGGTGAAGGACAAGAACCTCATGACCATCGCCACCAGCAACTTCATCACCGAGCGCCTCGGCGTGATAGAGCGCGAGCTGGGTGATGTCGACCAGAACATTTCGTCGTTCAAGAGCTCGCACCTGCTGCCCGACGTCGATGCGGCTTCATCGATGTATATGGCTCAGTCGAACGAGAACGCCAACCAGATCCTCAAGCTCAACACGCAGCGGTCCATCTGCCAGTATGTCAAGGGCTACCTCGTGGAGAGCAGCAAGAAGAACCAGCTGCTGCCGGTCAACTCGGGCGTGGAGAGCGGGGCCATAGAGAGCCTCATCACCGAGTACAACACCACGCTGCTCAAGCGCAACAGCCTCATTGCCAACTCGAGCGAGAGCAACCCGCTGGTGCAGGACATCGACCAGACGCTGGCACAGCAGCGCAGCGGCATCCTCTCGAGCATCAACAACCTCATCGTGTCGCTCGACACGCAGATCAGCCATCTGCAGCAGAGCGAGGGGGCCACACGCTCGCAGATCGCCTCCAGCCCCAACCAGGCAAAGTATCTGCAGTCGGTGGGTCGTCAGCAGAAGGTGAAGGAGCAGCTCTACCTCTTCCTGCTCCAGAAGCGTGAGGAGAACGAGCTGTCGCAGGCGTTCACCGCCTACAACACGCGCATCATCTCGCCGGCCAGCGGCAGCGCGGCACCCATAGCGCCCGTGCGCCGCAACATCATGCTGGTGGCTCTGCTCATCGGCTTCCTCATTCCGCTGGTGGTGATCTACATCCGCGAGGCCAGCAACAGCAAGGTGCGCGGACGCAAGGACCTCGAGAGCACCACGGTGCCGTTCCTGGGCGAGATACCGCTGTATAGCGGACGCCACAAGCGCCACTGGTGGCAGCTGCGCAAACCGGCCGACCAGCACGTGGTGGTGGTGAAGGCGGGCAAGCGCGACGTCATCAACGAGGCGTTCCGCGTGCTCCGCACCAACATAGAGTTTGTCACCGACGAGAGCCACAGCGGGGCCAACGTCATCATGCTCACGTCGTTCAACGCGGGCAGCGGCAAGAGCTTCCTGTCGCTCAACATCAGCAAGTCGTTTGCACTGCGCGACAAGAAGGTGCTGGTCATCGACTGCGACCTGCGACGCGGCACATCGTCGGAGTATGTGGACAGCCCGGAGAAGGGTCTCACCGACTATCTCTCCGGCCGCGTGGCCGACGTGCGCAGCCTCATCGTCAACGACGCCAACACGACGAACCTGAGCGTGCTGCCCATGGGCACCATGCCGCCCAACCCCACCGAACTGCTCTACAGCGAGCACCTCGCACCGATGTTCGAACTGCTGCGACAGGAGTACGACTATATCTTCGTTGACTGTCCGCCGGTGGAGATCGTTGCCGACGCGCAGATCCTCGAGCAGTATGCCGACCGCGTGGTGTTCGTGGTGCGCAGCGGCCTCTTCGAGCGTTCGATGGTGAAGGAGCTGCAGAAGCAGTATGACGAGAAGAAGCACCCCAACATGAGCCTCATCCTCAACGGCACAGAGGGTGGCAACGGACGCTACGGCAAGTATGGCTACTACCGCTACGGCTATGGCTACGGCTATGGCTACGGCTACCACTATGGCAGCAAGTCGGGCCACAAGCACCACAAGGGCTGGACATCGTCCAACTAAGCGTGCCCGACCATTCCCTGCCATTATCAGGTATTAGTGTTCACAAGGGCAAATGATTATCATATTGCAATAGGCCGCTATGTTCTTCTTTAGAAAGACATTGGCGAGGAGCGGGGTGTTCGAGGGTTTCACCGACTGCCACTGCCACATCCTTCCGGGGGTCGACGACGGCGTGGAGACCATGGAGGAGGCGCTGGCCATCCTCGCGCTCTATGAGCAGACGGGCATCCGCGAGGTGTGGCTCACGCCGCACATCATGGAGGACGTGCCCAACACCACCGCAGCGCTGCGCCAACGATTCGGAGATCTCTCGGAGGCCTACAAGGGGCCCATCGCGCTCCATCTCTCCGCCGAGAACATGCTCGACAGCGTGTTCGCCGAGCGCCTTGAGCATGATGACGTGCTGCCGTGGGGGCCACGGGGCGACCGTCTGCTCGTGGAGACGTCGTATGTGCATGCGCCGGTGCATTTCCACGACCTGCTGCAGCGCATCATGGCGAAGGGCTTCTTCCCGATGCTCGCCCACCCCGAGCGCTATGTCTACATGTCGCCCGACGACTATCGGGCGCTGAAGGACCGGGGCGTGGAGTTCCAACTCAACATCTTCTCGCTCTTCGGCTTCTACGGTCAGCTGGCCAGAAAGAAGGCGGAGCATCTCCTCGCCGCCGGCTACTACGACTATGCCGCCACCGACCTCCACGCCTACGACGTCATGGAGCTTGCCCTCCGCGAACGTCTCGGCACGAAGACCATCCGACGGGTGAAACAGATAGCTAATTCCAAGTAAATTGGGGACAAAAAAAACGAAACAGATATGGAAGTCATAACAACAGACATCAAGGATGTGCTCATCATTGAGCCACGAGTATTCAAGGACGCACGCGGTTACTTCTTCGAGAGTTTCTCGGAGCGCGAGTTTGCGGAGAAGGCGGCTCCCATCCTCGGCCACCCCGTGCACTTCGTGCAGGACAACGAGTCGATGTCGGCCTACGGCGTCATGCGCGGCCTGCATTTCCAGCGGCCGCCCTACACCCAGAGCAAGCTCGTGCGCTGCGTGCGCGGTGCCGTGCTCGACGTGGCCGTCGACATCCGCAAGGGGTCGCCCACCTATGGCCGCCACGTCGCCGTGGAACTCACCGAGGACAACCACCGGCAGTTCTTCGTGCCGCGCGGCTTCGCCCATGGCTTCGCCGTGCTGTCAGACACGGCCGTGTTCCAGTATAAGTGCGACGAGTTCTATCACCCCGAGGCCGACGGCGGCATCTCCATCCTCGACGACTCGCTCGCCATCGACTGGCGCATACCCACCGACCGGGCCATCCTCTCCGACAAGGACACGCGGCACCCGCTCCTCGCCGACTTCGACAGTCCGTTCGACATCGGCGTGAGCCTCTACTGAGGTGCTGACACGTGTGCTGCATTTTATCATCCGTAACAAAAAACATCATCATCTAAAACACTCTGCTTATGCATCTCTCTGCCAAGCAATTAGCATGCCTCGCTGCACTGGTGTGCTGTCTGCTCTCTGCCCTGCCCTCACAGGCCGAGCCGCTGCCGCTGTGGGCCAGCAAGAAGGGCGTGGCCAAGCTCAACGCGCAGCGCTCCAACGACACGTATAAGTTCTACTACATCGAACCGTTCTACCTCGACGATCAGCAGATGCGCCAACAGGGCATCTACGCCCTCGTGGACCTGCTGGCCGACGAGTATGGCCTCGACGCCCGCAAGGGATCGGTCGACACCGTGGCCTGCCGCGTGACGTTCGGCAGCGACACATGGTTCAAGTACAAGGTCGTCGACCGCAAAAACATGTTTGAAAGCGATGTACGCCAGTACTGGGGCTGGACGATGTATCAGCTGCTGGCTGTCTCGGCGAAGAACACCGAACCGCTCTACGACGACTATGAGGTCGTGGAGCAGGGCGGCACGCGCTCGCTGGTGCAGTCGCTCATCCCCGGCGTGAGCCAGTGGAAGAAGCAGCAGAAGGAGAAGGCGGTGGTGATATGGGTCAGCGAGGCGGCCCTCGTGGCCGGCGCCGTCTATATGTTCGGCCGCAACAGCGACTACAAGGACCGGGGATGGCGCAACAAGGCCAACTCATGGCGCGAGATGGCGTGCCTGTCGTCGACGCTGGCCGTGGGCATGTACATCTACAACCTCGTGGATGCCTACCACAGCCGGGGCGGACGCACCGTGAAGGTCAAGGGCCGCGATGTCTCCACTGCCCTCGTGCCTTTTGTCACCGACAACGGCGGTGGCGTGAGCCTCGCACTGCGCTTCTGACCTACCCAACGCCACAAAGCGCGAAAAATTCGGAAAATCATGGCTTTTCGGGGTAAAAAACGGGCGACAGGACGCTCATATACCGAGAAAAAGCCGTAACTTTGTAGGCGTATTAATACAAATCAGCATATGCTAAACTTAAGCACACACTACGTGTGCCCTAGGAAGATGAAAAAAACTATTCTACTCACATGCGCCATCGCGCTCTTCTCCGCTGCCGACAGCTTCGCACAGCGCGACAAGTATGCCGACTATCCCGTGATCTACACCGACACGGTCGACTACACGGCGCCCACAGAGGTCACCGTGCTCACCGACACCATCTACGACCCGAAGCGCGTGGTCACCAACCACTTCGGACAAAACTGGTTTGTCTTCGGTACGGTAGGTCTGCACACCTTCCGCGGCGACTACAGCTCCACGGGCAGCTTCGGCGGCACGCTGTCGCCCGACTGGAGCCTCGGTATCGGTAAGTGGTTCTCGCCAGAGATCGGCTTGAAGCTCGAGTTCATCCGCTCCAACTCACGCGGATGGACGGAGTTCATCACCGGCCACTATGGCTACGGCGACGTGATGCTCACCGACGACAACACACCCTACCGCAAGATGAAGACCAGCTGGTGGGACATCAGCGGAAGCGTGATGCTCAACCTCTCACGCCTCTTCTTCGGCTATGAGGGCGCCAATAGCCACAAGCGCATGAACCAACTGATCTTTGCGGCAGGCATCGGCGGCGTGCACCACCTGGGCTACAAGAACAGCTCGGGCTCCGACAACGAGTGGAGCGGACACATCGAACTGCAGTACAGCCGCTTCTTCTCACCGAAGAAGAACATCTCGCTCGACATCAAGGCACGCGGCCTGTTCTACCAGACCAACTTCGACCTGGAGTATGGACAGAGCAGCCACTATGCCGACAAGTGGGACGGCAACTACGGCATCGACGTGGGTATGACCTACTACCTCGGACGCTCGAAGAGCCGCTCATGGCAGCGCAACACGCAGGCCATCTACCGACGCGACTACCGTGAGCGCGACATCCTCACCGTGAAGGCCAAGGATGCCAGCGTGGCCTACAAGACGATGACGTTCTACGTGTTCTACCCCAACAACTACTCGGGACGCAGCGACGCTCCCACAGTGGCATCGGCATCGGTCAACGCACTCGACTATCTGGCTGGCGGCATCTACACGCAGAAGCGCTATGCCAACAACGGACAGGTGGCAGCACGCCTCGCCGACGGCAAGTCGCCCGTGGGCCTCTCCACCATCGACATCGCCACAGAGACAGCCAACCACGCCTTCACCACCACACAGCCGCGCGGCTACGAGATGTCCACACGCCCCATGTCGCTCAGCCTGAGCGTAGACAGCATGGCGGCTTTCCGCAAGCAGAACGGATACTACTATGCACCCATCTGGGACGGACAGCACACCTGGCAGTATCGCATCGACAAGCAGACGGAGGGACAGACGCTGCTCTCGGCCGACAACTACATGGAGACTTCGTCATACGGCCTCAACCAGCAGGAGGGCCTCGCCACCGTGCGCCAGCAGATGAACGTGGCCGAGGGTGAGGACCTCGTGAGCTTCGCCGACGTCTATGCTGCCGTCAACGGCAACGAGGGCTACATCGCTCAGTTCACCGATGGCAAGACGGTGGAGCACGTGCGCAACATCCTCGACAACGCCACCGTGACAATGATAGAGTGTGAGGGTCTCGCCACATCGCAAGACAACTTCACCGGCGACAACGCCAAGCAGGTGGGCATCGACCGCAACACGGCCCTGTCGCAGTATCGCGCCAACACCGTGGTGACATGGCTCAAGGAGAATCCGCGCCTGAAGAACGTGTCTTCGCAGATCTTCATGGTGGGATCGCTCGACAAGGGCGTGCGCAGCGTCAGCGACAAGTCGACACGCGGACTCACCGCCAAGCTCAACCGCTGCGTGAAGGTGCGCATCCACTACCTCATGAAGGATTAACACCCCACGCGCACGCACGCGTGTATATATAATAAGGTGGGGCAACACACCCAGGCAACCAACAGATAAAGCAACAAAAAGAAATATTAATCATTTTAATTTTATACAAACAACAATGAACATCAAATTTATTTTCGGCCTCACACTCGTAGCCGGCGCCTTGGCTTCGTGCTCCGTCGAAGAGCAGGAACTGCCCGCTGAGGAGCTCTACGCCCGCGAGTTCTACAAGAACTTCGGCCAGGTGAACGAGAACCAGGACTGGAGTGTCGTGGAGCAGAAGAGCATCAACGTCAAGTCGGTGAGCCCCGTCAAGGTGGAGATCTTCGAGAAGCAGGGTAACGTCTACAAGCTCGCTGCCAACTACAGCGACGTGCAGGGCACAAAGACCATCACCTTCGACGGCGTCGAGGGCGACAACACTCCCTTCATCGTCAGCATCGACGGCAACATGATGGTGGCTACCAACGGCCAGACCATCGACTACAAGGGTAACACCGTGTCGGGCATCAAGCGCGCATCGGTCATCCCGACGAACGACCAATGGCTCAGCCACAATACCACAGCTACGTCTTTAACTTTAGGGTCTGACGATAACGTGTTATCAAACCTGACAAGTAGAGACAAAAAAGACAACTCAATGGTCGTAACACCTGCCAAGGCCAATGCCTACATGGATAACTTGACAGAAGATCAGAGCGCAACATATTACCCGGTATATAATGGGTATGACGGAGAGTTGACTTTCGGTATCTTCTACTACGACATCAACACGGGTAAAACTACCGAAGTGCCCATGTACAAGACTTCAGGTGATAAAGAGTTTACTGCTCTCAACAACGGGTCTCTCACGTCGTATGGATATAATATCAATCCTAATCAGAATGCACTGATTGGCTTCTACGTCACAGATGGCACGAAAACCTATTATTCGAATGCTGCACTGAACAATGGCGAAGCACACTTCGGCTATCGCACAGAAAACAATGGCACTTTCGGCAATAGCTCAAGTAGTTATACTTACCTTGCTATCGACTTCGATGGTGACGATGACTACAATGACCTCGTATTTGTCACTCCGCGAGTGATTAACCCTGTCGCCGTGCGTGATCAAGTTTCTTGGCTCGTGGCATGTGAGGACCTCGGTAACACCGACGACTTCGACTTCAACGACATCGTGTTCCGTGTTTACCACCTTGGTGGCACTGACTACCTGACCATCGTCCCCGTGGCTGCCGGTGGTACACTGCAGGCTTGGCTGTGCTATGGCGAAGGTGAGAACGACTGCACCGAGCTCTCCAACGAGTGGCACCAGCACTTCTACGACCAATCGAACAACATCATTAAGGACTACACCACGATGATCAACACCTATGCCGCCAACCAGTCTAACAAGATCGTGCCTATCCGTGTGACAGGTCTGCCCAACAACTGGAGCATGAAGGCATTCACCCAAGATCCCAACGCTCAGGACGGCAACTTCTTCATCAAGGTGAAGCGTAACGACGGCACGATGTACTCTGTGACCGCTCCCCAAAATGGCAAGGCTCCGCAGATGCTCATTCTCAAATCTGACTGGCAGTGGCCCACAGAGAGAACACGCATCACCACCGCCTACAGCGGCTTCGGTGAGTGGGGCGAGAACTACATTAACTCTTCATGGGCTGACACACCCGCTGAAGGCACCACCATCAAGATGACCGACACTGAGTTCACCTCAAACGGCAAAATGAAGAATGTGGACCTCAGCAAATAGAACTAAGCCAACGCTGGCGACACCAACCTGCCGCCAACTGAAGCCTTAGCGCTTTAACCCACTATAATGCGGGCAAAGGAACCATCACGGCATCCTTTGCCCGCATTTCGTTTTTACTCTTTGCTGAGAGAAACCACAGCACGAACAAGCCCAACAGGTAGGGATGTCGATGTTGAACACCCACCCCAGCGTGTAGGCTACATTCGTCTGTAATACGTACAGCGCCGCCCGTCTGCGATGTGTCAGTTGCGTAAGCGGTAAAAAAAAGGTTTACGGCCAGCGCGCGTGTGATG
>CAVAXH010000010.1:0-32680 GCA_963592505.1 Bacteroidaceae bacterium
GCCATCTGAAAATGCAGATTACTCGGCTTCGCATCTGCGCATCGATGCTGCCATCCGAAAACATCCGGTGCTGCGCACATTGCTTGTGTGCGCAGCACCGGATGTTCGGTTGCAGGGGCAGGTCTTGCCCGGAGCTTATCCCTTGAGTCGGAACGACTGCTCGATGTCGGCAATCTCGGCAGAGAAGGTCTTGTCGGTCACGAGGCGCTTCTCCACCTGTGCGCAACTGTGTATCACGGTGGAGTGGTCGCGGTTGCCCACCAGCTTGCCTATGCGGCTGGCAGTCATCTTCGTGTATTTCTGTGCGAGATACATCGACACCTGTCGCGCCATGACGAAGTCGCGCTTGCGGCTCTTCGAGTTGACCTGTTCAGGTGTGACATGATAGTGGTCGCACACCTTGTCGAGGATGTCGTCGATGGTCAGCGGGTGGTCGTCCATCTTGACGGCGCGTTTCAGCACACGTTCGGCCAGCCGCATGTCGATCTCGCAGTTGTCGACGATAGAGTAGGCTATGAGCGAGTTGATGACGCCCTGCAGGTTGCGCACGCTGCCGTTGGCGGTCTCGGAGATAAACTGCACCACGTCGCGCGGTATGTGCAGTCCGTCGCGCCGTATCTTGCTCTCGAGGATGTCTATGCAGAGCTGCGGGTTGGGCTTCTCCAGTTCGGCGATGAGGCCGCAGGCGAAGCGTGTGAGCAGACGGTCGGGCATGCCCTTGAGGTCCACGGGCGGCCGGTCGCTGGCCAGGATGATGCGCTTGCCGTTTCGGAAGAGGTGGTTGAAGATGTGGAAGAACGTCTCCTGCGTCTTTGCGGCGCTCACCCATTCCTGTATGTCGTCTACGATGAGCATGTCGATGGTCTGGTAGAAGGCGATGAAGTCGTTGACGGCATTCTGCAGCACGGCATTGGTGTATTGCACCTGGAAGAGGCGTGCGCTGACATAGAGCACGCGCTTCTGCGGGTACACCTGCATGGTCTTCAGGCCGATGGCATTGATGAGATGCGTCTTGCCGCAGCCCGACGGTCCGTAGATGAACATCGGGTTGAACTGCATGGTGTTGGGATGCTCGGCGATGGACAGTCCGACGGAGCGCGGCAGCTTGTTGCTGTCGCCCTCTATGTAGTTTTTGAATGTCAGGTGCGGGTTGAGCTGTGAGTCGATCTGCTGAGGCTGTGCTGCATCGAGGATGGTCGGGCTTTGGTTGCCGTCGCTGCGCGGCTTGGTCTCCTGTCCGCCTTCGGTGGGGTCGACCTCGATGTCTTGCGAGAGGTTGTGTTCCTTGTCGGTCACCACACGATACTTCAAGCCGATGCCTTCACCGAAGCAGTGGGGCAGCACCTTGCTCAACAGCGGCACAAACTTCTCCTCCAGATACTCGTACACAAACGGACTGGGTACCTGCAGGAGTATCATCTTCTCAGTCTCGTCGAACTGCTCGAAGACGATAGGCTTGAACCATGTGTTGTATATTTGTTCGGTGACGTTCTTGCGGATGAGGGCAAGAGCTTCGTCCCACCGGACATCATGACTTGGCTTCATGTGTTGGCAGATGTGTTGTGGTTAATGGCCTCAGTAGACGTTTCGTGTCTTTGGGGCTACAAAATTACGAAAGTTTTCTCAAACTTCCAAATGTAGCTTTTGGGGAGCGGGCGGGGCTGTGCGGGCGTAAACGGCTGTTTATTGGGCAGTTATGCCCCGTTTCTCGAAATGCCGGCGGTCTGTGGCTGCGCTTTTGCCTGCAATCGGCTGATTATTAACCGGATGCGTCGTGTTGCGATGTGGATGGCCTGTTTTCGTGAAACAATTATTTTTGTTTCCTAACCCGCCATTTATTACCGAGTTATGCCGAAAAAGGCTGTCCGTGGAACACAACAGATGATTTTTTTTGCATTCTGTGTTTCGCGGACAGCCTTTTCAGCAGGTCGCTGCCGCGTTATTTGTCCTTCTTGCCGAAGAGCGAGAAGTGCACGTAGCGCTTGGGATGTGCCTTGAGGTTGGTGAGCAGCGAGTCGGCGCTTTGCACGGTGGCGTTGAGGTTGTTGTAGAGCGCCGGGTCGTTCATGAGCAGTCCGAGCGAGCCCTCCTTGCTGTTGAGGCGGTCGGTGATCTGCTGCACGTTGGCCAGGGTCTGGTTCACCTGCTGCATGGTGGCGGCCACATCCACCTTGGCCAGGTTGGCTGTCAGCACCGATGTGTTGTCGAGTGTGGTGCCCGCCTTGTCGAGTGCTGCGTCGGCCTTGGCCATGATGCCCGGTGCCTTGGCGTTGACGCTGGCCATGAGCGTGTTGAGGTCGCGCGTGGTGGTGGTGAGGTTCTGCGTGATGTCGCGCACGTTGTGGAGCGCCTGTCCGAGGGCCGGGTCGGCCAGCAGCATGTTCACGCTCGAGAGGATGCTGTCAATCTTGGGCAGCATCTGCTCGATGGTAGGCACGAGTGCGGCCACGGTGCCCATCAGTCCGCTGTTGATGGCTCCGGTGAGTGTGTCGCCGGGCATGGCGCGCTCTCTGGGGTTGTTGGCCAGCAGCAGGTTCATCTTCACGTTGCCCATGAGGTCGCCCACGATCTCGGCCGACGATCCCTTGGGTATGCGCAGGTTGTTGTCCACGCTGAAGCGCACCACGATGTCGCCGTTGTGCTCATAGTCGTAGTCGATGCCTTTGACCACGCCCACCTGATAGCCGTCGGCATAGATGGGGTTGGAGGCCGACAGTCCGCTGATGTCCTTGAACTTAATATAATAGGTGTTGTCGTTGGAGAATATGGACATGCCTTTCAGAAAGTTGAGTCCGAAGAACAGCAGAATGATTCCGGTGATAGCCACGAGAGCTATCTTGATTTCCTTTGTGAATGACTTCATGATCTTGTTTATGTTAAAGTGTGTGTGTTGGCGGGTTACTTGCCTGCCTGTCTGTTTTTCTTGAATTCGCGGATACCCTCGTTCACGTCCATCTTCTTTCCGTTTTTGAACGCGATGATGAACGCCTCGGGAAACTTGTCGGTTATCTGTTTGCGCAGCCGGTAGATCTCGTTGTAGTTGTTACTGGCTCCGTAGGTGTATTTCTTGTATCCTCCGTCCTCGTAGTATTCGCACCCTGTGAGTCCGTTGAGGTGGCTGTCGTTGGCTTTCAGCACGGTCTTGCTGGCCAGTATCTGGATCTTGAACACCGGTTTGCTCTCGTCGGGTTTGCCGTTGTTTGCAGCCGTTGTTTGCTTGCGCGGTGTGTCTGCCTCTCTCTGGGTGGTCCGTTTGCTGTCCGTCTGCGTCTTTCTGGCGGTGCCAGCCGTGTTTTGTTTTGGTGCAGCCTGCTGGGGTGTGCTTGCCGCGTCCTGCACCTCGACGGTTCTCTCAGCCGTTTCTGTGCGTTTGTTGGAGGCTTCGGCACGGGTGCGGCCTTCTTCGCCTGCGCGGTACGGCACGTCTATCGAAGTGTCATATTTCTCGCGGTAGCGCCGGAAGGCGTTGAGGAAAGCCTGCGGAAACTTGGCCTGTGCCTCCTCGGTGTTCATGTAGTTCTCCTCGTCGGGGGTGGAGATGAAGCCCAGCTCCAGCAGTATGGCCGGCATCTTGGTCAGTCGGAGCACCGCCAGGTTGTTCTGGTGCGAGCCGCCGTCCTGTCGTCCGGTCATCCTGCACACCTCCTGCTGCATCATCCTCGACAGTTTCACGCTGCGTTCGCGGTTCTGGTCGGCAATGATCTCGCCCATGATGTCGAGCTCCGGTGCGTCGCCGTTGAGGTTGGCATACACCGTCTTGTAGTTGTTCTCGAGGAAGATCACGGCGTTCTCGCGCTTGGCCACCTCGGCGTTCATCTTCAGGCCCTTGTCGCCTGTCGACTCGCCCCGTCCGAGCGTGTAGCTCTGGAAGCCGCGTGCCGAGTGGTTGCCGTCGAGCGCATTGATGTGTATGGATATGAAGAGATCGGCATTGTTGCGGTTGGCGATCTCTGCCCGCTCGTGCAGCGGCAGGTAGACGTCGGTGGTGCGCGTGTAGATGACCCTCACGTCGGGGCAGTTGGCCTCCACGAGTCTGCCGAAGGCCAGCGCATAGTTGAGCGTGAGGTTTTTCTCCTCCGAGATGGCTCCGGGTGCCCCGTGGTCTTTGCCGCCGTGTCCGGCGTCGATGACGAGCGTGAAGCGGTTGGCCGCCTGAGCCATGATGGCCAGCAGCAGAAACAGCAACAGGGGGAATAGTCGGCAATTCTTCATAGATAAACGCAATATTTTGCAAAAATAAACAAATTACGGCAGAAAACGCCAAATGTGTCCCGCGTTTTATTATTTATTAAGGTTGGTTTTCCAAATTCCCCTCGTGATTGCAGCGAAACCGGATGTTTTTTCTTGATAAAAGTAGATGCCATTCGAAAGAAAAGTGTTATTTTTGCAGAAGACAATAATCTAATTAAAAACCATACACACTATGAGACTAATTATTGAGCCGGACTATAACCGTCTTTCGCAGTGGGCCGCCAACTATGTGGTGGAGTCGATCAACCAGTTCCAACCGACAGAAAGCTGTCCCTTTGTGCTCGGTCTGCCCACAGGCAGCTCGCCCGAAGGCATGTATGCTGCCCTGGTGAAAGCCTATCAGGAGGGACGCGTCAGCTTCCGCAATGTAGTCACGTTCAACATGGACGAGTATGTCGGTCTGCCCGAGAGCCACCCCGAGAGCTACCACAGCTTCATGGCCCGCAACCTCTTCGACCATATCGACATCCTGCCCGAGAACGTCCATATCCTCAACGGCAACGCCGAGAACCTCGAGGAGGAGTGTGCCAACTATGAGCAGATGATACTGGAGGCCGGCGGCATCGACCTCTTCATCGGCGGCATCGGCCCCGACGGCCACATCGCCTTCAACGAGCCTTTCTCGAGCCTGGCCAGCCGCACCCGTGTGAAGACCCTCACCACCGACACCATCATTGCCAACTCGCGCTTCTTCGACAACGATGTCAACAAGGTGCCCAAGCATGCGCTGACCGTTGGCGTGGGCACGGTGATGGATGCCCAGGAGGTGATGATCCTGGTCAACGGCCACCACAAGGCACGTGCCCTGCAGGCAGCCGTCGAAGGTCCGGTCACACAGGCATGGACCATCTCTGCCCTGCAACAGCATCCCCACAGCATCATCGTGGCCGACGAGGCCGCTGCCGACGAGCTGAAGGTGGGCACCTACCGCTACTTCAAGGACATTGAGAAAGACAACCTTTAACCCCACAATCCCCCTACTGTTATGAAACGCAGCATTCTCTTGTCTGCCGTGGCCATGCTCGCCATGCTCGCCTCGGCCAAAGACCATAAGGTGTGTTCGCCCGACGGCAAGCTGGTGGTGACCGTCTGCGACGATGGCGGCCACGCCACCTACACCGTGGCCTATGACGGCCAGACCATCCTGCAGTCGTCGCGGCTCGGCCTGAAGACCAACATCGGCGACTTCACCCAGAACCTGACGCTCACCGGCTGCCAGGAGGCGCCGGTCGACAAACAGTACACCATGACGCGCACCAAGGCCTCGGCCGTGCACTATGTGGCCAACCAGGCCGTGCTGACCTTTGCCAATGCCGCCAAGCTGGAGATGCAGCTGACGGTCAACGTCTCCAACAACGACGTGGCCTACCGCTACACGCTGCCGCGCCCCAAGAGCGGCAACCCCAAGCAGGCCATGGTCTACGAGGAGGCCTCGTCGTTCAACTTCCCGGCCTCTACCACAACCTTCGTCAGTCCGCAGATACAGCCCATGACCGGCTGGGAGACCACCAAGCCCAGCTATGAGGAGGTCTTCACCTCCGATGCTCCCATGACCCAAGCGTCGCAGTATGGGGTGGGCTACACGTTCCCCTGCCTCTTCCACATCGGTGGTGCCGACAGCAAGAAGCAGGCCGGCGAGGGCGAAGCCTGGGCCCTGGTGTCGGAGACCGGTGTCACCGGCGACTACTGCGGCGGACGCCTCTCCGAGTATAAGGCCGGCGAGGGCTACACCGTGGCCTATCCGCAGGAAGGCGAGAACAACGGGTGGGGCTCTGCCTATCCCGGCATCAGCCTGCCCGGCAGCACGCCGTGGCGCACCATCACCGTAGGCCAGACGCTGGCTCCCATCGTGGAGACCACCATCCCCTATGATGTGGTGGACCCGCTCTATGAGGCATCCACCGACTACAAGCCAGGCCGTTACACCTGGAGCTGGCTCATCTGGCAGGATGGCAGCATCAACTACGACGACCAGGTGAAGTTTATCGACCTCGCCGCCAAGATGGGCTACGAGTATGTGCTCGTCGACAACTGGTGGGACACCAACATCGGCTACGACCGCATGGAACAGCTCAGCCGCTATGCCCAGAGCAAAGGCGTCAGCCTGATGCTGTGGTACAACTCCAACGGCTTCGAGAACAATGCGCCGCAAGGCCCGCGCAACGTCATGAACCGTCCCATCGCCCGCAAGAAGGCCATGGCCTGGATGCAGAAGATTGGTGTGAAGGGCATCAAGGTAGACTTCTTTGCCGGTGACAAGCAGCACACCATGCAGCTCTACGAAGACATCCTCAGCGATGCCAACGACTACGGCCTGCAGGTCATCTTCCACGGATGCACGCTGCCGCGCGGCTGGGAGCGCCTCTATCCCAACTATGTGGGTTCCGAGGCTGCCCTGGCTTCCGAGAACGTGTTCTTCACCGAGGAGGCCGCACGCCGCGAGGGCTACGACATGACGATGCACCCCTTTGGCCGCAATGCCGTGGGCAGTTTCGACTGGGGCGGTGTCATCATGAACCGCATGCTCAGTCCCGACAACAAGAGCCGCCACCAGCGCTTCACCACCGATGTCTTCGAGATGGCCACCGCCATCACCAACCAGTGCTCGGTCAACTGTGTGGAGGTCACGCCCAATGTGGTCGACAGCCTGCCTGAGCTGGAGCAGACATTCCTCAAGGCCATCCCCACCACGTGGGACGAGACACGCTTCGTCGACGGCTATCCCACCCGCTATGCCGTGGTGGCACGCCGCCACGCCGACAAGTGGCTGGTGGGCGGCATCAACGGCACCGACAGTCCGATGACGCTGACGATCAAGCTGCCCATGCTTGCCGGACAGACGGTAGACTACTATGTGGACAGCAAACTGAAGAAAGGCCAGCGCTGGCCCGATGCCGAGCTGCGCTCGCTCAAGGTGGGCAAGGACGGCCGTGCCAAGGTGACGCTGCAGGCCAAGGGCGGCATCGTGCTGGTGCAGCACTAGTCGCTGACCCACACTCATATTTCTAAGACGGGTGGACAGTCATGGTTGTGGCCATGTCCGTCCACCCGTCTGTCATTATTTCTACGTATTCTTCCCCCCCCTGCACAATCCTTTATGACAACAGAAAACATGAACGACACATCGCTACACACCTGGCAGCCCGACGACAGTCAGCAGGCTGTCATCAGTCTGACGGGAGGCCGCCATCTGGTGCTGGCCCCACCGGGATGCGGCAAGACACAGATACTGGCCGAGCGCGTGCGCCACGCACATGCCGAGGGCATGGCCTACGCCGACATGCTCTGCCTGACCTTCACCAACCGTGCTGCCCGTGGCATGCGCGACCGCATACGCCGCCACGTTGACGCCGCCGCCACCGAACAGCTGTTTGTGGGCAATGTGCACCGTTTCTGTTCCCACTTCCTCTTCGACAACCAGGTGGTGCCGGCCGAGAGCGCCATCATCGACGACGACACCATGGTGAGCATCCTGGCCATGTATCTGCAGGAAGACGAGGCGCGGGTGCTGCACGACAACAACCGACGCCGGTGCTACAACGAACTGATGTTCTTCTCGCATCTCATGCAGGAGATAGTCCATGGCCTGCCGCGCCAGCTGCGCCAGCACCCCGACTGCTGCACGCCCGACGATGTGCGGGTGCTCCGCGCCCTCTGCCGTGTGGCAGGGTGCGCCTTCACGCCCGAGACCATGACCGACATCTATGACCACAACGACCACTATCTCGAGGTGGCACGCTCGCAGGCCTTCGATGCCGGTCTTCGCCAGGCTGCCGAGCGCACGCTGCTCAAGATGAAGTATGCGCATGCCTACACCGCCTATAAGCAACAGAACAACCTGCTCGACTTCGAAGACCTGCTCATCCGCACCTATGTGGCGCTGCGCGACACCCCAGCAGCCAAACGCTATGCATGGATACAGGTCGACGAGGTGCAGGACCTCAACCGGCTGCAGCTGGCCATCATCAGCCAGCTGTGGAGCGGCAGCACACCGACAGGCCATGCCGATCCGACGCTTATGTATCTGGGCGACGAGCAGCAGGCCATCTTCTCGTTTATGGGCGCAAAGCTCGAGACGCTGACCGAGATAAAACAGCAATGCCATGGGGCGGTGCACTATCTGCATGTCAACCACCGGTCGCCCAAATACCTCGTGGACATGCTCAACCGCTTTGCCGTGGCACACCTCAGCGCCGATGTCGACCTGCTGCCCCGACCCGACAATGCCGACGAGGCACAGCCGGGCGACATGCTGGTGTGCGACAGCGCCGATGTCGACCATGAGTACCACGATGTGGCCCGCCACGTGCAGACGGTGTTGCAGCAGAGACCGTCCACCGAGACCACGGCCGTCATCGTCAACTCCAACCGCGATGCCGACATGGTCAGCAGTGTGCTCGGGCAGTTGGGCGTGAACCATTTCAAGGTGTCGGGGACCGATGTCTTCGCCACACCCCAGGTGAAGGTACTGGTGGCCCATCTGAGCGTGTTGGCCAACGAGCACAACTTCATAGCGTGGGCGCGGCTCCTGCGCGGACTGCACGTCTGCGACAGCGAGGCGTCGGCACGCCAGTGGCTGCGCCAGCTCCGCACGCATGCCATTGCTCCCACCGACCTCTTGCGTGCCGACGGCGACACCTATGTGCAGGCCTTCCTCCGTGCCTACGAGCAGGAAGACATCGTGGTGTTCGACACCGAGACCACCGGACTCGATGTCTTTGAGGACGACGTCATACAGATAGCTGCCGAGAAGGTGCGGCAGGGCAAGAGCATAGCCAAGCTGTCGCTCCACATCGAGACCGGCCGGCCCATACCCGAGCGGCTGGGCGACATCGTTAACCCCATCATCGAGGAGCGCAAGCACCAGCGCCTGTATGCTCCCGACGAGGCCCTGCGCATGTTTCTCGACTTCGTGGGCGACAGCGTGCTGCTGGCCCACAACGCCACGTTCGACTATCACATCATGGACCACAACCTCCGGCGCTATCTGCCCGCCGAAGACTGGGGCACGCGGTGCCCGCGCTGCTTCGACTCGCTGAAGCTGATGCGGCTGCTGCGCCCCGACCTGAAGGCCTATAAGCTCAAGCTGCTGCTGCACGACCTCAACCTGGAGGGCGAGAACTCCCACCTGGCCGACGATGATGTCAATGCCACCGTCTCGCTCGTGAACTATTGCTACCAGCAGGGCGTGGCAGTGCTGCAGAGCCAGAAGGACTATCTGGCTGGCCCCTCTGTCTGCCAGCGCGCCGACCGCCTGTGCCGCGCCTACCGCGACTTCCATGCAGAGGCTTGCAGTCGCCTCTACGTGCGCCTCACGGCAGCCGATACCCCCGCGCTCGTCGGCGAGATGCAGCGCATGGCTGCCATGCTTGCCGACAATGGCTGGTGGGGCAACGGGCCGAAGGTCGACTATGTCTACCGCTTCCTGACGGCCGATGTCATTGACGTCGGCACTACGCCGTCGCTCAAGGAACAGCTCGACCGCCACATCATGGAACTCAACACGTTTAAGGAGGCCGACCTGTGCAGTTCGCTGGCCATCGACGACCGCGTGTTCGTGTCCACCATCCACAAAGCCAAAGGCCTCGAGTTTGACAATGTGGTGGTGTTCGATGCCGTAGACGGGCGCATCCCCAATTTCTACAATGAGAACCAACCCGACCTCCTGGCCGAGGATGCCCGCAAGCTCTATGTCGCCATGTCGCGCGCCAAGCGGCGGCTGGTGGTGTGGTGGAGTAGGGCGCGGGTGTCTTCCCGCGGTCACTACGAGCAGAAACTGTCGAGGTTCATGGCCAGCGTGCAGCAAATGTTCGGCTGACAATAAAGAAAGGCAACTATATACTGTTAGGCACGACTGCTTCCGGATTTTATGAAAAGTTGGACAATTTAGAATAATTTATCAATGCCGCATTCGGGAAAGTGGGTCAAAATGATTATCTTTGCAATAATAACCGATTTGTAACACGCACGAATATGAAGAAGGTGTTTGGCATACTCCTGGCTATGGTCCTGCCCATGATGGTCCTGGCCGACACTTATCCCGCATTGTGGAAGAAGGTAGCAGAGGCGCAGTCGAAGGATCTGCCGAAGACGCAAATGCAATGGCTCGACCAGATCATAGCGAAGGCACAGGGCGGCTCCGACTATGGACAGCTGCTCAAGGCGCAGCTGATGCGGGCGGCGGTGCAGACGCAGGTGGCTCCCGACTCGGCCCGGGCCGAACTGGAACGTATCGAAGACCGTGAGGCTGCCGCCAAGGACCCGGCGCTCAAGGCCGTGTATGCCACGGTGCTCGGCAAGCTCTATGCACAGCGTGTCGGGGGCGACGATGACGAGGCCAAGAGCCGTCAGTGGTTTGCTGAGGCGCTCAAGCAGCCGGAGGTGCTTGCCCGACGCCGGTGTGCCGACTACGAACCGGCTGTGGTGACAGGCGTGGACAGCAAGATTTTCGGCGACGACCTGCTCCATGTGATAGGCATGGAGGCCGGCGCCTATGCCACCCTCCACGACTACTATGAGCAGCACGGCAACCGTCCGGCAGCATGCATCAGCGCCTGCCTCGAACTGAGAAACAACCGCGAGGTGGACACCCGTGTGGCCCGCAAGTCGCGCTATCTGCAGACCACCGACTCGCTGCTGCAGGTCTATGGCGACCTGAGCGAGGCCGGCGAACTGGCCATAGAGCGCTATCAGTTTCTCGACGATGCGACAGACGTGACGGCCGACGACCGTGTCAGCTACATCAACTATGCACTCAGCAAGTGGGGCGAGTGGCCCCGCATGAACATCCTGCGCAACGCCATGAGCGCCCTGCGGCAGCCTATGTTCAGCATCAACATTGGCGACGGCATGGCCCTCCCGCAGACCGACCGCCTCGTGCGCATCAATGTCATACGCAATATCGGCACGCTGACCGTCAACATCTACCGCGCGCAGGTCGACGGCGACTGCACGCTCGACCCCTCAGAGGCCGACGACTGGGCCAAACTGCAGAAGACGCTCAACCCCACACCCGTGCAGACACTCGAGAAGCGCTATGTGGGACAGCCGGCATGGAAAGAAAACTACGACTCGCTGGTCATCAAAGGGCTGCCCGTGGGCGTGTATGTCCTGGAGGCCACCACCGACAATGCCAAGGTGCAGCCGCAGCGCATCCTGCTGCGGGTGAGCGGCCTCTTCGTGATGACGCAGGCCCTGCCCGACCGGAAGATACGCTTTGTGGTGGCCGACGCCACCTCTGGCGAGGCCGTGGCGGGGGCACATCTGCGCCTCAAGATGCGTGCCTATGATGACAATGAGAATGCACAGTCGACCGACCTCGTGACCGACAAGAACGGCGAGGCTTATTACACCTACGACAAGCGGGCACCGCAGACCGTCTATGCCTATACCGACGCCGACAAGGCTTGCAGCGAGCGGACCGTCTACACCGACTACCGCTACTGGACCAACAACCGCACGCAGCAGTCCACCCGCCTGTTTACCGACCGCAGCATCTACCGTCCCGGACAGCAGGTGCATGTGGCCGTCTTGGCTTATGAGAAAGACAATGATGCCCTGAAGACCACGCCGCAGACCGACAAGCAGATCACGCTGACCCTGCGCGATGCCAACCGTAAGGTGGTGGCCGAGCAGACGGTGACCACCGACCGCTACGGCTCGGCATCGGCCGACTTCACGCTGCCGCAGACGGGGCTCACCGGCACGTTCACCGTCGTGGACGACAACCGCAGCACGGCGCGGTTCAAGGTGGAGGAATACAAGCGCCCCACCTTCCAGGTGACCTGCGAGCCTTTCAAGGATTCTTACCAGCCGGGCGACACCGTCGTGGTGCGTGGCTGGGCAAAACAATACGCTGGGGTGCCGGTGCAGGGCGCACACGTGACCTACGAGGTGAGCCGACGGGCGGCTCTCTGGTGGGGCGCACGCACCAGCCAGGGCACCACGCCGCTGCTCGCCGACTCTGCGGTGACAGCTGCCGACGGCTCGTTCCTGATGAAGCTCCCCATGGTCTACCCCGACGATGTGGACCTTAGCCGGGCCGCCTATTACCACGTGGTGGCCAAGGCCAAGGTGACCGACGGCGCCGGCGAGAGCCACGAGGCACAGACGTCGCTGGCCCTGAGCAACCGTGCGGCAGCCCTGAGCGTGAACCTGCCTGCCCAGTCGCTGCGCGACAGCCTGAAGTCGTTCACCGCAACGCTCACCAATCTCGACGGACAACCGATCGACGGCACTGCCACCTATCGCTTCGACGAACACGCCTGGAAGACCATTGAGGTGAACAAACCCGTTGCGATCGACGACAAGCTGTCGTCAGGAAAACATGTGCTTGAGGTGATCTGCGGACAAGACACGGTGAAGAGCAGCGTTATCGTCTTCTCCTATTCCGACAAGAAACCCGTCATCCAGACAGCCGACTGGTTCCACATCTCGCAAAGACAGTTCCCGGCCGATGGCAGTCCGGTGTATCTGCAAGTTGGCTCCAGCGACAAGGAGACAACGGTCTACTACTCTGCCTTCACGGCCGACAAGATCCTGACGCAGGGAGTGAAGAAGATTGGCGACGAGGTCATCACCCGCAAGCTGACTTATAAAGAGGAGTATGGCGATGGCATCACCATCACCATGGCATGGGTGAAAAACGGCAAGATGTATCGCCACGAAGCGAGCATCACGCGCCCGGTGCCCGACAACACGCTGCGGCTGACGTGGAAGACCTTCCGCGACAGGCTGACGCCCGGTCAGAAGGAGCAGTGGACGCTCCACATAGAGACGCCGCAAGGCAAACCTGCTACGGCCCAACTGCTGGCCGTGATGTACGACAAGAGCCTCGATGCCATCGCTTCGCACAAGTGGAACTTCAGCCTGGCCTATTCTTCCTTTGTGCCCTCTGCATGGTGGCAGGGCGGAAGCCATAAGGCGGTAGGCGTCTATGGTTTCGAGACCTACCGTCCGCTCAACGAACATACGCTCGACTTCTCGCATCTCAACACCGACATGCTCGAGTTTGCCACCCCCTATACGTTCCGCTACCATGCTCCCATGCTGATGATGGCGCGTCAGGACCGCAATATGAGCGTGGCCCAGGCAGAGACCAGCACTGTGGGGGTGAAGCAGCTGGCCAACAAGGTCGCCGATGCAGACCTCTCAATGCGCATTGCCGGACAGTCTCTCACGGCCGACGACACCCACGAGGGCGCCGCCGCCGACGGCACTGTGGCATCGGCCACCCAGGTGCGCGAGAACCTCAGCGAGACCGCTTTCTTCTACCCGGCGCTGACCACCGATGCATCGGGCAACGTGAACATCTCGTTCACCCTTCCCGAGAGTGTCACCACATGGCGCTTCATGGCACTGGCCCATGACGCCGCTTTCCAGTACGGCCAGACGGAGGCTGAGGCCGTGGCCCAGAAGACCGTGATGGTTCAGCCCAACCTGCCCCGCTTCATCCGGCAGGGTGACCACACCGCCGTGGCATGCCGCATAACCAATACGTCCGATAAAAACGCAACGGGCAAGGCCCGCCTGCAGCTGGTGTGCCCTGAGACCGACAAGGTGGTCGAGGAGTTCACCGCCCCCTTCGAGGTGGCGGCCGGCGCTACCGCCGTGGTGGAGTTTAGCATTGACGCCAACCGGCTGGCTGCGGCTGCCGACGGCACCACGCTCTTCATCGTCCGCACGCTGGCCGAGGGCAAGGGCTTCAGCGACGGCGAGCAGCAGTATGTGCCGTTGCTGACCGACAAGGAGCTGGTCACCACCACGCTGCCCTTCACGCTGACGGGTGCCGGGGTGAAGACCCTCGACATCAGCAAGCTGTTCCCCACCTCCGACAAGCACAACCGGCTGACGGCCGAATATACCGACAACCCCGCATGGCTGATGGTGCAGGCGCTGCCGACGGTGGCCAATCCGTCGGAGCACAATGCCGTGTCGCTGGCCACCGCCGTCTATGCCAACACCATTGCCCGCCAGCTGCTGGCTGCCGACCCCGCCATAGGGCGCACCATCAAGCAGTGGCAGGCAGAGCAGGCGGGCGAGACCACGCTCGAGAGCAGTCTGCAGAAGAATGCCGAACTGAAGACCATGCTCCTCAGCGAGACACCGTGGGTGGCCGATGCTGCCAGTGAGACCGAGCAGCGCCAGCGTCTGGCAGGATATCTTGACGAGTCGGCTGTCGACTACCGCTTGCAGACCTTCACCGGCAAGCTGCAGGCTCTGCAGCGCACCGACGGCGGTTTCGGTTGGTGGACCGACATGCCCAGCAGCAAGTACATGACGATGGAGGTGGCCACCATCCTGGCACGCCTCAATGTGCTGACCGGCCAGACCGACAACAAGGCCATGCTCGACGCAGCCTTCGCTTATCTGGACCGCAAGGTTGCCGACGAGGTGAACGAACTGAAGAAGGAGGAACAAAAGAAGCATGCTGCCGCGACAACCCCGTCGGAGTTTGCCTGCGACTACCTGTATGCCTGTGCGCTGACCGACCGCCAGCCGACCGCCGACGTGCGCTATTTGCTGAACCTCTTGGAGAAGAGCACCCGCAGGCTGTCTGTCTATGGCAAGGCACGGACGGCCGTGGTCCTGGCCCAATACGGTCGTGAGGCACGCGCCAAGGAATATCTGCAGAGTCTCAACGAATATGCTGTCTACAAGGAGGACATGGGCCGCTACTACGACACGCAGCGCGCCCTCTACTCCTGGAAAGACTACCGCATACCCACACAGGTGGCTGCCATCGAGGCCCTGCGCCGCCTGTCGCCCACCGACACGGTGACCATCCGCGACATGCGCCGTTGGCTGTTGCAGGCCAAGCGCACGCAGGCATGGGACACGCCCATCAACACCGTCGACGCCGTGTGTGCCTTCCTCGCCGGTGCTGACGGCAAGGCCGACATGCGCCAGCTCACCACGGCGCCTGCCGCCACCCTGCAGCTCGACGGACGGTCGCTCGCCCTGCCCAAGGCAACAGCCGGACTGGGCTATGTGAAGACGTCCGTCGCCGCACCGACGGCCTCCACCTTCACCGTGCAGAAGACCTCCACCGGTACGTCGTGGGGCGCTCTCTATGCCCAGCACTGGCAGAAGGCAAGCGACGTGGAGGCCCAGTCGTCGGGACTGAAGGTGAAGCGCGAGGTGATGGTGCAAGGCCAGGTGGTCGACACGCAGAAGCAACCGCTGAAGGTGGGCGACAAGGTGACGGTGCGCATCACCATTACGGCCGACCGCGACTACGACTTTGTGCAGGTGCAAGACAAGCGGGCTGCCTGCCTCGAGCCGGCGGCTCAGCTGAGCGGTTACCGCTGGGGCTACTACTGCGCACCCAAGGACAATGTGACCAATTACTATTTTGACCTCATGGCCAAAGGCGAACATGTGATAGAGACCGACTATTATGTGGACCGCCAGGGCGACTACGCATCGGGCATCTGCACCGCACAGTGTGCTTACAGCCCGGAGTTTGCCGGCCGTGAAGGCGCTAAACACTTTACTATAATTCGCTGACGATCATCAGAATGAACAGAAACATCTTTATGTCGGCCATCCTGGCCTTTGCCGCTATGGGCGCAAACGCACAGGATATAGCCATCCAGAACAAGACCATCGACTGCGGACAGGTCGTCTTCAAGCACCCTGTCACTGCCGAATATGTAATGAAAAACAACGGCTCGTCGCCGCTTACCATCACCGACGTGCGCACCAGTTGCGGATGCACCACGGTGTCGTTCCCCCAAGAGGCCATAGCCCCCGGCCAGACGTTTACGGTCAGTGCGGTCTATGATGCCAAGACCATGGGCCACTTCTCCAAGCGCATCGGCATCTACAGCAATGCGCAGAGCGGACCGATGATGCTCCACATCAAGGGCGTGGTGGTGGCCGAGAAGGATGAGGCCGCGCTCAGCTATCCCTACAAGTTGGGCGAGCTCGATGTGGACCGCACCGACATCGAGTTTGACGACGTGAACCGGGGTGACCAGCCCGTGCAGGTCATCAACATCATGAACAACACGGGCGAGACCGTGCAACCCGTGCTGATGCACTTGCCCAGCTATCTGCGGGCAGAGGTGCGCCCTGCCAAGCTGGCGCCGGGCCGCACGGGCAAGGCGCTGGTGCAGCTCGACTCACGCTCGCTGCGCGAACTGGGCCTGACGCAGACCTCCGTCTATCTGGGTATGTTTGCCGGCGACAAGGTGGCTCCCGAGAAGGAGGTCACGGTGTCGGCCGTGCTGCTCCCCGACTTCGACCATCTGACCGATGTGCAGAAGGCGCAGGCTCCCAAGTTGCGCCTGTCGTCGGGCACGGTCGACCTGGGCAGTTTTGCCGGCAAGAAACAGAAGAAAGGCAAGGTGACCATCACCAATGAGGGCAAGACGGCGCTCGAGATACGCTCCCTGCAGATGTTTACTGCGGGGCTGCAGGTGTCGCTGGCCAACAAGACCATTGCCCCCGGACAGTCGGTAGACCTGAAGGTGACGGCCATTGCCAATATGCTGAAGAGCGCCAAGAGCAAACCGCGTGTGCTGCTCATCACCAACGACCCGGAGAACACCAAGGTCGTCATCAATGTCAATGTAGCGCAGTGATGCACACTGCATAACCACGCAATGATGGATAACAAACCAATGGAAGAAATGACCGCAGGCTCGTCAGCCCCGTTGTCGGCCTGCCCGGTCATAGAGATAGACAGTGGCAGCGGTTTCTGCTTCGGCGTCACCACGGCCATCCGCAAGGCCGAGGAAGAACTGGCTATGGGCAAGACGCTCTACTGCCTGGGCGACATCGTGCACAACAGCATGGAGGTGGACAGGCTGCATGCACGCGGCCTGGTCACCATCGACCACAGTCAACTGGCACAGTTGCACGATGTGAAGGTGTTGCTGCGCGCACATGGCGAACCGCCGGAGACCTATGAGATGGCCCGCCAAAACCACATAGAGATCATCGATGCCACCTGCCCCGTGGTGCTGGCCCTGCAGCGGCGCATCAAACGGCAGTATGACAGCAACACGCAGGCGCAGACCGTCATCTTCGGAAAGAGCGGTCATGCGGAGGTGCTCGGACTGGTGGGGCAGACCCGCCAGCAGGCCATCGTGGTGGAGAGCGTCGACGACGTGAAGCATCTCGACTTCGGCCGCGACATCTATCTCTACTCGCAGACCACCAAGAGTCTCGACGAGTTTCATCGCATCATCGACTACATACAGCAGCACATCGCACCCGAAGCCACCTTCCGCAGTTTCGACACCATCTGCCGCCAGGTGGCCAACCGCATGCCCAACATTGCCGACTTCGCCTCGCGCCACGACCTCATCCTCTTTGTCAGTGGCCGCAAAAGCAGCAACGGCAAGGTGCTCTTCAACGAGTGTCGCAGCATCAACGCCAACAGCCGACAGGTGGAGTGTGCCGAGGAGATCGACATGCAGTGGCTGCAGGGCGTGAAGACCGTCGGCATCTGCGGAGCCACCAGCACCCCCAAGTGGCTGATGGAGGAATGCCGCGACTACATCCTCACCCATCTGGCATGACGGCTGTTGCCGTGACGAGTGATTTGCTGTCGCGCCATTGCTTGTCTATACAGGGGTAGGTGGGCAAACGTCTGCAGTCCCCCCGCCTGGCCAGGCATGATCGTGTGCCAGGCGGTTGGTTTGCAAATATTTACGATTGCGCGACAATCTGACATATACAGGCTGACGAATTGGCGTGTTTGGTCGAATGGAATGTCTTTTGAAGGTCTATGGGCAGAATACGATAGTGTATTCACCAACCGGAAAGAAAGGAAGACAAAGATATGACATTCGACAAGTTTACAATCAAAGCACAAGAGACGGTGCAGGCTGCTGTCAACGCAGCCCAGCAGGGCCGTCAGCAGGCCGTGGAACCCACACATCTGTTGCAGGGTGTGTTGCTGAAGGGACGCGACGTGGCCAACTTCATCTTTCAGAAACTGGGTGTCAACACCATGCAGGTGGAGACCCTCCTGCAGCAGGAACTGCAACACCTGCCCCGCGTGGACGGCGGACAGCCCTACCTCTCCAACGACACCACCAAGGTGCTGCAGCATGCCGAGGACATCTCGCGCCAGCTGGGCGACGAGTTTGTGCCCGTGGAGCCCATCCTCGTGGCCCTCGTGCACATCGACTCCACAGCGGCACGCATCCTGAAGGATGCCGGCTGCAACGAGGCCGATATGCTCGCCGCCATCAACGAGCTGCGGCAGGGTCAGCGTGTGCAGAGCGCCAGCGGCGATGACAACTATCAGGCGCTCGGCAAGTATGCCACCAACCTCATAGACGCTGCACGGCAGGGCAAACTCGACCCGGTGATAGGCCGCGACGAGGAGATACGCCGTGTGCTGCAGATCCTCTCGCGCCGCACCAAGAACAACCCTATATTAATAGGTGAACCCGGCACGGGCAAGACCGCCATCGTGGAGGGACTGGCCCAGCGCATCGTGCGCGGCGACGTGCCCGAGAACCTGAAGAACAAGCAGCTCTACTCGCTCGACATGGGAGCGCTGGTTGCCGGCGCCAAGTATAAGGGCGAGTTTGAGGAGCGCCTCAAGAGCGTCATCAAGGAGGTGACACATGCCGCAGGCAACATCATCCTCTTCATCGACGAGATACACACCCTCGTCGGCGCAGGCGGCGGTGAGGGTGCCATGGATGCCGCCAACATCCTGAAGCCCGCCCTGGCACGCGGTGAGCTGCGCGCCATCGGAGCCACCACGCTCAACGAGTATCAGAAATATTTCGAGAAAGACAAAGCCCTGGAGCGCCGCTTCCAGACGGTGATGGTCAGTGAGCCCGACGAGGTGGATGCCATCTCCATCCTGCGCGGACTGAAGGAGCGCTATGAGAACCACCACAAGGTGCGCATACAGGACGATGCGTGCATCGCCGCCGTGAAGCTCTCCGAGCGCTACATCTCCGACCGGTTCCTGCCCGACAAGGCCATCGACCTGATGGACGAGGCGGCAGCCAAGCTCCGCATGGAGCGCGACTCACTGCCCGAGGAACTCGATGAGACCACCCGCCGCCTCAAGCAGCTCGAGATAGAGCGCGAGGCCATCAAGCGCGAGAACGATGCCGACAAGATAGCACAGCTCGACAAGGACATTGCCGAACTGCAGGAGAGGGAACGACAGGCACGTGCCAAGTGGGAGGCCGAGAAGTCGCTGGTCGACAAGATACAGCAGGACAAGCAACAGATGGAAGACCTGAAGTTTGAGGCCGAGAAGGCCGAACGCGAGGGCAACTACGGACGTGTGGCCGAGATACGCTACGGCAAACTGAAGCAGCTGGCCGACGACATCGACCGCATACAACAGCAGCTGAAGGCCACCCAGGGTGCAGAGACCCTCGTGCGCGAGGAGGTCACCGCCGACGACATCGCCGAGGTGGTGAGCCGCTGGACGGGCATACCCGTGACCAGGATGATGCAGAGCGAACGCGAGAAACTGCTTCATCTCGAGGATGAACTGCACCGGCGCGTCATCGGACAGGATGAGGCCATACAGGCCGTCAGCGATGCCGTGCGCCGCAGCCGGGCCGGCCTGCAGGACCCCAAGAAGCCCATCGCCTCGTTTATCTTCCTCGGTACCACGGGCACCGGCAAGACGGAGCTGGCCAAGACGCTGGCCGAATATCTCTTCAACGACGAGAACATGATGACGCGCATCGACATGAGCGAGTATCAGGAGAAGTTCAGCGTGTCAAGGCTCATCGGAGCGCCTCCGGGATATGTGGGCTATGACGAGGGTGGACAGCTCACCGAGGCTGTGCGCCGCAAGCCCTACAGCGTGGTGCTCTTCGACGAGATAGAGAAGGCGCACCCCGACGTGTTCAACATCCTGCTGCAGGTGCTCGACGACGGACGCCTGACCGACAACAAGGGGCGCACGGTGAACTTCAAGAACACCATCATCATCATGACCTCGAACCTCGGCAGCCAGTACATCCAGGAGCGCTTTGCCTCGCTCACCGACAGCAACCGCAGCGAGGTGGTGGCCGACACCCAGCAGCATGTGATGGACATGCTGAAGAAGACCATCCGTCCGGAGTTCCTCAACCGCATCGACGACATCATCATGTTCCTGCCGCTCACCAAGGAGCAGATAGCCAGCGTGGTGACGCTGCAGATGAACCGCGTGAAGGCGATGCTCGAACCGCAGGGCTTCGACCTGCAGTGGACCCCCGAAGCCATCGGGTGGCTGGCCGAGGTGGGCTATGATCCCGAGTTTGGTGCACGTCCTGTGAAACGTGCCGTGCAGGACAACGTGCTCAACGGCCTGAGCCGGAAGATACTGGCCGAGCAGGTGGTGCGCGAGAAGCCCATCCTGATCGGTGTGGCCGACGGCCGCCTGACATTCAGCAACTAGTCAAGCTTGCAAAGAAAGAGAGAGCCCGACATGCAAAGACGCATGCCGGGCTTCTTTTTGGTCGCATATCGTAACAAAAGGACAAAAGAAACGTGCCGTTCGTCAGTTTTTCATTAACTTTGTACGCAAAACTATTCACAGCAACAATTCAATCAGTAATGGACAAAGAAAAAGAAACACAGACGGTCGGACTGCCCGAGAACGCTTTTCGCGAGCTGAAGGACGGCGAGACCTATGAGCCGCTCATGAGCGCCGACAAGACCTACCGCGAGGTGACACCCTGGTCGGTCACGTGGGGCCTGGTGATGGTGGTGCTGTTCTCGGCTGCCGCCGCTTACCTCGGACTGAAGGTGGGACAGGTCTTCGAAGCCGCCATCCCCATCGCCATCATCGCCATCGGCCTCTCTACGGCCACACACCGCAAGAACGCGCTGGGCGAGAACGTCATCATCCAGAGCATCGGAGCCTGCTCGGGCGCTGTCGTCGCCGGTGGCATATTTGTCATGCCGGCCATCTACATGCTCGACCTGCAGGCCGACTTCCTGAAGATCTTCATTGCCGCTGCCCTGGGAGGCATCCTGGGCATCCTGTTTCTCATTCCCTTCCGCAAGTATTTTGTGAAGGACATGCACGGCAAGTATCCCTTCCCCGAGGCCACAGCCACCACGCAGGTGCTGGTGTCGGGCGGCGAGGGCAGCTCGCAGGCCAAGCCGCTGCTGGTGGCCGGTCTGGTGGGTGGAGCCTACGACTTCATCGTGGCCACCTTCGGGTGGTGGAACGAGAATGTCACCTCGCGCATGATAGGGCTCGGTCAGGATCTGGCCGACAAGGCCAAGCTGGTGCTGAAGGTCAACACCGGAGCCGCCGTCCTGGGCCTCGGCTACATCATCGGTCTGAAGTATGCTGCCATCATCTGTGCCGGTTCGGTGTTTGTGTGGTGGATCATCGTGCCGCTGATGGCTGTGCTCTTCCCCCACACGGTGCTCAACCAGTGGGACCCGTCGGTCGTGACGGCCGTGGGCGACATGAGTCCTGAAGACATCTTCACTCAGTATGCCCGCAGCATGGGCATCGGTGCCATCGCCATGGCCGGCATCATCGGCATCGTGAAGAGCTGGGGCATCATCAAGAGTGCGGTGTCGCTGGCTGCCCGCGAGATGAAGGGCAAGAGCCCCGACTCGGCCGAGGTGCAGCGCACCCAGCGCGACATCTCGTTTAAGATCATTGCCATCGGCAGTGTGCTGACGCTGCTCGTCATCTACGCCTTCTTCTTCCTGGGCGTGATGAACTTCAACCTGCTTCACGCCACGGTGGCTGTGCTCCTCGTGGCCGTCATCGCCTTCCTCTTCACCACGGTGGCTGCCAATGCCATCGCCATTGTGGGCAGCAACCCTGTGTCGGGCATGACGCTGATGACGCTCATCCTGGCCTCTGTGGTGATGGTGGCCGTGGGCCTGAAGGGCAATGCCGGCATGCTGGCCGCCCTGCTCATGGGCGGTGTGGTGTGCACGGCCCTGTCGATGGCCGGTTCGTTCATCACCGACCTGAAGATAGGCTACTGGCTCGGCACCACGCCCAAGAAGCAGGAGGGCTGGAAGTTTCTGGGCACGGTGGTGTCTGCCGCCACGGTTGCCGGCGTGATGATCCTGCTCAATGAGACCTATGGCTTCAAGGGCGACGCCCTGGCTGCTCCGCAGGCCCACGCTATGGCTGCCGTCATCTCGCCGCTGATGAGCGGGCAGGGAGCACCTTGGCTGCTCTATGGCATCGGTGCTGTCATCGCGCTGGTGCTCGACCGCTGCAAGGTGTCGTCGCTGGCCTTTGCCCTCGGCATGTTTATTCCCATCCAGCTCAACCTGCCGCTGCTCGTGGGTGGTGCGCTCAACTGGTTTGTGGGTAGCCGTTCGGCCAATGCCGCCGAAAACAAGGCCCGTGTGGACAAGGGCACGCTCATCGCCAGCGGCTTCATTGCCGGTGGTGCGCTGATGGGTGTGGTGTCGGCCCTGATGAAGTTTGCCGGCGTCGAGTGCTCTGTGGCCGATGCGTGGTGGCAGGATCCCCGTTCGGAGGCTGTCTCGCTCTTGGCTTACGTCATGCTGATGGCCTACTTCGTGAAGGCCACACGCATAAAGAAGTAAACGCAGTGATAAAGAGGGTGGGGCGCTTGTGAACGGCCCTCACCCCTCTCAAATATCCCCTTCACCCTTGAGCGCTCTTTTTGTTTTTGCTTGCAGCCGGCGAGGGGGGGGTATTGGCCGGCTTGCTGCCTGCAGTCGGTGAGGGGCTTATTGGGCAGCTTGCTCATACTGCTGCATGAGCCAAGCGTTCTGCTCGTCGATGGTGAGGTACGAGTTGTCGAGCTCCACGGCGTCGTCGGCACGGCGCAGGGGCGACACCTCGCGGTGGGTGTCGATGTAGTCGCGCTGCTGCACGTTCTGCAGGATCTCTTCCATGCTGGGATTGCTGCCTTTGGCCTTCAGCTCGTCGTAGCGGCGCTGTGCGCGCACCTCGGCAGAGGCCGTGACGAAGATCTTCAGTTCGGCGTCGGGGAACACCGTGGTGCCGATGTCGCGTCCGTCCATCACGATGCCCTTGCTCTGTCCCATGCTTTGCTGCTGTGCCACGAGTGCCTCGCGCACAAAGGGTATGGCAGCTATCTGGCTGACGTGCGAGCTGACCTCCATGCCGCGAATGTCGCTCTCCACGCACACGCCGTTGAGGTAGGTGTCGGGGCGTCCGGTCTCGGCGTTGAGGCAGAAGGTGATGTGCACGTCGGGCATGAGCTGCTGGAGCTGTTCGGTCTTCACGGAGCCGTCGTCGGCGAAGAGATGGTGTTGCAGGGCGAAGAGAGTCACCGAGCGATACATGGCACCGGTGTCCACATAGATGTAGCCTATGCGGCGTGCCAGGTCTTTGGCCATGGTGCTTTTGCCGCACGACGAGAAGCCGTCGATGGCGATAGTAATCTTTTTCATATCTGATGGTTGTTTTTCTTACAGTGTGTATGCCGCGTTGATGATGAGCGAACTGCTCGAGACGTGGTATTTGCCGTAGGCCACGTTGAGCTTGAAGCGGTTCAGGTTCAGTCCGGCGCCCAGCGACAGTCCGGCGCCGTGGCTGCTCTCTCCGTCGGCCGACTGAATCTTCATCTCGTTGGCCCGTCGGAAGTTGTAGCCGCCGCCGATCCATATCTGTTCGGAGAGCAGGAAGTCGGCACCCACGGCCAGGTGGTTGATAAACTTATACTTCGGATGGTTGAGGTCCACGAGCGTGGCATGCAGGCGCAGCGGCAGGCGCCCCAGCTCTTTCGACACGCCGAGCTGCACGTCAAGCGGCATCTTGTCGTAGTCGTCGTTGTAGGCCTTGAGCTGTCCGCCCAGATTCTTTGCCACGAGCGACACCGACCAGTTGTGCTTGTCGTCAAAATAGTTCAGTCCGAGGTCCACGCCGAACCCCACCGACGAGTAGTCGCCGATGAACGACGTGAGCAGCTTGGCGCTGATGCCGCCTGCCAGGCGGTCGGTCAGCATATACGAGAAGTAGCCGGCCATTGCAATGTCGCGAGCTGCAAACTCGCCCGTCTGCACATTGTTTGCATCGGTTTCCTTCATCTTTCCGTAGTCGATATATTGTCCGCTGACGGCCCACGAGGCCCGCTCCTTCACCGTGCGGTTGAAGGCTGCGCTGGCCGTGTTGACCCCCGACATATAGCTCATGTAGTTGAGGTTGATGGTCTTGTCGGTGACCGACGCCAGCAGCGCCGGGTTGTGGAAGATCATCGTCTCGTCGTCCTCGATGAGCGAGATGTTGTCGCCGCCCAGGGCAGCGGCATGGGCACTGACGGGCAATCGGAGAAAATTGTAAGCCGTCTGGCTCTCGTCCTGCGCCTGAGCGCTCAGCGACGAAAGTGTTAACAGCAGGGCAAAAACCGATTTTTTCATTTAAATTCTCTAATTATTTGGCAAAGATACGGCTTTTTTCAATATTTACAGTAAATTTGCACAACCGTTATCACATAAATAACGCTTGTCGGGAAAGAATATTGTTTTGTTCATGGAAATCAAAAAAAACATCGGTGCAGACCTTGAGCGTCGACGGACGGGGTTCTTCCTGCTCGGCCTCATTGTCTCGCTGTCGTTGTTCTTTGTCGCGATGGAGTACACGGTGCGTCCGGGCAGCGATGCCGGCGACGACCTGCTGCCCGACGATCTGGCCGAAGACATAGCCCTCCTGCCGGCCGTCGACACACACGACATGATATCTGCCGCCCCGGCCCCAGCCTCCAAGGCTGTCACCGCCAAGGTGGAGGAGGCCGATGCCGCCCCCGACGCCAGCGAGAAGATCGCTGCCGTGACGAGTGAACTTGTCATTGGCGACGGCGAAGGGGTGCAGCCCGACGCCACGGTCACCGAGGCCCTGCCGCAGACCCCTGTGGCCGCCGACGGCGACGTGCTCCGCACCGTGGAGCAGCTGCCCGAGTTTCCCGGCGGCATGGTGGAGTTTATGAAGTGGCTGACGCGCAACCTGAAATATCCCGCTTATGCCCGCGACCGCAAGATACAGGGCAAGGTGGTCGTGTCGTTCCTGGTCAACAAGGACGGCAGCATAGCCAACCCGAAGATCGAAAAGTCGTGCGACCCCGTGCTCGACCGCGAGGCGCTGCGTGTCATCCGCATGATGCCCCGCTGGAAGCCCGGCCTCATGGACGAGAAGCCCTGCCGCACGATGGTTGCCGTGCCCGTGAATTTCCAATTATGAGAACCAATACACAATAAAGATACTACGATGATGTTTACTGCCGAAGAACTGTTGGACAAGGTCAATGCTTTTCTGGACCGTCTGCCCTACGACCGCCGTCCGAAGAGCCTCTACGACCCCGTGAGATACACCCTCTCGATGGGGGGCAAGCGCATACGTCCCACGCTGATGCTGCTGTCCTACAACCTGTTTAGGGAAGACCCCGAGACGATCCTGATGCAGGCTGTGGGCCTGGAGACCTACCACAACTACACCCTGCTGCACGACGACCTGATGGACAATGCCGACATGCGGCGTGGCCACGAGACCGTGCACAAGCGCTGGAATGCCAACACGGCCGTGCTCTCGGGCGACTCGATGCTCGTGCTGTCCTATCAGCGCATGATGAACGGCCTTACCGACAAGCTGCAGCCGGTGCTCGACACGTTCACGGAGACGGCGCTGGAGATTGGCGAAGGCCAGCAGATGGACATGGAGTTTGAGACGCGCGATGATGTCACCGAGGCCGAGTATATCGAGATGATCCGCCTCAAGACCAGCGTGCTGCTGGCATGTGCGCTGAAGATCGGAGCCATCATGGCCGATGCCTCGGCAGAGGATGCCGCCAACCTCTATAAGTTTGGCGAGCAGATCGGTCTGGCCTTCCAGTTGCAGGACGACTATCTCGACGTCTATGGCGACAGCCGCGTCTTCGGCAAGGCCATCGGCGGCGACATCACGTCGAACAAGAAGACCTACATGCTCATCAACGCCCTGGCCCATGCCGATGCCGCGCAGGCTGCCGAGCTGAAGCGCTGGATCGCCGCCACTGCCTTCGACCGCCAGGAGAAGGTGGAGGCCGTGACCCGTCTCTATAATGAGATAGGTGTCGACAAGATGGCGCAGGAGCGCATAGCCTATTACTTCGAGCAGAGCAAGCGCTACCTTGATGCAGTGAGCGTGGCTCCCGAGCGCAAGCAGCAGCTGCAGCAGTATGCCCAGCGGATGATGAAACGGCAATACTAAGATGATGATCAACATTATAGACACCCACACCCACCTCGACGGCGAGGAGTTTGCCGACGACCGCGCTGAGGTCATCGGCCGCGCGAAGGCTGCCGGGGTGTATAAGGTCTTCCTGCCCGCCATCGACGTGAAGACCACGCATGCCGTCAGGGCGCTCAGCCGGGCCTATCCCGGCTATGCTTACCCGATGGTGGGCCTCCATCCCGAGGAGGTTAAGGCCGACTGGCAGGAGCAGCTGGCCGAGCTCCATGCGCTCCTCGAGGCCGACCGCTCCGAGGCTGCCGCCGACTGCTCCGAGGCCGCTGGCGAGGCTGCCGCCGGCCGCTTCATCGCCATTGGCGAGGTGGGGCTCGACTTCTATTGGAGCCGCGAGTATGAGGCCGAACAGCTTGAGGCTTTCGAGCAGCAGGTGCAGTGGTCGGTGAGCACGCGGCTGCCGCTGATGATCCACTGCCGCAAGGCGCAGAACGAGATGGTGCGTGTGCTGCGCCGCTACGAGGCCGATCTGCCGGGCGGCGTGTTCCACTGCTTCACGGGCAACCGCCAGGAGGCCGCCGAACTGCTCACCTTTGAGCGCTTCGTGCTGGGCGTGGGCGGCGTGTCGACGTTCAAGAGCAGTCATCTGCGCGAGGACCTGCCGGCCGTGGTGCCCATGGACCGCATCGTGCTCGAGACCGACAGTCCCTACATGGCCCCTGTGCCCCACCGCGGCGAGCGCAACGAGAGCGCCTTTGTGCGCGAGGTGCTGCTGACCCTGGCGCAGAGCTACGGCGTGGCGCCCGAGACGTTTGCCCGTGCCACCAACGACAATGTGGCGCGCGTCTTCGGTGCGGAGACCGTGGCCGTCGGCTGACCGTAAATCATTAAATATCCTTAAAAGTCGCAGCGTTTCTTCGTTCGTTATGTCTGAATGGCGTATCTTTGCACGCGCAAATGAGATTTGCAGGTTCATACACATAAGGAGAGGTGCTCGAGTGGTTGAAGAGGCACGCCTGGAAAGCGTGTAACCGCCTAAAGCGGTTCACGGGTTCGAATCCCGTCCTCTCCGCGTTTCGTTGAAACATGTGACATTCTGACAAAGGCTGGTGTTTTTTCGCAATCGCCTTTAATATAAATGAAGATGAAAAAGAAAATTGCATATCTCGTCATATCCCTGGTATTTGTTTTTTCGGCTCTCCCGACAGGCGCTGTGCCTGCCGCTGGCCATGCTGTGTCCGCGCCGCCGACGACGGTGGACAGCACGGCAGCCGAAACGTTACAGGACAGCATGGCCAACGAGGCGTTGGCCGACGAGATGACGGCCGCTGCCGACACGGCGCTGGCCCCCGTGGAGGAGGAAGTGGGGTTCCACAAGGCGCTGAAGACCAAGTTCATTGAGGGTAATGCCGGCTTCATGTCGCTGGTGGCGCTGGCGCTGGTGCTGGGCCTTGCCTTCTGCATAGAGCGCATCATCTACCTCAGTCTCTCGGAGATCAATGCCAAGAAGTTCATGCACGACCTCGACGCCAAGATCCAGGCCGGCGACGTAGAGGGAGCCAAGGCCCAGTGTCGCGACACACGCGGTCCGGTGGCCTCCATCTGCTATCAGGGCCTCGACCGCATCGGCGAGTCGATGGAGAGTGTGGAGCGCAGCATCGTGAGCTACGGAGCGGTGCAGAGCGCCAACCTCGAGCGCGGTTGTTCGTGGATCACGCTCTTCATAGCGATGGCCCCGTCGCTCGGTTTCCTCGGCACGGTGATCGGCATGGTGATGGCCTTCGACCAGATACAGACCGCAGGCGACATCAGTCCCACCATCGTGGCTGCCGGCATGAAGGTGGCGCTCATCACCACCATCTTCGGCATCATCGTGGCGCTGATCCTGCAGGTGTTCTACAACTACATTCTCTCGAAGATCGACCATCTGACGGCCCAGATGGAGGAGTCGGCCATCACCCTGCTCGACTCGATGATGAAATATAAACTCACCCGCCAATGAAGACCATCCTCGCCCGTTGGCGCCGTCAGGCCCCCGACCGTTTGTCGTCGAAGGTGCTCGGCGTGCTCATAGCCGTTGCGGCTGTGCTGTTTGCCCTGTTCTGGCTTGTAGGCTTCGACCGGCTCTACGACGAAGACCCCAACTTCACGGCCCCGCTCTTCACCGATGTGCTCATCGTGTTTATGGAACTGCTGACGGCGGGCGCCGTGTGCTGCGGCGTGTGGTCGATGGTGCGTGCGGTTAGGACAAGCGGCAAGAGCGAGGCCTGCGAGAACAATGTGCCTGTGAAGAAGATCGGGCGCGCCGTGCTCTGGGGCACTGTGCTGCTGCTCGTGCTTACCTTTGCGCTGGGCTCGTCGGCCCCTATGTCTGTCAATGGTGTGGAGTATGCCGATGCCTTCTGGTTGAAGGCTGCCGACATGCTCATCGTGACATCGCTGGTGCTGATGGCCGTTGCCGTCGGTGCCATGCTCTATGGTGCCACCAAATACATACGGAGGAGCAAGCATGTTCGCCAGGCGTAGACACGACATGCCCGGACTCAACACCACGTCCACGGCCGACATCTCGTTTATGTTGCTCATCTTCTTTCTCGTGACGACCAACATGGATGTCGACAAGGGTCTGTCGCGCCAGCTGCCGCCGCCCGACAAGCAGGAGCAGCAGCTGTCGCAGGTGGAGCGTGGCACCCTGCTGACCATTGCCGTCACGGCCGACAACCGCCTGCTCGTCGACGGCAAGGCGATGGCCGTCGGCAGCGTAGGCCCTGTGGCCGAAGACTTCGTGCGGCGTGTGGGCCGCAAGCACCTCATCAAGGTGGAGGCCGCGCCCGAGGCCGACTACGACACCTATTTCCAACTGCAAAACCAACTGGTCAAGGCCTATGCCCGCCTGCGCGACGAGGCGGCACGCAAGACCTTCGGCAAGCCCTACGGCCGCCTCAGCGAGGCCCAGCGCGACCGCGTGCGTGAGGCGGTGCCCCAGCGCATAGCCGAGGACTACGGCCAGACGGCAGCCCCCGGCCCCGTCGGCACGCCGGAAAGCGGAGAGGAGGCACGCCCATGAGCATCATCAAGCCGCACAAGTATGCCGTGCCGGGGCTCAACGCCGCCTCGCTGCCCGACCTCATCTTCACCGTGCTGTTCTTCTTCATGGTGGTCACCCACATGCAGAAGGTGGCTGTCCGCGTGCGCTATCAGGTGCCGCAGGGCACACAGCTCACCCGTCTGACCAAGAAGTCGGCGGTGAGCTATGTCTACATTGGCCGTCCGGCAGATGGGCAGGGCCGTCCGTCGGGTCGTGACATGCGCATCCAGCTCAACGACAAGTTTGTGTCTCCCGCCGAGGTGGCCGACTACATCAGTGCCGACCGAGCCCGCATGACGCCTGCCGACCAGCAGCAGATGACCGTCTCCATCAAGGCCGATCGCCACACCCCCGTCGGACTCATCAATGAGGTGCGCCTGGGGCTCCGCCGCGCCAAGGCCCTCCGCATCAGCTATTCGGCCACGGAGGCAAACGACGGCGAATAGGAATGACGGCAAGAGAGGTGCCTGCTTTTTTTTGTGTAGAAAATGGCGCGCGGTGCATATTTGTAGAAAAAAGAACAAATGCGCATGTCAGTTTGACGTAAATTTACATAAAAAAGTTGTGGTGTAAAATATTAATTGTTATCTTTGCACCATAACTAAAATAACAAAAATGGCAAATCATCGTTTGGATGCACTCGACGGAAAGATTCTGAAACTCATTTCTGCCGATGCACGTATCCCGTTCCTCGAGGTGGCGCGGGTCTGTAATGTGAGTGGCGCCGCCATTCACCAGCGTATTCAGAAGCTCACGGCAGCTGGCATCTTGAAGGGCTCGCAGTTTATCATCGACCCCGAGAAGATCGGCTATGAGACATGTGCTTATGTGGGTCTTTACCTGAAGGATCCCAGTGAGTTTGATGCTGTGGTGGAGAAGTTGCGTGCCATCCCCGAGGTCACCGAGTGTCACTACACCACCGGCGGCTACGACATGTTCATCAAGATCTACGCCCGCAACAACCATCACCTGCTCAACATCATCCACGACAAGCTGCAGCCGCTGGGTCTCTCGCGCAGCGAGACGATCGTCAGCTTCAATGCCGTCATCGACCGCCAGTTGCCCGTGTGCCAGATGGACGGCCCCGTCGTTGATGCAGAGCCGGCAGCTGAGGATTGATGCGTGTGGCGCCTGTGGGCGCAATGGGGAGCGTATAAGTCCTCCCACGCGGCTCCATGATGTCGCTCCCACGCGGCCTAACCCGTCAATCGGCGGGTAAATAACGATTAAATCACAAACTCGTGTAAGTAATAAAGGAGAAGCCGGAGTGCTTCTCTTTTTTTGTTTCCCTCCAACGGCCCGGGTCTATCTCGGGGAAGAAGGCATCGGCACCCTGCGGCATGCAGTCCACCAGCGTGATGTGCATCACCGATGCCAGGCCGATGGTTTGCCGGTAGATGCTCGCGCCCCCGATGACAAACACGGTGTCGTCTTGTGCGGCACCGGTGCCCACACCGGTGCCAGCGTCTGAGGCAGAGCCCATGCCGGCACATGTCGGTCGACCGCACGCCTCGAGTGCGCTCTCCAGCGAGGGGTAGACCTCGCATCCCGGCAGGCGGTCCGTGGACCTGCTCACCACGATGTTGCGGCGGCCGGGCAGTGCCCCGTGCGGCAGCGACAGGAAGGTGCGGCGGCCCATCACGATGGGGTGGCCCATGGTCAGCGCCTTGAAGTGAGCCAGGTCTTCGGGCAACGACCAGGGCAGGCGTCCGCGGCATCCTATGGCCCCGTTGCGTGCCACGGCAGCGATGAGCGCGATGGTCATAGGGCGCTGACGGGTTGGTCGGGCAGATGCGTGGTCTTTATCTTCCACTCCTGCGGATGCAGGTTGTTGGCCCTGTTGCCCAGGTTCTTGCAGAAGCCCAGCGTCTGTCCGCGGTAGGTGAGCAGCACGAAGCCCTGCGGTGTGTCGGGCGGCAGGCAGATGGCCTCCTTCCGCAGATACTGTATGGCCTGTTGCCAGCTGATCTCCACCTGCACAAACGCCTCCCTGCAGAGCGCTGTCGACAACGCCAGCGACGCCGCCGGCACCAGTTGCCGGCCCTTGGGCGTGCCCAGCGTCACGCCGGCGTGTATCACGTGGAGCGCCTTGGCCGCAGCCTCGTAGAGCGGCAGCCATCGGGTGGGGATGGCGCGCACCGCTGCCGGTGTCTCCACCACGGTCCATGCCGTGCCGTCGGCCGCGTCACAGCCGTCGTCCTTGAGCCATTGCGCGGCCACCGGAGCAAACACGCTCGGCTTGGCGTGAGCGCCCCTCTGCTTGTTTTTCTTCTTGTGCGCCGCCGGCTGTTCGTCGTCGGCCTCCTCCTGCGGCTTCTGCAGCACCGCCATGAAGATGCCCTCGCCCGGCGTCTGTCCGGGGATGAAGCGGCAGGCAGCCAGCGCCGTGGTGCCGGGAGCGGCACTGTCGGTGGCGGGCGCCACTGCCGAGGCCGCTGCCAGCGGGGTGGTCAGCGGTGCGGTGATGCCCCAGTCGCTGCCGACCGTCACGGCCACGGGCGCGGCCCCCAGCTGGTCGATGATCCAGCAGATGTTCTCCTCGTCCTCGTGCTCGTTGTAGGTACATGTAGAGTAGACAAGCAGTCCGCCCGGCTTCAGGCAGGGCCAGATGTCCTCGATGATGGAGCGCTGCAGCGCTGCACATTTCTCCACGTTCTGCGGGCTCCACTCGCTGATGGCCTGCGGGTCCTTGCGAAACATGCCCTCGCCCGAGCACGGCACGTCGGCCACGATGAGGTCGAACCTCAGTGCGGCCTTGCGGAAGTCGCGCGGGAAGTTGTTGGTGACCAGCATGTCGGGATGCCCCTGTTTCTGCACGTTCTCCGAGAGTATCGAGGCCCGCACCTTCATCGGTTCGTTGGCCACCACCACGCTCCCCTCGGGCAGCGCGGCGCGCAGTGCGGTGGTCTTTCCGCCCGGTGCCGCACACAGGTCGAGTGCGGTGACAGGGCGCTTCACCAGTTGCTTCACCACGTGGTGCACAAACATCGACGACGACTCCTGCACATAGTACACACCCGCATGCAGCAGTGGGTCAAACGTGAAGTCGGGTCGGCTCTTGAGCTGGCGGCCCTCGCTGCACCAGGCCACCGGCTGCAGTCCCGCGCCATCGTCGCCGGCGGCCATCGGTTTGAACGGGTTCAGGCGTATGGTGGTCTGCGGTGTGAGGCGCATGGCCTCGGCGAAGCGCTCATAGCGCTGCTGTCCGAACAGCTGCCGCG
>CAVAXH010000011.1:0-32282 GCA_963592505.1 Bacteroidaceae bacterium
GTCTGTGCCGCCTCCGCGCTGCCGCCCGTGGCGGTGGGCGCATAGCTGAGCTGCTCGGTGGCGATGGCCTGATGGTCGCGCGAGGGCTGGAAGAAGAAGGCGCGCCAGTAGTTGCCGGCACCGGCCTTCACACTGCGCTCCCAGAAGCCGTCGGCATAGTCGCCGTAGAGCGGCAGCAGCTCGCCGTAGGGCACGGGGGTGCTCAGGTCGGGCCATCCTGTGCGTGTGTAGAACGGCAGGTCGAAGCCTATGCGCTGGGCAATCTTCTTCAGGGCCAGCAGATACTCGGCACGTCCGCGATACTCGTTGTCAAACTGGCAGGCTATCACCGGTCCGCCGTCTTTCCACTGCAGACCTTCGATCTGTGTGAACACCTGGCGGTAGAGCCGCTCGGCCAGCGTGAGCCACTCGCGGCTCTCGGTGCGTGTCTTCTTCACGCGCTGCAGCGCCCAGTCGGGTATGCCGCCGCAGCGCACCTCGCCATGGCAGAAGGGACCGATGCGCAGCACCACAGGCATGTGCTCGGCCTGGCAGCACTCCAGGAAACGGCGCAGGTTGCGCTGGCCGCTCCAGTCGTATTGTCCCTCGACCTCCTCGATGTGGTTCCAGAAGACGTAGGTGGCGATGATCGTCACGCCGCCCTGCTTCATCTGGCGGATGGCGCCGGCCCACTCGTCAGCCGGCAGGCGCGAATAGTGTATCTCGCCCATGACGGGCACCACGCGGTGGCCGCCCACTGACAGGCTGCGTGCATCCCACTCTATGGCAGGCATCTGCTGGGCCGCGCAGGGAGCAGCGGCGTGCAGACATGTCAGCAGGGTGAGCGATGCAAAAAGATGATGAATGGTCATAACGCTTCTTTATTTTTTTTTATGGTGTTCGATATGTCAGTGGCGCACGCCCACTTTCTTTCCGTTGACGATATAGATGCCGCTGGGCAGACGCTCCATGTCGGCGGCGCTGAGGCCGCGGCCCACGAGTTGTCCGTCGGTGGTGTAGACGGTGGCGGTGCCGTCGGTGCTGACAGCATCTATGGTCGTGCTGGAGACCAGTGTCAGCGTGCCGTCGGTGGTGAGCATGCTGTCGTCGAACGTATAGCCCGGACAGTCGATGACCCATGTGCTGCCGGCTGCCGGCACATTGCCCGTGAAGATCTTCATGGTCTGCCCGGCTGTCATGAAGTTGTCGACAAGCGGTCGTATGCGCAGGGTGTCGCCGCTGAGCGTCAGCGTGCCCTTGACGTTGAACTTGTCGCAGCTGTTGGCGGAACGTGCCTTGATGAGCAGCACGCCGCGACCGCCGGTGAGGTTGCCAGAGATGGTGGCGCGCCCGGTGGATGTCATGAGTATGCCCGAGGTGAGCACACCGCCGCGCGCCAGTTTCACCTGGGCCGTCTGGCCCTGCAGGCGCAGCGTGTCGCTGACGGTGATGAGGCCCGATGTGGCATTGCCCGACGAGTTGCGGATGAGCAGTTGGCCGCCGTCGACATTGATGGCGCTGGTGCTGCCGGTGCCGGTGAGCGTCAGGGTGCCCAGACCCTTCTTGGTGACCGAGGCTGCCGTGAGCAGGCCGCCGTAGGAACTGCTGAGGTTGTTGGTGCCCACGGTGTAGGCTTCGCCGGCAGCGCCAAACTGTGCGGTGCCGTCGGCGGTGGTGGCGTCGGCCAGCGCACCCACGGTGAGCGGGGCGGCCACGGCATCCTTGTTGCCGGCACGCATGTGGCAGAGGAGGTTGCCGTTGCCGAGCTGCAGCGTCAGGCGGCTCATGTTGGTGACGGTGGGTGTCAGGCGCGCCTCACTGCCCGTGAGCGTCAGCGTGCCGTCGAACTGCGAGAAGTCCGACGAGATGTCGCAGCGTGCGCCGCCCGAGCTGATGGTGAGGTTGCCGTCGCCCATGAACTTGCCGGCCACGGTGCAGCGGAACGCACCGTTGATGGTGAGCCGCTTGCCGGTGGCGATGGTGGTCTGCAGCTGGTAGGTCGGGGCTGTCGACGATGTCTTGTTGGCTATCATCTGCCATGTGCTGTTGCCGTCGACGAGGGTGGGCACGGTGCCGAAGGTGGCGTTCCATGCGCCCTGGGCGATGGTGCCTCCGCGCATGATGAGCGACTTCACCTGATAGAGTCCGCCATAGTTGATGTTGAGCTGGCCGCTGCCGGCCTTGACGAGTGTGCCCTTGCTGCCTATGACACGGCCGTTGAGCGAGGTGGCGCCAGAGGCAATGTGGAGCGTGGCGGTGTCGGCAATCTGGATGTTGCGGTCGGTGGAGGTCGACTGCGCCTTGACCTTCAGCGTGCCGCCCTCGATGACGAGGTTGGCGGCATCGGCCGTGGAGGCACCCAGCGAACTGGCGTTGCCGCCGGGCATGAGATTGGTGACGGTGAGGGTGCCGCCGCGGATGATGGTCTTGCCGGTGTAGGTGTTGCTGCCGAGGTTCATGATGAGCTCGCCGCGTCCGCTCTTCACCAGGTCGCCGGTGCCGGCCAGGTTGCCGGTGCCGCCGACGGTGTAGGTGCCGTTGTCGAAGTCGAAGGTCATGCCCTGCTGCACGATGGCCTCGCTGACGGTGAGCGAGCGCACGGCGGCATTGTCGTCGAACACCACGGCATCGTTCTGCACGAAGGCCGATGCCTCTCCGCCGCAGGCGAAGTTTCGGGTCTTGTAGTCCCAGGAGCCGTCCTCGGTGCCCTGCCACACCACGCCGGTGGCCGGTTTGCGTGTGGCGTCGATGACGAGCGTGATGTCGTGGTCGGTCACCTCGAAGCTATAGGGCAGGCCCTCGAGCTGTCGGGTCTTGAGCAGCGAGGCATCGGCCGAGAGCGTGCCGTCGGCATGGAGCAGCAGGTAGCGGCCGCAGATGTCGGTGTTGAGGTATGACGGGGCCTGGATGGCGAAGGTCAGCGTGTCGCTGACGGTGGCGTCGCCGTGGATGCGCACCTGCGATGATGTGCCGCCGCCAAACTGGCAGACGATGTGCACGGGCTTGTCGAACTGCGTGCTCTGCAGCATGACGATGCTGTCGGTGGGGATGAGGCGGCAGCCGGCATAGTTGAGTGCGCCCTCGAAGGTCACCTTGCCGCCGAGCACGGCGTTGCCGGAGAGCGTGCCCTTGGCCATCAGGGCCAGCGGACCGCTGATGGTGCCGTTGACCGTCAGCTCGCCGTCGCTGACCACGGTGCGGCCGGTGGTGGTGATGTCGGCATCGATGACCGCATGGCCACGCTCCGACTTCCACACCTCACCCTTGCCGCCGATGGAGCCCTTGCCGCCGATGCGGTAGGTGTGGCCCACGGGAGGCATGAGATAGGTGGCGGCGGGAGCCACCGAGTCGTTGAGGGCGATGACGCGTGTGGTGTCGCCCGAGATGTCGAAGAGCACGCTCATGCCATCCTTGAAGGCTGTGGCTTGCGAGAGGTCGAAGGTCTTGAAGTTGGCTGATGCCGCATCCCAGCTGTTGCCGGCGGCCCAGCGCAGGTCGGTGCGCATGACGGGCGGCAGGGGCGGTGCCGGCATGCCGAAGCCCAGGTAGAAACCGGTGTTGGGCGTCTGGTAGTAGCCGCGTGTGGTGCAGTCGAGCCGGTAGTGGGGGTCTTCCTGCAGGCAGTACATGCTGTAAGAGGTGGGGAGGTTGGTGGAGTAGCCCACGAGGCCCATGTTGCGGCCGCCGGGGTTCTTGAGCAGGATGACCTCCTCGCGCCAGTCGCCCATGATGTCGCCCCAGAAGGCGGCGCGGGCGGCCCAGCCCTCATGGGTGGCCCAGCTGCTCTCCTGCGACATCTCGCAGAGGCGGGCGCCGTTGTACTTGGTCACCATGGCGTTCGACGAGTAGCCGCTGCCGCCAGGGGAGTTCATCACCTCGCGGTCGAGCAGACCGTCCCACCAGATGCCCTCGTAGGGGTAGGAGGGGTCGTTGCTGATGACGTTGCCGTGTATGTCGCACAGTGTGCCCACAAGGCTGTAGACCTCGTAGCCGCGGTGTGTGCTGTCCACATCCATACACTCGCCGCGCCCCACGTCGTAGACCGACGGCAGATACCACTCGTGCAGGTGTTCGCCGGTGGCAGCATCGTAGACCACCTGTCCCAGCAGGGCCGACTGCTGGATGGCGAAGACCTCCAGACCGGGACGGTCGGGGTCGAGGTCGCTCACGCGGAAGCGGTCGCCGTGGCCGATGCCGGCACTGAACACCATGTCTTTCTGCGGGTTGACGCCGTAGCCGCCCTCGAGCATCTCGTCGATGCCGTCGCCGTCGACATCGGCCACACGCAACTGGTGGAACTCGGCGGGCCAGGGGGTCTTGTCGTTGCGGCTCCAGGTGTAGCTGTGGTGCCAGTTGGCGGGCTGGGCGCCGGTCCAGTCGTAGGAGAAACCGAAGACATAGTTGTGGTGGGTGCCGTCGGTGGTGCGGTCCAGACACTCCATCATGAGCATGGGGTGCAGGCCGTCGCCGTAGGTGATGGCGAAGTGGCCGGTGAGCGAGGCATACTCGGTGTAGTAGTTGTCCGACTTGTAGTTTTGCCGTCCGTCGCGCGAGTAGGTGTCCACGCCGTCGTGCACCTGCGAGTAGTCGAGCTCGGCCGAGGTGAGCTCGCAGCCGGTCATGCCGTCGAGGACCGACACGTAGAAGGGCGGGTTGCGGGTGGTGCTGGTGAGGTAGTTGCTGATGCCGTCGCCGTCTACGTCGGGGGTGGTCTTGCCGAAGACATAACGGCCGTCGGCAAAGCATGTCATGTCCGAACTCTTGACGATGACCTCGGCACGCCCGTCGCAGTTGATGTCGTAGGCCACCACAAGATCGTTCTGTCCGCCACATATCCACACGTTGCGGCCCATGTCGATGGTCCAGAGGTAGGTGCCGTCGGCGCGGTAGGCCTGCACACGGTCGCTCCACTGGCTCTGGTCGCGGCTCACCTGTGCCACCACATACTCATACTCGCCGTCGCCGTCGAGGTCGGCGGGCCATACATACTTGGCATCGAAGCTGTCGGGTGAGCACACCACCCCCTCGAAGTCGATGTTCATGAAGGCGTTGGAGTAGGGCTGGCGGCTGGTGTCGTAGGTGAACGAGCCGGCTGTGGTCTCATCCTCCTTGCCGCCAATGACGGGCACCACGCGGAAGGTGGTGCCGTTGTTGAGCGTCGAGGGCACATAGCAGGTGCCCTGCGTCTCGGTCACGAGCGTTCCGTCCATATACACGCGGTAGCGGGTGGTGTCGGGTTCCTGGGCCAGCCGTCGCCACGACACGAGGTTGCCTTCGGTGCCCGAGGTGACGCTGCGCTCTGCACTGCGGTGCACGGCCACCACGCCGCGGCCCAGGGGTTGCTGTATGCGCTGGGCCTGCATGCCTGTGGCCAGCGACAGCGACAGGCAGAGGCTGAATAGGGTCTTGTTCATAGAGAGAAGTGATAAGTAGATATGTATTGAATGGATAGGTTGTTTCAGTGTGCAAATATAATAAAATAAGGTCGGGAAAAGGTGCGCAGTGTCAAAATGTCGGGTATTTCCGACAAAAAGAAAAGTAAAAACAGAAAGGCGGTGCACCTCCGTTCGGGAGATGCACCGCCTTGCAGTGTGTGGGGAAGGGGGATGTGGCCCCTATTCGAAAAACCAGTGACGCTTGGCCTGAAACTCGGGCACGTCGGTGCCGGCCCGGTAGTAGGACACCAGCTGGATGTCGAAGACGAGCACCGAGTAGCCGGGGATGGCGGTGCCGCTGCCCGTGGAGCCGTAGCCCAGGTCGGCAGGCACGTAGACCTTCCACTTGTCGCCGATGTGCATGTGCTGCAGAGCGGTGGCGAAGCCGTCGGTGAGCGTGCTGACGAGGAACTGTGCCGGAGCTGCCGTCTCCTCGGTGGTGCCGTTGGTCAGCGACGTGTCAAACTGATAGCCGTCGGCATACGACGTTGACGGCAGCAGATGACCCGTGTAGTGCACGCGCACCGAGTCGGTGTAGAGCGGACAGCCGCTGCCGGTGCCCTCGTTGACCACCTGCACCACGATATACTGCGTGTTGGCAGCATGCAGCGTGTCGGCCAGGCTCCACTTCTTGATGATCTTCCAAGAGGTGTCGCCAGCGGCTATGCGCTGTGTGGCCTCGGCATAAAGCGTGTTCCAGTAGTCGGTGTTGGTCTTCTCCCAGTTGGGATATTCCTCCACGTCATCGCTCTCCTCGGAGCACGAGGTGGGCAACAGCAGCAGGGCGAAGAGCAGCAGGGGCAGCGCCACGATGGCCTTGCCCCACCTGAGACCTGCAGCCCGGAGGTTTGTTGTGTGTGTGATCATTCTGTCTCCTGTTGAAAGGGGGGTAAAACGATGGCGTGGATCAGAACTGCTTGATGGCCTCGTCGAGCTTCTTCAGCACCGAGGTGATGCTGACACGGTCCTCGATGATGGCACGCAGCTGGCTGACGGGCACACGCTCCTGCTCCATGCTGTCGCGGTAGCGCAGGGTGACGGTGTCGTCCTCGAGCGTCTGGCCGTCCACGGTGACGCAGAACGGGGTGCCGATGGCATCCTGGCGGCGATAGCGCTTGCCGATGGAGTCCTTGGCCTCGATGTGTGTGGTGAAGTGGAACTTCAGGCTGTCCACAATCTCCTGGGCCTTCTCGGGCAGACCGTCCTTGTTGACGAGCGGCAGCACGGCACACTTGATGGGGGCCAGCGGCTCGGGCAGGCTGAGCACCACACGGGCGGTGCCGTTGTCGAGCTTCTCCTCCTTATAGGCGTGGCACATCACGCTGAGGAACATGCGGTCCACACCGATGGATGTCTCCACGTCGTAGGGCACATAGCTCTCGTTGGTGTCGGGGTCGAAGTAGCGCATCTTCGTGCCCGAGAACTGCTCGTGCTGAGACAGGTCGTAGTTGGTGCGGCTGTGGATGCCTTCCACCTCCTTGAAGCCAAACGGCATGTGGAACTCGATGTCGGTGGCGGCATTGGCATAGAAGGCCAGCTTCTCATGGTCGTGGTAGCGATAGTTGTCGTCGCCCATGCCCAGCGCCTTGTGCCAGGCCAGACGCGCCTTCTTCCAGTATTCAAACCACTTCATCTCCGTGCCCGGCTGGCAGAAGAACTGCATCTCCATCTGCTCAAACTCGCGCATGCGGAACACAAACTGGCGTGCCACGATCTCGTTGCGGAAAGCCTTGCCGATCTGGGCTATGCCGAAGGGCAGCTTCTGGCGGGTGGTCTTCTGCACGTTGAGGAAGTTGACGAAGATGCCCTGGGCCGTCTCGGGGCGCAGATACACCTTGCTGGCGGCGTTGGCATTGGAGCCAAACTCGGTGGAGAACATCAGGTTGAACTGTCTGACGTCGGTCCAGTTCTTGGTGCCGCTGATGGGGTCTACGATCTCCTCGTCGACGATGATCTGCTTCAGAGCCTCCAGGTCGGGACCCTGCATGGCCTCAGCATAGCGCTGGTGCAGGGCGTCGCGCTTCTGCTGGTGCTCCTGCACGCGGGGGTTGGTCTCGCGGAACTTTGCCTCGTCAAACGAGTCGCCGAAGCGCTTGGCTGCCTTCTTCACCTCCTTGTCGATCTTCTCCTCATACTTGGCAATCTGCTCCTCGATGAGCACATCGGCACGATAGCGCTTCTTCGAGTCGCGGTTGTCGATGAGGGGGTCGTTGAAGGCATCCACGTGGCCGCTGGCCTTCCACACCGTGGGGTTCATGAAGATGGCGGCATCCACGCCGATGATGTTGTTGTGGAGCAGCACCATGGAGTCCCACCAGTATTTCTTGATGTTGTTCTTCAGCTCTACGCCGTTGGGTCCGTAGTCGTAGACGGCAGCCAGGCCGTCGGGGTAAATGTCTGAACTCGGGAACACGAAACCGTACTCCTTACAGTGACTTACAATCTTTTTGAAATTGTCCTCTGCCATTTTCTGTCTGTGTGATGATTAAAACGTATATTTTGCAAAGTTACTGTTTTTCTGCCGATAACAGGGCTTCGAGGGCGTTAAAATAAAAGAAAAATCGCAATGGTCCCCTCCGTCGGGTGCCTACGGGGGTGTCTGTGCCGGGAAACATGTGGCAGAAAACAAGCGCTTTTAGTCCAAAAAAACGGCACGACAAGTCCCGTTTGCCATTTTTTATGTGTAACTTTGCATAGATAACCCCCACCTTGGGATGCAAACCTACAGATATGGACGACGACAAGACACTCAACAACAACGATACTCCGCAGACCGACGACAGTCTTGACACCAACGGCACACCAACGGCAGCCGACGGCGCTGATGCCGCCGACGGTCCTGCCGCCGACGACAGCCTCGACGTTGACACCCACAGCGACTATAAGCCCGCCGACCGCTTCGACGCCTCGGCGGTGCACCACCTGTCGGGCATGTACAAGAACTGGTTTCTCGACTATGCCTCCTACGTCATCCTGGAGCGTGCCGTGCCACACATAGGCGACGGCCTGAAACCCGTGCAGCGCCGCATACTGCACACCATGAAGCGCATGGACGACGGACGCTACAACAAGGTGGCCAACATCGTGGGCGAGACCATGAAGTTTCACCCGCACGGCGACGCCTCCATCTACGACGCGCTGGTGCAGCTGGGACAGAAAGACCTGCTCATCGACACCCAAGGCAACTGGGGCAACATCTTCACCGGCGACTCGGCGGCAGCACCCCGATACATAGAGGCGCGCCTGTCGAAGTTTGCCCTCGAGACGGTGTTCAACCCCAAGACCACCTCGTGGCAGCTCAGCTACGACGGCCGCAACAAGGAGCCCATCACGCTGCCCGTGAAGTATCCGATGCTGCTGGCACAGGGCGCCAACGGCATTGCCGTGGGACTGTCGAGCCGGGTGCTGCCCCACAACTTCAACGAGATATGTGAGGCGGCCGTGAAATATCTGCGCGGCGAGGAGTTTCACCTCTATCCCGACTTCCCCACGGGTGGCGCCATCGATGTGTCGAAATACAACGACGGACAGCGCGGCGGCAGCGTGCGCATCCGCGCCAAGATAGAGAAGCTCGACAGCAAGACACTCGTCATACGCGAGGTGCCCTACACCAAGACTGCCGACTCGCTGCAGGAGTCGATCACCAAAGCCATCGAGAAAGGCAAGATCAAGGCCCGCAAGGTGCTCGACCTCACCGCCCGCAACGTGGAGATACAGGTGCAGCTGACACCGGGCACGTCGCCCGACAAGGCCATCGACGCCCTCTATGCCTTCACCGACTGCGAGATAAGCATCTCGCCCAACTGCTGCATCATCGAGGACGACAAACCGCAGTTTCTCACCATCGGCGAGGTGCTGCGCCACAGCGTGGACAGCACCATGGGACTGCTGCGCCGCGAACTGGAGATACGACGCGGCGAACTGGCCGAACAGCTCTTCTTTGCCTCGCTCGAGCGCATCTTCATAGAGGAGCGGATGTATAAGGAGAAAGCCTTCGAACAGGCTGCCGACCAGAAGGCTGTGCTGCTGTTCCTCGACAAGCGCTTCGAGAAGTTCAAGGACTCGCTGCTCCGACCCATCACCGACGACGACTACCTGCGCCTGCTCGAGATAAAGATGCAGCGCATACTGAAATACAACAAGGACAAGGCCGACCAGCTCGCCGCCAAGATAAAGGCCGAGATGAAAGGCATCGACCACGACCTGGCACACATGACCGATGTCACCATAGCCTGGTACGAACACCTGCAGCAGACCTATGGCGCCGACCACCAGCGACTCACCGAGATCCGCAACTTCGACACCATCGAGGCCGCAAAGGTGGTGGAAGCCAACGAGAAGCTCTACATCAACCGACAGGACGGATTTGTGGGCACCGCACTGAAGAAAGACGAGTTTGTGTGCAACTGCTCTGACCTCGACGATATCATCATCTTCTACCGCGACGGCAAGTACAAGGTCATGCGCGTGGCCGAAAAGATCTTTGTCGGCAAGAACGTCATCTGGGTGCAGGTGTTCAAGAAAAACGATGTGCGAACCATCTACAACGTGGTGTACCGCGACGGAAAGAAAGGCCCCTGCTACATCAAGCGCTTCAATGTGACCAGCATCACACGCGACCGCGAGTATGACCTCACGGCGGGCAGCCCGCTCTCGCGCATCATGTATTTCTCCGCCAATGCCAACGGCGAGGCGGAGATCATCAAGGTCACCGTGGATCCCGATGCCACCAAGCGCCGGCAGAACATCTTCATCGAGAAGGACTTCTCGGAGGTGAAGATCAAAAACCGCACTGTGCGCGGCGTGCTGCTCACCAAGAAGAGCGTGCACCGCATCACACTCAAGAGCCACGGACGCTCCACGCTCGGCGGCCGGAAGGTGTGGTATGACCCCGATGTGCACCGCATCAACTATGAGGAGCGCGGACAACTGCTCGGCGAGTTCAACGACGGCGACAGCATCCTCGTGGTGCTGGCCGACGGCAACTACTACACCACCAACTTCGATGCCAACAACCACTATCCCGACAACATCAGCATCATAGAGAAATGGCAGGCCGAGAAGGTGTGGACCGCTGCCGTGATAGATGCCGACAACAACGGCAACCTCTATCTCAAGCGCTTCCTCATGGAGGACGTGAAGAAACCTTCCAACTTTGTGGGCGACAACCCCAACAGCCGGCTGGCCCTGCTCACCGACACCGTCTACCCGCGGCTGCAGCTCACCTTCGGGGGCAGCGATGCAGCACGGGCTCCGATGGAGGTCGATGCCGAGGCGTTCATTGCTGTCAAGGGCTTCAAGGCCAAGGGAAAGCGGTTGACCACATGGACGATGGAGAAGATCGAGGAGCTGGAGCCTACCCGCATGCCTGAGCCTGTAGCCTCGGCCGACGAGTCCGACGCCGACGAGCCTGCCGACAACCTCGACCCTGATGCCGGAAAGAGCCAGCAGCAGGTCATCGACGAGATCACCGGACAGCTCAACCTTTTTGCCGACATGACAGAGCAACCGGAAAAATAACATATCCCAACAACAGGCGCAGCCATGCTGCTGCGCCTCTCATCTGCCGCACAAACCATGCACACCCGACTGATCCTTCTTGCCTTGTTCGCTGCCCTCTGTCTGCAGAAGGCCGGCGCACAGCGTCTCAACGCTTTCTCCGTGGCACACACCGACATCCTCGACACCTATCTCTCGCAGGAGCGGTTTAGCGGCACCGAGGTGAGCTATCTCAACCAGCGCATCCGCACACGCGACAGCAGCCGGGTGTCGACCTCGCTGACCCACCACGCCTCGCTGGGCGTGGCCGGCACGCGCAGTCACAGCCAGACGCTGCTCTCGGCTCTCTACAACCTGCGCTTCGGATGGCACTACAACTGGACGTTCCCGGCACAGCACCTCAGTCTGCGCCTCGGCGGTGTCGGTGACCTCACCCTCGGCGGGGCCTACGACACGCGCAACTCCAACAACCCGGCTCAGGCACGGCTTGCCTTCTCCGTCGACCCGGCGGCAGCACTCTCATGGCAGTTCTGCCTGGGGCACCGCCAGCTGACGCTGACCTATGCCGCCGCCATGCCCCTGGCCGGAGTGGCCTTCTCGCCCAACTACGGACAGAGCTACTATGAGATATTCTCGCAAGGCAACTACGACCACAACGTGGTGTTCATCTCGCCCTTCTCGGGACCGCAGCTCCACCAGATGCTCACGCTCGACATACCGCTGCGGCGCACCTCGCTCACCGTGGGCTACCTCTGCGACCTGCTGCAGATGTCGGCCAACAGCCTCAAGTATCACCAGTACAGCCACGGCATCATGATAGGGTGGAAATACTGATGCCGCACGCATACACCATTGTCACCACGCCACATCCGAACATCACTTGCGCTATGAAACCAAACCTACACACACGTCGCCCCTCCATAGGTATTGCAGCCGCCCGGTGGCTGCGCTCGGCAGCCACGCTCTTCGCTCTTGCCGGCACGCTGCTGCTCTCGGCCTGTGTCACCGAGGATGAGTTCGACGACACACAGACGGGCAACTTCGAGGCCCTGTGGAAAATAATGGACGAGCACTATTGTTTCTTCCAGGAGAAAGGCATCGACTGGGACTCGGTGCACACCGTCTATGCACGACAGGTCGACGCCACCATGACCAGCAGCCAACTGCTCGAGGTGCTGGGCAACATGCTGGCCACGCTGCGCGACGGCCACGTCAACCTCTATGCCTCGTTCGACATGGCACGCTACTGGGGATTCCACGAGAACTATCCCAGCAACTACAGCGACACGCTCGTCAGCAAATATCTCGGCACCGACTACAAGATAGCTTCCGGACTGCGCTATCGCATACTCGACGACAACATCGGCTATGTGCGCTGCCCGTCGTTCTCCACCGAGCCCGGCGACGGCAACCTCGATGAGATACTGCTCTACCTGGCACCCTGCCGCGCACTCATCATCGACCTGCGCGACAACGGCGGCGGACTGCTCACTGCGGCCGAGAAGCTGGCCGCACGCTTCACCAACGAGAAACGGCTCGTGGGCTACATGCAGCACAAGACAGGACGCGGACACAACGACTTCTCGGCCATGCAGGAGCAGTGGCTCAAGCCGGCCAGTGCCGTCAGGTGGCAGAAGCCCGTGGCCGTGCTCACCAACCGTCAGGTGTTCTCGGCGGCCAATGAATTCGTGAAATACATGAAATGCTGCCCCAACGTCATACAGGTGGGCGACCAGACGGGTGGGGGAGCCGGCATGCCCTTCTCCTCCGAACTGCCCAACGGTTGGAGCGTGCGCTTCTCGGCCTGCCCTATGTACGACTGTCAGGGCCACAGCACAGAGAACGGCATCGTGCCCGACATCCCTGCAGCACTCGGCTCCGACGACATCACCACCGGCCGCGATGCCATCATAGAGGCGGCACGCAAGGCACTGAGGGCAATGTAGTAGGGGAGGAGCAGCAGAGGGCATGTCGCCTTTCTACACCTTATATTATAGTACCTTATTGCATAATGTTATAGTACCTCACAGCATAATGCCTTAACATCCATAACAAGACACATCCGAATGAACATCTTCACACCCATCATATCCGAACAGCTCGGCATCAAGGCATCGCAGGTGGAGGCCACCCTCTCTCTGCTCGAGGAGGGCTGCACCATACCCTTCATCAGCCGCTACCGCAAGGAAGCCACCGGCAACCTCAATGAGGTGGAGGTGGCGGCCGTCAGTGACCTCAGCGCCAAACTGAAGGAGACGCAGAAGCGTAAGGACACCATCCTGAAGACCATCGACGGCCAGGGAAAACTCACCGACAGTCTGCGCCAGCGCATAGAAGCCTGTTGGCAGATGGCTGAGCTCGAGGACATCTATCTGCCCTACAAGCCCAAGCGGCGCACACGCGCCCAGATAGCCCGCGAGCAGGGACTGGAACCGTTGGCAGCTGCCCTGCGACTGCAGCGCGAGCGCAATCCCCAACAGTTGGCGCAGCGCTTCGTGAAGGGCGAGGTGAAGGATGCCGAGGCGGCGCTGAAGGGAGCCAAGGACATCCTGGCCGAAGACATCAGCGAAGACGAGCGCACACGCCAGACCGTGCGCGCTGCCTTCCGGCGCGAGGCGGTCATCACGGCCAAGGTCGTGACGAAGATGAAAGACACCGATGAGGCTCAGAAATATGCCGATTACTTCGACTTCAGCGAACCCTTGCGCCGATGCTCATCGCACCGCCTGCTGGCCATCCGTCGCGGCGAGGCCGAGGGGGTGCTGCGGGTCGGCATATCGGTCGACGACGACCGGTGCACAGACCGTCTGCACCAGCAGCATGTGCACGGATACGGTCCCTGCCAGACGCTGGTGACCGAAGCCGTCGACGATGCCTACAAGCGCCTGGTGCTGCCGTCTATCGAGAACGAGTTTGCGGCGCTCAGCAAGGCACAGGCCGACGATGAGGCCATACGGGTCTTCAGCGAGAACCTCAGTCAGCTGCTGCTCGCTGCACCCGTGGGACAGAAGCGCGTCATGGGTGTCGACCCGGGCATACGCACCGGCTGCAAGGTGGTGGTGCTCGACCGCCAGGGCAACCTGCTCTATCACGACGTGGTGTTTGCCGTGCGCACCGACCGGCCTGCCAAGGGCGGACAGCATGCCGCCGACCCGCTGCAGCGGTTCAGCGACATCGCACGGCGCTTCCAGGTGGAAGTGGTGGCATGCGGCAACGGCACCGGCTCACGCGAGACGGCCGACATACTGAGACAGATGTCTGGTGTGCCGATCTATGTGGTCAGCGAGGATGGAGCCAGCATCTACTCGGCATCAGAGGTGGCACGGCAGGAGTTTCCCGATGAGGATGTCACCGTGCGCGGCGCTGTCAGCATCGGGCGGCGCCTCATGGATCCGCTGGCCGAACTGGTGAAGATCGACCCGAAGAGCATTGGTGTGGGACAGTATCAGCACGATGTAGACCAGGCCAAGTTGAAGCACTGTCTGGACCAGACCGTGGAGCGCTGCGTCAACACGGTCGGCGTGGATGTCAACACGGCCAGCAAGAACCTCCTGACCTATGTCAGCGGACTGGGACCTGCACTGGCCCAGAACATCGTGGACTATCGACGCGAGCATGGCCCATTCACCTCGCGCACCCAACTGCTGAAGGTGGCACGCCTCGGCGCTGCGGCCTACCAGCAGTGTGCAGGCTTCCTGCGCATCCGCGGAGCCAAGAACCCGCTCGACGGCAGTGCGGTGCACCCCGAGCGCTATGCCATCGTGGAGCAGATGGCCAGCGACTGCGGCTGCCGTGTGGCTGACCTCATGGCCAGCGCCGACCTGCGCAAGAAGATACGCATTGAGCGTTATGTGGCCGGCGACGTGGGCCTGCCCACGCTCCGCGACATCATGGCCGAGCTCGAGAAGCCCGGACGCGACCCACGAGGAGAAGCCGAGACCTTCGAGTTTGATGCCAGGGTGAAGACGCCCGAAGACCTCATCCCCGGCATGGAACTGCCGGGCATCGTGACCAACATCACCAACTTCGGGGCCTTTGTCGACATAGGCGTGCATCAGGACGGACTGGTGCATATCTCGCAATTGGCCAACACCTTTGTGAAGAACCCCAACGACGTGGTGAAGCTGCACCAGCATGTCACCGTGCGGGTGGTGGAGGTGGATCTGCGGCGTCACCGCATAGCTCTCTCCATGCGCAAATAGAAACAACAAAATGTAAACCCCATAATCACATAATCCTAAACCTTACACATTTATGAAACGAACAGTCATAATGACCGCTGTGGCGTCTGTGCTGGCCCTCTCGCTCAGCGCACAGCAGGCTCGCCAGGATATCAGCCGCAACGTGGAACTGGCAGGCAGCAACTATGTGGCTTATCTCGGACCACAGAAGGCACTCACCGCCGCCCCCAAGGGCTACGAACCTTTCTACATCAGCCATTATGGTCGTCATGGGTCACGTTACCTCATCGGAACCAACGACTATGACAAGCCCTACAACATGCTCCTGAAGGCCGACTCGCTGGGCAAACTGACCGACACGGGCAAGCAGACGCTGCAGAAGGTGAAGCTCATCCGCGAGGAGGCGCAGTTGCGCGACGGCGAACTGACGCCGCTCGGCGCGCAGCAGCACCACGACATCGCACGGCGCATGTACGAACGCTTCCCTGAGGTGTTCCGGGGTAAGACGGCTGTCGACGCCCGGTCGACCATCATCATCCGTTGCATCCTGTCGATGGAGAACGAGCTGCAGCAGTTGGCGAGCATGAACCCGCAACTGCAGATCACCCACGATGCGAGCGAACACGACATGTATTATCTCAACGACAGCCACAGCCCTTACGCCCACCTGCGCTACAACCGCGAGATGACGAAGGCCAAGGAGGAGTTCTACCAGCACCACGACAACTGGAGCCACCTCATGACGGTGCTGTTCAACGATGCCGACTATGTGGCCTCCATCAACGCAGGCAGTCTGGCACGCCACCTCTTCAAGCTGGCCTGCAATGTGCAGAGCACCGAGCTGCGCCGACAGTTCACGCTTTGGGACATCTTCACCAGCGATGAGATCTACGACTTCTGGCAGAAGGACAATGCCGGATGGTATTCTGACTATGGCCCCAACAAACTCAACAATGGCGCAGGCATGTACACGCAGTCGAACCTGCTGCGCAACATCATAGCTACCGCCGACACCTGCATCACCAAGACGCACCCTGGTGCCACGCTGCGCTTCGGCCATGAGGTGTGCGTCATGCCGCTGGTGTGCCTGCTCGACCTCAACCACTATGGTGAGCCTGTGGACAACCTGGAAGACCTCGACGACCGCGGATGGAACAACTATCAGATCTATCCTATGGGCTGCAATGTGCAGTTTGTGTTCTATAAGCCCAAGAAGCAAGCGCCCAACGCCGGCAACGTGTTGGTGAAGGTACTGCTCAATGAGGATGAGGCCACGCTGCCAGTCAGCACCAACCAGGCTCCCTATTACCATTGGAAGGATGTGCGCAGCTATTACCTGAAGAAGCTCGACGACTATCAGGCGCGCTACGCCAAGTAGGCGGGTGACGCATCCAGTGCCCCCCTATGATCGCCAACCAAGAAGGGCAGGCATGTCTCAGCAATTGGCTGAGGCATGCCTGCCCTCTTCGCATTTTGTGTGACAAGAAGATTCCGGTTATGTCATGACTTGTTGTTGCTGGTGGCTTTGTCAGCTGTTATCACCAGGTTGATGTCCTCCCACGTGATGTCCGCCCGACAGGCGTTCTTGATGTCGGTGCGTGTGGCGTCGGTGCCGAGTTGTTGCATGGCGTGGCGTATGGCTTTTATCTTCGACGGGCTGATGAGCTGGTCGAGGCGCACACTGCCGTCTTTCACATAGCGGAGCAGGTGGCTGGAGATGGTGCTCGCGGTCAGCTCGCGCGCTGTGGCAATGGCATCGATGTCCATGCCTTTGCAGAACATCTCGTATGTCGTCTGGTGGGAAGGAGTCTTCTGTGGCTTGGGGGCGGTGGCTGGCTTGGGCTTTGCAGCGGGGCTCCCGGCAAAGGCAGGCTTGTCGTCGCCATAGGGGAAGTCGTCGGCCTTGCGCTTTCGGGGGCGCCGCTGCCGTGTGGTGCTGTTGGGCGTCACGGCATCTATGGCGTCGAGCATGGCCTCCTGCTTGGTCTGCATGTATCCCGACACGGTGAAGGTCTCGTCGGCCATGGTCTCCAGCAGTTTCTGTTTGGCCAGATACTGCACGAGCAGTTCCTTATAGCGTTCGTCCATCAGTTCGAGCGCACGTTTGTTTTCGCTCTTCGCCGACTTTGTCTTTTCCAGCAGTGCGGGCACCAGGTCTTTCAGGTGTTCCAGGAAGTAGGCCTCGCTGTGTTGCACGCGCTCCAGAAACACGTCCTTGTGGAGGTCGGGCACTGGCATGGACCTTATGACAGCCGCCCACTTGTAGGCCACATCCATGACCTGTGTCTTGAGCATGTCGATGGTGGAGCGGTGGAAAGCCGTGAGGTCGGCATAGCTGTGGAAAAACTCCACCAGTGTGCGGTTCACCAGCTGTTCGGCATCCCAGAGCGCCGCGAAGTTGAACATGTCGAGCAGCTGATAGCGGTAATACTCTTCTTTCAGGTTGGGCAGCGCCGCCACGCTGCGCTCGGTGGCCTGCTGCTGTTGCGCGATGTAGTCGGCCACACGCTGGTCGTTGATGACGTTGCTGCTGCTGATGGGAGTGGCCAGCACCAGTCCTTCGAGGCTCTTGCAGCGGCTGAGCGCCACATAGACCTGTCCGGGTGCAAACGACAGGGAGGCATCGATGATGGCGCGCTCGAAGGTCAGTCCCTGGCTCTTGTGGATGGTGATGGCCCATGCCAGACGCAGCGGATACTGGCGGAAGGTGCCGAGCACCTGCGAGTCGATGGTCTTGGTCTGTTCGTTGATGACGTAGCGGGTGTTCTCCCACTCGTCGCGCTCCACGCTGATGACCTCGCTGTCGCCCGGACATCTGACTCCTATGCTGTCGTTGCTCAAGCTGACCACATGGCCTATGCGTCCGTTGTAGTAGCGGTGGGCACCCGAGGCATCGTTTTTCACGAACATCACCTGTGCGCCCTCTTTCAGCACCAGGTGGTCTTCCACGGGGTAGTTGTTCTCAGGAAACTCGCCCTTCACCTCAGCAGTGAACGTGTAGCGTTGTCCTTTCAGCTTGAGCAGTGATGTCTCGTTGTAGCTGTCGGCCAGCCGGTTGTGGGTGGTGAGGCGTATGTATCCCTCCTCGGCGCTCGGCATGAAGGCCGGTTTGTGGCGCTGGTTGAGGGTCATGATGTCTTCGCTGGTGGGATGGCCGTCGCGTATGTGGTTGAGGATGCCGATGAAGGCCTCGTCCTGCTGACGGAAGACATGTGTCAGCTGTATGGTGACGTAGCTGATCTGCTGCAGCGCCTTCGAGCCGAAGAAGTAAGGCGTGCCGTAGTGGGTGGCCAGCAGTTGCTCTTCCTGTGGTGTCACCACGGGGGTCAGCTGCTGCAGATCACCGATCATGAGCAGCTGCACACCGCCGAAGGGCAGCGTGCTGTCGCGGTAGCGCCGCAACACGAAGTCGATGGCATCGAGCAGGTCGGCGCGCACCATCGATATCTCGTCGATGACAAGCATGTCGAGCGTGCGGATGATGCGCTGTTTCTCCTTGCGGAAGTTATAGCGGTCGCGGATGGTGGTGCCGGGAATGTAGGGCGACAGAGGCAGTTGGAAAAACGAGTGGATGGTGACGCCGTTGGCGTTGACAGCCGCCACACCTGTCGGTGCCACGACGATCATGCGTTTCGAGGAGTGCTCTTTCACGGCTTTGAGAAACGTGGTCTTTCCCGTTCCGGCCTTGCCCGTGAGGAAGATGCTGGTCCCCGTGTGCTCCACGAAGTCCCAAGCCTGTCGTAATTCGGTGTTCTGTTGCATAGCGCAAAAATACTACTTTTATTTCTATAAACCCGATGAACCGATGGAATATTTTCTTATATTTGCAACATGCAACGTCACACCATACTGGAACCCCTTCCTTTGTTTCGCCTGTCAGTCGTGCTGATGGTAGGCATCGTCGTAGCCGACTGGCTGGCCGGTGTGGTGCCGGCAGTAGGGTGGCTGTGTGCCACGGCCGGTGCCACGGCTGGTGCGCTGGCCAGTGGCAGACTGAGTGCTGATCGGCGGGCATGGGTCCAGAGTGGGCTTGTGATGGCCGCCGTGCTGTTGCTGGGTGCTACGCTGACGGCGCTGGCACGCCAGCAGCTCAGCGTGCGCCTGCCGGCAGAGGCTGTCGACTATGAGGCGGTGGTGACCACAGAGCCTCAGGTCAAAGGCAAGACCATCCGCATGGACATGCTGCTCACAACGGTGGCGGGGCGCCGCCTGTCGCGACCCGTGAGCGTCAGGACCTCGCTGTTGCGCGACACGGTGGCGGCGCGCTGGCGCATGCTGCATGTGGGCAGTGGCCTGCGGGCCCGATCGGTGCTCAAGCCGTTGCAGGCCACGGCTACGCGTCGGCACTTCGACTATGTGCGGTGGGCGCAGGTGCATGGCTATCAGGGCCAGACGTTTGTGCCCGGTGGCTCCTGGGAGCCCGCGGCGGCCGACCTTGCTGTGCTCAGCCTGTGGCAGCGGGCCCGTCTGCGGACCGTGGCTTTACGGCAGCAGATGCTGCAGCGGTTCAAGGCGCTTGGACTCAGCGACCAGCAGTATGCGGTGGTGGCAGCCATGGCGCTGGGCGACCGCAGTGGGCTCAGCGCTTCCACACGCGACAGCTATGCCGTCAGCGGGGCCAGTCATGTGCTGGCGCTGTCGGGCCTTCATCTGGGCATCATCTACGGTCTGCTGGCATTGCTGCTGGGGCGCCGCAAACGCTGGCTGTGGGTCGGACAGGGTGTCACGCTGTGTGCCGTGTGGACGTATGTGCTGTTGGTGGGGTTTCCGCTCAGCGCGGTGCGCTCGGCCACCATGCTGACGGTCTGCACCATCGTCATGCTGTTGCAGCGCCAGCGCATCTCGGTGAACACGCTGGCCTTTGCAGCCGTCGTCATGCTGCTGGTCAATCCGCTGAGCCTCTGGGACGTGGGTTTCCAACTGTCGTTTATGGCTGTGCTGGGCATCATGATCTATCGGCGTGCCATCTATCGGTTGTGGCAGCCTCGGGCACGCGTGCTGCGCTGGGCGTGGGGCATGGCGGCGGTGTCGCTGGCTGCCCAGCTCACCACGGCACCGCTGGTGGTCTACTATTTCGGGCGCTTCTCCTGTTATTTCCTGCTGACCAATTTTGTGGTGGTGCCGGCGGCAACGGTCATCCTCTACGCCACGCTGTTGCTCATGCTGACCTCTGCCTGGCCCGCCGCCGGCAGGGTGGTGGCCTGGCTGCTGGCTCTGGTGGCCGGTTGGCTCAACGATGCCGTGGCGTCCATGGCCTCGTGGCCCGGAGCCAGCGTGGAGGACATACGTCTGTCGTGGGTGCAGGTGGTGGCACTCTATGTGGCCTTGGCGGCGCTGACGGTCCTGGTGACTCGTGCGGCCGGCTTGCGCCGACTGCATGTGCTCGATGTGTTCAATGACAGGCAGGCGCCCCTCGGCAGCCTTATGCCTGCCGACGATCTGCCCGAAGCCGATGGGGTGCCAGCCGACGACGAGTCGCCGTGACAGAGAAGAAACGGATTCGGGGATTTTTTTAGAAATGAAGGTGGAGGCTACATCTTCTCGCCGATGCCCTTCATCCAGGCACCCTTGCTGATGCGCCAGAGGAAGATGCAGCCGCGGAAGGTGAGTTCGATGGCCATGGCTATCCACACGCCGCGCAAGCCAAGGCGCTGGGCCATGGCATAGGCCAGCGTGAGGCGCACGCACCACATGGAGAAGAGGCTCATGACGGCAGGCTTCAGCGTGTCGCCGGCAGCCACACACACCGCATAGCTCACGATGGCGGCGGCAAAGAACGGTTCGGCAAACGCCTCGATGCGCAGCACCTGTGCACCCAACTGCCGTATCTCGTCGACAGGCGAGAGAAATCCGATCATCTCGGGTGCCAGCACATACATCACCACGCCCATGAAGGCCATGACCGCCATGCCCACACCGATGGTCATGTGGGCAAAGCTGCGGCACAGGTCGCGGCGCCCGGCACCGTAGGTCTGGCCGATGAGCGTAGATGCGGCATCGCCCACGCCGTAGCCGGGCATGTAGCACAGGCTCTCGGCAGTGATGGCAAACGAGTTGGCGGCAATGGCCACATTGCCCAGCGGGGCCACGATGAGCGTGCTGACCACCTGTGCCGACCCCATGAGCACGTTTTGCACCGCCACGGGCAGGCTGATCTGCAGGGCATGCCGCACATAGCCCCACGTCCACACGAACGACGACCGGTCGGCGCGCAACCCAATGATCTTGTTGCGCCCCACGGCCTGCCACGCCATGGGCATCACGGTGACCACATAGGCCGAGGCGGTGCCGAGGGCCGCGCCTGTCACCCCCATGTGGAGCACATATATAAAAAGGTAGTTGAACACCACGTCGAGTGCGCACATCATGATGCTCAGCATGCTCGGCACACGCATCTCGCCGGCACTCTTGAGCATGGCGCTCATGAGATGGTAGAGCAGCACGGCAGGCAGCGTGAGACTGTATATCAGGAAATAGCTGGCCGACAGCGGGGCTATGTCGCTCTTGCCGCCCAGCCAGAAGGGCAGCTGGCGGTGGATGCCCACGCCGACGAGGGCCATGACCACGCTAAACAGCACACCGCACACCAGTGCGTGCCGGAACACCTGGCGTGCCCGCCCGAAGTCGTTGGCACCTATGAAGTGGGCTGTCTGTACGGAGAAGCCCAGCGACACGGCACTCAGCAGGCTGCCCATGAGCCATGTGGTGGTCTCCACCAGTCCGATCGAGGCCGAGGCGGCAGCACCGAGGTGGCCCACCATGGCGGCATCGATGAAAAACATCATCACCGTGGTGATCTGTGCGAGCATGGAGGGCACACTCAACTCGGCGATGAGCGCCAGTTTCTCGCTGCCCGACAGTGGGGCGCCGTTGCGTATCTTTGCCAGAAGGGCGTCGCTTTTCCTATTGCTGAACATAAGTGCAAAGTTACTCACAAAACGCCAATCGGCAAAGGGATAGACATAATAAAAGCGGTCTTCCCCATGTGGGAAACCGCTCTCTGCCTCTTGGCAACAATCTCTTTTGCGACGCGATGTGCGCCTGCCCTTGCATGTGATTTTTGGGGTGTGGGGTGGGGCAATGTCCGCAGGACAGGTGTTATCCTGCCCTGGCTTAGCCATCACGGCCAGCCTAGGGGGTAATCAACTCTATTGTTAACATTGGGTATGAACTCCTGAAACTTTTCACCATTTCCTGACCAATGCCTGAAATCTACAATCCTTTGTCCCTTCCTGACCAATGCCTGAAGTCTACAACCTTTTGTTCCTTACTGACCAATGCCTGAAGTCTACAATCCTTACCTTTCTCTTTGTTGTCGACTATGCCTTCCTCTCTTTACAATCTTTTTCCTCTCTTTTTCCTTTTCTTACCTACTGATCCTGAGTAATAATCTTTCTACCTTTCAAAAAAACTAACCCTATCCTAATGGCTTTCTCCTTTCATCGCTTGATTCTCTCTCAAATTCTCTCTATTTCTGTCATGACACTCACGTGTCGCTTTTGTCTTGAAGACGCTGCAAAGATAGTTTGATTTCCCATTGTCCGCAATACTTTGTGCTCGTTTTTCAAACAAAATCGTTGCATTTTTGATATATGTCAAGCAGATGTGTGTGCGAACACAACAACAGGTTGCGCCGCGCGCTACACCTTACCGAAATATTCGGCATACTCGGCCTCGAAGTTGGGTGTGAACACCTCGCCCCCAATGTTTTGCGCGATGTCTGATGCCGTCCAGAAGCGGCCGCCGTCGAGCTCGGTTTCACTGGGCGTAACAGGTCCGTCGTAGGTGGTGCGGTGCACATACACCAGTTCACGCTCGCGTTTGCTCTCAAACACATATTTGCCGAGAAATTCGGGGCGGAAGTCGGTGATGCCCAGTTCTTCCTCCACCTCGCGCCGCAAAGCCTCCTCTATCGTTTCGCCATAGGCCACGTGGCCCCCCGTCGCCGTGTCCCACCTGCCCGGCTGGATGTCTTTCCACTCGGGGCGTTTCTGCAGAAAGAGTTCCCCCCGACTGTTGAACACATGCAGGTGCACCACGGGATGCAGAATCTTCGACCCGTCGTGTGCGTGCCCGCGCTCTATGCTTCCAATGACATTTCCGGCTTCGTCTACCACCGGAAACAGTTCTTGCTGATTGTCCATAACCTTATACCTTTTTATATGTGCGGCATGTCCTGATGTGCTGCCGAGGCGATCTGCCGGGGCACACATGCCAGTGGGTGCAAAATTAGGCATAAACTTCGAAGAACGTCTTTTTCGGTCGCAAAAAAGCAAAAAAACACCGTCATCCGGCTTGATTTTTAACAAAAGCAAATATCTTTGCAACAGTAAATCTACTTGAAACAACTAAAAACACCTGAAAACATGAGCAGAGGCGAGAACGCACACGACGCGACGATCATCTTCTCCGACCAGCGATGCAGTTTGTCGGAAAAACACCGGAGCGGATCGGCAAACGCGCAAGCCCACTCCGCTTTTGTGGTAAAAGAACAATCCTGATGAACAAACGGAAAACGATATATGCAGCACTGTTGGCAGTGTTTGTGCTGCTTGCCGCCCACTATGCGCTGAATCCGGCACGGCGGGCCACGCAGCACCAGCTCGAGCCTGCAGGTTCACACACGACCAAGGACGACATGCTCTCGTCGCTCGATGTCACAACCATTGCGCAAGACAACCGGCGGCTGGTGTGGATAGGCACGTCGGCCGGCATAAACGTCTACGACGGTGAGAATTTCACGCAGTTCTTCCACGACTCGAAAGACACGACAGCCCTGCCCGACGACTACATCAACGTGTTGCACCGCGACCGCCACGGACACATGTGGGTGGGCACGCAGAACGGACTGGCCCGCTATGAAGGCGCCAACCGCTTCTGCCGCATAGCCCTGCCCGATGCCCATGCCAACGTCACGGCCATTGCCGATGCGCCGCAGCCGGCCGACGAGGCTGCCGTGGTGGTGACCACCGGGCGTGGCCGTTTCCTTGTGAGCGGCAGCCGGGTCAGCGACGTGTCGGCCGACAGCGCCATGGCCAGCAAGCTCCACGGGGCACCGCACGACACGCTGCCCGCCTCGGCCAACAACAGTCTGGTGCTGCGCAAACCCATCGCCCTGGTGCAGGCCATCTACCGGGATGCCGACAACAACACATGGGTGGGATACCGCAATGCCGGCTACCAGGTGGTGTCCGACAACCAGACAGCCTACCTGCAGGCCAACAACAACCGGCTGGCCAGTGCCACCGAAGGACTCGACGTGACCAGTCTTGAGACGATGGGGCAGCACATCCTGGCCGGCACCACGCTGCGGCTCTTTGTGTATGACACGGCGACCGACAGGCTGAGCTACCGGCTCTACGACGAGCTCTTCGGCGAGCACCAGGTGGTCGGCGACCTGGTGGCACTCGACCGAAGCCGCGTGTGGCTCGTGGGCAAGCACCGCCTGCTGTGCTGCGAGGTGCAGGGCGACGTCATCAAGGTGGTGGGCGGTGCCTTTGCGAAAGGCCATGCCGGCTGCGACATGGGCTGTGGCGTGATGGCCGACGGCTGCGTCTATGTCAGTTGCAGCGACGGGCACCTGGTGAGACACCGCTTCGGGGCGCCGCAGGCCGAGCTCCTCGACGTGAAGAGCCAGTGGTATGACGATGAGACGCAGATGGCCGTGCTTCACGACGGCAACATACTGCTCTTCATGCGAAACATGCATTTTGCCGTGTTCCATCCGCAGACGGGCCGCATCAGCCCGCTCAACGTGAGCGGAGCACCGCAGTATGGCAACATCGATCCAGCCTTCGTGCGTCAGGACTCGCATGGCAGCGTGTGGCTCGGCACAAAGCGGTCGGGCCTCTATCGGCTCGACCTCAAGCAGCGACGGCTGCAACGCATGACATTCGTCGACGACGTGCACATACAGGCCCTCGCCGAGGACCGCTGCCGACAGCTGTGGATCACCACCCTGAAAGACGCCGTCTGCTTTCAGCCAGCCACGGGAGCCGTGCTGATGAACAGTCTGGTGTCGTCGAGGCAGAACGAGTGGAACAGACAGTTTTTTGACAACTCCATCTGTGTGGCCCCCAACGGCGACATGGTGCTGGGCTGCTCCGACGGCTGCAAGTTTGTGTCTACAAGCGTGAGAGCCGGCCAGCCCGACGACATGGCGCACCTGTGCATCTACCGCATAGGGGTGCAGACGGCACAGGGGCACAACCTGATCGTGAACGACAGCATTGCCGACGGTTCGCGCTATACGTTCGACCACGATGAGAACACCCTCGACTTCAGTTTCTTCTATCCCAACTACAACCGCCGCTCGTCGCTCATGTTCCAGTATAAACTCGACGGATACGACAACGACTGGCACGCGCCCACCTACCGGCATGAGGCCCGCTACGCCAACATGTCGCCCGGCGACTACACCTTCCGTCTGCGTGTTGTGGCATCGCCAAGCCTGCCGCCCATCGCCGAGCGCACCGTCGTCATAAGCGTGCGCCATGCCCCGTGGGCCTCCGCTGCCGCGTGGTATCTCTATGCCGTGTGTGCCCTGCTGCTGATAGGCTTCATCAACCACCTCTACCTGCGCATACGCACCAACCGCATACAGCTGTTGCACGAGCAAAACGAGCGCGAGCGCGAGCAGCGCACCAACGAGATGAACATGAACTTCTTTGCCAACATCTCCCACGAGTTTCGCAACCCCATCACGATCATTGCCGGACCGCTGCTGGCCCTCAAGGCCGACCCCACGCTGCCGCAGAACGTGCAGACCACGCTCAACCGCGTGTGTATGAGCGTCAACCGCATGCTGAGGCTCATCGACCAGATGCTCGACTTCAACCAGTTGGAGACCGATGCCCTGCGCCTGAAGGTGCAACCCACCGACGCCACCGCCGAGATGCAACGGCTGGCCGCCACCTTCTGCGAGTCGACCAAGGTGCGCGGCATCAGTCTGGAGACCCGTCTTCCGGACGCCGCCCCGACGGCATGGCTCGACACCGACAAGCTCGAGAAGATCATGAGCAACCTCTTCACCAATGCCCTGAAGCACACGCCCGACGGTGGGACCATACGCATCATGATGACAGCCGCCGACACGCTGTCCGTCGCCGACACGCCGACCGCCACCGACCGGCTGGCGGTGACGGTGTTCAACAGCGGCTCGCACATCGACGACGACCGCCTGGACGATGTGTTCAAACGCTACTACCAGTTGCCCGGCACCCATACAGGCCACCATTACAGCTGGGGGACGGGCATCGGCCTCTACTACGTGAAGCGGCTGGTGTGCCTGCATCATGGCACCATCAGCGTGGCCAACACCGCCGACGGCGTGGAGTTCAGGTTTGTGCTGCCCACCGCCAGAGCGTGCTATGCAGAGACCGAGATGGCCGACGACAAGCCCCATGTGCTGCAGCTGCCCGTCGACCCGCTGCCCGCCGCCCCGCAGACCTCAGCTGCTGCGCCCGCTGCCGCCCCGCCGGTTGCCGGAGCCGAAGACGGCGGCCGCCAGCAGCCCAAGATCCTCATCGTCGACGATGACATCGACGTGGCACAGTACATCCGTTCGGTCTTTGCCGCCGACTATGTGGTGGAAAACCGCTACTCGGCGGAAGTGGCCCTGGCCGACATGGCCGACATAGCCCCCGACATCGTGCTGAGCGACGTTGTCATGGGCAGCATGACGGGCTACGAGCTATGCCGGAGGCTGAAGGGCGACCTGATGTTCAGTCATATACCGGTGGTGCTGGTTACGGCCAAGACCGACATGAACGAGCAGATCGACGGTCTGAACATGGGTGCTGTGGCCTATGTGACGAAGCCCTTCGACCCGTCTTACCTGCGTGCGCTGGTGAAGTCGCAGCTGGCCAATGTGCAGCTGTTGCGGCGCCGGCTGGGCGAGAGCACCGACACGGTGACCGTGGCCAGCCAGCTGTCGGCCGAAGACCGCCAGTTTATGGACGAGCTGTATGGCTACATGGAGCAGCGTGCCGCAGAGCAGGAGCTCAACGTCTCCACGGTGTGCCGCGACCTGCTCATCAGCCAGTCGAAATTCAACTACAAGCTGAAGCAGCTCACCGGCGACACCCCGGGCGCCTTCTTCCGCAAATACAAACTCAACAAGGCGGCTGCGATGCTCCGCGAAGGCACCCACACCGTGGCAGAGGTGTCCACGCTCACCGGCTTTGGCTCACCGGCCCATTTCTCGGTGGCTTTCAAGAAGCAGTTTGGCGTGTCGCCCAGCGAGTACTGATCTCTGCGGCCATGGCGTGTCACGCCAGACAACAACGTAATGGGGATGTACCCGAGTCACCTCGGACACATCCCCGCTCTCTTTTTACCTTAGGCGTGTCACGAAAACAACAATGGCGGTGCTTTCGGTTGCGCCCTTAACAAAGGATACCTATTGAAACATTTACTTCAAGTTTATAGAATCACTCTTTAATAGAGTCCAAATACGAAGTGGTACAGATAGCTGATGCCCAGACCGGCGATGCTCGCTGTGATGACATGGATCATGCCGGGCATCATAAACGAGTGGTTGAGCAGATACTTGCCGATGACCGTGGTGCCCGACCGGTCGAAGTTGACGGTGGCAATGTCCGAGGGATAGTTGGGGATGAAGAAATAGCCGTAGACCGAAGGCATCACGCCCAGCAGCACCCAGCCCTCAATGCCGAGCGAGTAGGCCAGCGGCAGCATGGACACCACCACGGCTCCCTGCGAGTTGATGAGCACCGAGACGAAGAAGAACGCCAGGGCGATGGTCCAGGGATACGCCTTCACGAGGTCGCTGAGCATGGCCTGTATCTCCGGCTGGTAGTTGGCGAAATAGGTGTCGCTCATCCATGCTATGCCGTAGATGGCCACCACGGCCACCATGCCGTTTTGCCACACGGCACCGCTCACAGCCTTCTTGGCCTTGGCCTTGCAGAAGATGATCATCAGGGCTGCAGCAGCGATCATGGTGATCTGGATCAGCAGGTTCATCTTCAGCGGCTTGCTCACCACCTCGGTGACACCGGCCATCACCACGCCGGCCTTGGCCAGCTGCTTGGCAGTCTCCGTGACACCGTCGGCCAGCGTGATGGAGGCGGGTGCTCCGGCAGCCACCTGCACCGTGTCGTACGACGGCAGCACGTTGACACCTGCCATGCTGGCAATGGAGATGACGACGATGACGACGAGAGCCGTCAGGAAGATATACACGGCACGCTTGCTCTCAGGAGCAATCTTCTTGTCGAGTGTGGTGGCGGTGTTGCCATAGATATACTCGCGCTGTGCGGGATCCTTCAGTTTGGCCAGGAAGGCCGGGTCCTTGTCGAGGTCGAGTCCGCGGTTCCAGCTGGCTGCCACGGCAAAGAGCATGCCCACGATGCAGGCGGGGATGGTGACGAGGATGATCTGCACGTTGCTCACATGGAAGCCGTTGTCCATGCTGATGGTGGAGAAGGCCACCACGGCAGCTGCGATGGGCGAGCAGGTGATGCCGATCTGCGAGGCGATGCTGGCAATGCTGCAGGGACGCTCCGGGCGGATGCCTTTCTTCAGGGCGATGTCGCAGATGATGGGCATGAGCGTGTAGACCACGTGGCCGGTGCCCACCAGCACTGTCAGGAAGAAGGTGGTGAACGGAGCCAGGATGGTGATGCGCTCAGGATGCCGGCGCAGGATGCGCTCCGCAATCTGTATCATCCAGTCCATGCCGCCCGACGCCTGCAACATGCCTGCGCAGGTCACGGCAGCAATGATGATGTAAATCACATCGGTGGGCGGTTCGCCCGGCTTCAGCTGGAATCCCAACACGAGCACGGCGAGGCCGATGCCTGAGATGGCACCAAGTGCCAGTGAGCCATAGCGGGCACCCACCCACAAGGCCACCAGAACCACAAGAAGTTCTACGATCATTAATAATGTCATAAGGTAAGATGTTTTAGGTTGTTTCTGCCGCAAAATTAGGAAGTTTCGCCGTTTGCGGCTTTCGATTTTCTGCATTCGGCATTCGAAAAATCGCAAAAGTGGCATGCTGCAGTGCCTGCTGTGGCTAGGCGCAGCCGGCTTTTTGCCGCTGCAGGCACATTTGCGCCAACATGCGGGGTAGAAAAATCAAAAAGCATAGGTGCAGGCCACAAAAAACTTCGTATCTTTGTGGCATACATACAAAGAAACGCTTACTGCTAATACAAGACAATCCTATGAGAAAAGCCATTCTCCTCAGCCTGATCTGCACAGGGCTGCAAGCCTTGGCCGGCAATGTGGTGGGACTGCAGGGCACGTGGAAAGCCACTTTCGACGGTGCCACCCACACGGTGACGCTGCCCGGGTCGATGCTCACCAACAACCTGGGTGACCTGCCGTCGGTCAGCACCCAATGGACAGGCTCGCTTTACGACTCGTCGTACTACTTCAACCCCTACATGGAGAAATACCGCCAGGAGGGCAACATGAAGTTTCCCTTCTTTCTGACGCCCAACCGCCACTACATTGGCACCGTGGCATACAGCCGCACCATCGCCGTGCCTAAGGCGTGGAAGGGTCGCCGCGTGACGCTCTTCCTGGAGCGCCCCCACATAGAGACCACCGTCGCGGTGAACGGACACACCGTGGGCCACCAGATGAGCCTCAACACGCCGCATGTGTACGACGTGACCGACGCTGTGACCTTCGGGGCCGACAACACCGTCACCATCACCGTCTACAACGGCATAGAGAACGTGTGCGTGGGACAAGACTCGCACAGCGTGACCGACCAGACACAGGGCAACTGGAACGGCATCGTCGGGCGCATGGAACTGCGCTGCGAGGGCCGGCAGCCTGTGGGCCGTGTGGCCGTCTTCCCCGACATACACCGCATGGAGGCACGTGTGGTGGTGCCCGAGGCCAAGGGCAAGCTGCACTTTGCCCTCGACGGACAACCGGTGAAGGCCTCGCGCACCGACGACACCACGTATGTGGTGCCCATGACCGGCGCCCAGCTGTGGTCCGAGTTCACACCGCGTCTCTACCAGCTGGCCGTCTGCACGCGCGACGACACCGTCAGCACCACCTTCGGCATGCGCGAGATAACCATCGACGGCATGCAGATACTGCTCAACGGCAACCCCGTGTGGATACGCGGCACGGTGGGCAACTGCGACTTCCCGCTCACCGGCTATCCGCCCACCGACGTGGCCAGCTGGAAAGCCATCTTCACGAAGTGCAAGCAGTATGGGCTCAACGCCATGCGCTTCCACAGCTACTGTCCGCCGGAGGCTGCCTTCACCGCAGCCGACGAGGTGGGCTTCTATCTGCAGCCCGAGGGTCCCTCGTGGCCCAACCACGGTGTGAAGATGAACCGCGGCATGTATATCGACACCTATCTCATGGACGAGACGCGCCGCATGACGGCCGCCTACGGCAACCATCCCTCCTTCGTGATGATGTCGGCGGGCAATGAGCCGGCCGGCGACTGGGTGACATGGGGCGACCGGTGGGTGGACTACTGGAAACACACCGACAGCCGCCGCATATACGCCAGCTTCAATGTGGGCGGCGGATGGGCCTGGGACGGCGGATCGCAGTATCATGCCAAGGCCGGCGCACGCGGTCTCGACTGGGACCGCCATGCCCCGCAGAGCACCGACGACTATTATGACCAGCTGCTCTATCCGCGCAACTACAAGGGGCAGCAGCCCAACAATGCGCCCATCGTGGCACACGAGCAGGGACAGTGGTGCGCCTTCCCCGACCTCAGCGAGCGCGACCAGTATACGGGTGTCTACAAGGCATACAACTTCGACATCTTTGCCGACCTGCTGCGCGACAACGGCATGGCCTCGATGGCAGGCAAGTTTCTCCACTCGAGCGGCAAGCTGCAGACGCTGTGCTACAAATATGAGATAGAGCGCAACCTGCGCACCAAGGGCTATGCCGGCTTCCTGCTGCTGGCGCTCAACGACTACAGCGGACAGGGCACGGCGCTCGTGGGACCGCTCAACGTGTTCTTCCGCGAGAAAGGCTATGTGGACAGCACACAGTGGCGGCAGTTCTGCAACGATGTGGTGGTCATGGCCGAGTTTCCCAAGTTTGTCTTCACCGCAGGCGAGAAGGCTGAGGTGGCCGTCGACATCTACAACGCCACGGGCGGCAAGACGCTCGCCGGTGCACGCCTCGACTATGCCGTCACCGGTCCTGCCACGGCCAGCGGCCATGTGCTGACGGCCGACATCGCAGCGGGCAAGAGCCTGAAGGTGGCACGCGTGCCCCTCTTCACCGAGGTCCGGCAGCCCGGCAAGTACACGCTGACGCTGACGCTCACCGCCGGTGCACAGACCTACGCCAACACCTACGACTACTGGGTGTATCCTGCCGACGCCGCTGCCGCCGTGCCGGCCGACATCTATGTGGCCGACTCGCTCGACGCACGCGCCCTGCAGACGCTGCGCCGTGGCGGCAAGGTGCTGCTCACCGCCGCCGGCAAGGTGCGCTACGGCAACGATGTGAAGCAGCAGTATCTGCCGGTGTTCTGGAACACCAGCTGGTTCAAGATGCGCCCGCCCCACACCACCGGAGCCTACATAGACACGCAGCATCCGCTCTTCCGCGAGTTTCCCACCGACGACTGGGCCAACCTCAACTGGTGGGAGCTGCTCAACCGCGCGCAGGTCATGAACCTCTCGGAGCTGCCTGCCGACTATCAGTCGCCCGTGCAGCCCATCGACACGTGGCATGTCAGCCGCAAACTGGGCATGGTCGTCGAGGCCAATGTGCTGGGCGGACGCCTGCTCATGACCACGATGGACATCACCCGTGACCTCGACCACCGGCCCGTGGCACGGCAGATGCGCAAGGCCATCATCGGCTACATGCAGTCGGACGAGTTCCAGCCGGCCATCACGCTCGACAGCCAGACCGTGGCCGACTTCTTCACCAAGACGGCACCGCCCGTCAACATGTACACGCACGACTCGCCCGACGAGCTGAAACCCAAGCTGAAGTGATGGTGGGGGGAGGCTGGCGAGCCCATCCCCTCCCTCTCGCATCAGCATAAGGCAAGCGCCAATGTGTCCGCATAGGGATGCATTGGCGCTTGCTTTGGTATCGGGGGGGGATTGTGGGGACAACCAGACTGTAAATCCACAAATCACCGAACGAAACCGCCACAAATCACCGAACGAAACCGCCACAAATCACCGAAAAAGTCATAAGAAAC
>CAVAXH010000012.1:0-32261 GCA_963592505.1 Bacteroidaceae bacterium
CTAAAATATGTCGATTTTGAACACCCTACCTAAAGCCCTAACACTCGAGTCCTAAGGCCTTAACACTGGAGTCCTAAGGGCCTAACACTGGAGTCCTAAGGGCCTAACACTGGAGTCCTAAGGGTCGAAGGACTCCAGTGTTAGGGCTTTAGGACTCCAGTGCAAAGGGCAAAGGACAGCAGTTCTTTCATCTGCCATACTTATGATTAGGAGAGATTGGGCTGACACGCCGACACAAAAAAGGACCGCCTGCCAACAGCCTCTTCACAGGGACCATGGGCAGGCGGAAACCTATGTATCATGTTTAGTCATTAGTCTTCTTCCTTCACTTCAGCTTCATGCTCTGCAATGAGCTTCTGCTGCAGGTCGCCGGGCACGAGCTCGTAGCTGGCAAACTTGGTGGTGAAGCTGGCGCGGCCGCCGGTGAGCGAGCTCAGAGCCACACAGTAGTTGGACAGCTCCTTGAGCGGAATCTTGGCCTGCAACTTCTGGTAACCGGCCTCGGCATCCATGCCCATGATGATGGCGCGTCGTCCTTGCAGATCGCTCATCACATCGCCCATAAAGTCGGACGGCACGTAGACCTCCAGGTCGTAGATGGGCTCGAGGATCTTCGGACCGGCATTCTTGAATGCGTCAGAGAAGGCATGGCGAGCAGCCAGCGTGAACGAAAGCTCGTTGGAGTCGACGGGGTGCATCTTGCCGTCGTAGACCACCACGCGCACGTCGCGTGCATAGCTGCCTGTGAGCGGTCCGCGCTCCATGCAGTCCATCACACCCTTCAGAATGGCAGGCATGAAGCGCAGGTCGATGGCTCCACCCACCACAGAGTTGATGAACACGAGCTTGCCGCCCCAGGGCAGGTCCTTCTCTTCCTTCGACTTGATGTTCATCTTGTACTCCTGACCGTTGAACGAGTAGCTCGTCGGGTCGGGCATGCCCTCGGCATACGGCTCCACGATGAGGTGCACCTCACCAAACTGTCCGGCGCCGCCACTCTGCTTCTTGTGACGGTATTCGGCCTTTGCCTTCTTGGTGAGCGTCTCGCGGTAGGGGATCTTGGGCTCCTCAAACTCCACGCTCAGCTTCTCGTTGTTCACCATGCGCCACTTGAGCGTGCGCAGGTGGAACTCACCCTGTCCGTGCACGATGGTCTGCCGCAGCTCCTTGCTCTGCTCCACCACCCATGTGGGATCTTCCTGCCGCATCTTCAGCAGGGCAGCCATCATCTTCTCAGTGTCCTGAGGGTTGGAAGCCTTGATGGCGCGGCTATACTTGGGGTTAGGATATTTGATGAAGTCGAAGCGCCAGTCGGCCTCCTTGCCATTGAGCGTGTTGCCCGTCTTCACGTCTTTCAGCTTCACGGTGCAACCGATGTCGCCAGCGTTGAGCTGGTCTACGGCAATGCGGTTGGCACCTGCGCAGGCATAGATCTGTCCCAGACGCTCCTTCGAGCCACGGTCGGCGTTGCTGAGGTCCTCGCCGGGCTTCACCGATCCGCTCATCACCTTGAAGTAGCTCACCTCGCCGATGTGCGGTTCCACACCGGTCTTGAAGAAGTAGAGACTCTCGGGACCGTCGCTTTCGGCCGGCACCTCCTCGCCGCGAGTGTTGCGCACCTTAGGCATCTCGCTGACAAACGGCACCACGTTGCCGAGGAACTCCATCAGTCGCTGCACGCCCATGTCCTTGTGGGCATCGACGCAGAAGATGGGGAAGATGGAGCGTGTGACCAGACCCTTGCGGATGCCTTCGCGCATCTCGTCCTCGGAGAGCGTGTCCTCCTCGAAGAACTTCTCCATGAGCTGGTCGTCGTTCTCGGCGGCAGCCTCCACGAGAGCTTTGTGCAGTTCCATGGCCTTGTCCATCTCTTCTGCCGGGATGTCCTCACGCGTGGGCTCACCACCCTCGGCGCCCCACGACAGCTTCTTCATGATGAGCACATCGATGAGGCTGTGGAATCCGGGACCGGTCTCAAGCGGATACTGTATCTGCACACACTTTGACCCGTAGATGTCCTGCATGGTGCTGACGACGTTGTCGAAGTCGCACTTGTCGGAGTCGAGCTGGTTGATGAGGAAGATGACGGGCTTGTGCAGTTTCTCGGTATATCTGAAGACATTCTGCGTGCCCACCTCAGGACCATACTGTCCGTTGATGAGGATGACAGCCTGGTCGGTGACGTTGAGCGAGGTGATGGCTCCGCCCACAAAATCGTCGCTGCCCGGGCAGTCGATGATATTGAGTTTCTTGTTGTTCCATTCCACATGGAAGACGGTGGGGAACACAGAGTAGCCGTACTCGAGTTCTACGGGGAAGTAGTCGCTCACGGTGTTTTTGCTCTCTACCGAACCACGCCGCTTGATGACACCTGCTTCATACAACATACTTTCGGCAAGCGTGGTCTTGCCGCTACCCGCACTGCCTAACAAGGCAATGTTCTTAATCTCGTTAGTCTGATATACTCTCATATCAAAAGATTTAAAGTGTTAGTATATGGTTTTTGTTTAGGTCGGAAGTCTTGGCTTCTACAATTTGCCGACTAAGATAGTGATAATCTGTTTAACTCCAAAAGAAATTGGCGGAAAATATCGATATTTTAAAACAAATTAGTAATTTTGTTGGTGTAACAGACCTGTTACAGGTCCTTTCCGCCCCCATAAGCCGCCAATGAACACATCGCTTTACATACACATCCCCTTCTGTGCGAGCCGCTGCATCTATTGCGGTTTCTATTCCACGGTGCATGCCGAGTGGCAAGACCGCTACGTCGATGCGCTCTGCCGCGAGATGGATCTGCTCCGTCAGCGCGGTTTCTTTGCCGGTGCCAGCCTGCACACCATCTATCTGGGGGGCGGCACGCCCTCGCAACTCTCGACGGAGAATTTGCGCAGGCTCTTTGCATATATATATAAGGTGTACGATGTGTTGCCGGATGCCGAGGTGACCATGGAGTGCAATCCCGACGACATCCGCCCCCAGCTGTTCGCTCATCTGCCCGTCAACAGGGTGAGCATGGGTGCGCAGACCTTTGACGATGGCCGTCTGCGCTTTTTGCGGCGCCGCCACACCGCTGCTGAGGTGGAACGCGCGGTAGACGTGTTGCGGCACGACGGCATCGGCAACGTCAGCATCGACCTGATGTTTGGTTTTCCCGACGAGACACTGGCCGACTGGACGGATGACCTGCGCCGCGCCCTGGCGCTCGCGCCGGAGCACCTCTCGGCCTACGGCCTCATGATCGAGGAGGGCACACCGCTCGGCAGACTGTGTGACGAGGGAAAGATCCGCGAGGCCGACGAGGAGTTGTGTCTGCAGATGTATGACCTCTTGGTGGACACGCTGAAGGCCCACGGCTACGAGCACTATGAGATAAGCAACTTTGCGCGGCTGGCCCCCGACGACAACGCCGTGAGCCGCTACCGCAGCCGCCACAACAGCAGCTACTGGACCGACGTGCCCTACATCGGTCTGGGCGCAGCAGCCCACAGCTATGATGGCTCGTCGCGCCGCTGGAACCCGTCGGACATCCTCCGGTATATGACCCTCATAGAGCAGGACTTACTGCCTTATGAGGAGGAGACTGTCGATGCCGCCACCCACTACAACGACCTGGTGACCACTGCACTGCGCATGCGCGAAGGCCTCGACCTGCGCAGCCTCGACGATGGTCACCGCACCTTCCTGCTGCGCAATGCCCGTCCTTATGCCGACCGGGGACTGCTGTGCATCGACGGCCACCGCCTCCGTCTCACCCGTGCTGGCATCAGCATCAGCAACACCATCATGAGCGACCTGATGGATGTGTGATTCGGGGGAGGCGTACACGCGGCAGCGTGCTCATTTCCTCAGTTTCTCGAGCGCCTGCAGTCCGTGCTCGCAGTAGACGGCGTGGAAGTGCGCCTTGATGTCGGCCTCTATGTCGCTGGCCCGGCGTTTGCCCGTCACGTAAGGCTTGAGCGGCACCAGCACCAGCGTGGCCACTATGCCTGCCAGCGCGGCCACCAGAAAGTTGAGTATCACGCTGCTGATGACGTTCGCCTCGATGAAACCCACCACAACGAAGATGGGCACGGCTTGCAAGAGCCAGTCGCCGGCGGTGTTCATCTTGCCCGTGTTGTTGAGTTCGTCTTGCAACGCCTGTGGCGCGGCCAGGTACAGGCTGTCCTTATGTTTAGTCCAATAGTCTTCGAATTCTGATTCCATATCCATATCGTTCGTTGTTTTTATTCTCTCGGGAAAAAATGGGCTGTCTTGCCCCAGGTGCATGCCGGGCCTGTATGAAACCCCGCATGTGGCAAAGATAATCAAGAAAAACGTCATCTGCAATCTTTTTAGGCGGAAAATGAAGGTTAATGCCGCTGCAAGCCCCAAACGTCAAAAATAATCGTTAACTTTGCATCATACAACAAGGTAAGAAGAAATATGCAAAATCAGTTTTCACGCACCCAGCTCCTTCTGGGCAAGCCCGCTATCGACACGCTTGGCGGATCGCGTGTGGCCATTTTTGGCGTAGGCGGCGTGGGCGGCTACGTCGTGGAGGTGCTCGCCCGCTCAGGGGTGGGATATATGGATATCTGGGACGATGACCGGGTCTGTCTCACCAACTGCAACCGGCAGATCCTGGCCTCCATCTCCACCGTGGGACAGCATAAGGTGGATGTTGCCGAGCGCCGCATACACGACATCAATCCGCGCTGCATCGTGCGCAAACACCAGTGTTTCTATCTACCCAGCAATGCCGACCAGTTTGACCTTTCGCAATACGATTATGTGGTCGACTGCATAGACACCGTGACGGCCAAACTCGACATTATCCGCCGGTGCCACGACCTTGGGGTGCCCCTCATCTCGTGTATGGGGGCTGCCTATAAGCTCGATGCCACCCAGTGGCGTGTCACCGATATCTTCAAGACCATCAATGACCCCCTGGCCAAGGTCATCCGCAAGAAACTGCGCAAGACCGACATACGTCACCTCAAGGTGGTCTACAGTCCGGAGGAGCCCCTTGAGAGCATCGAGCAGGACGACATCAGCTGCCGTTTCCATTGCATCTGTCCGGCCAAGGACATGCGCTCATGCACCGACCGCCACACCATCCCCAGTTCGGCTGTGTGGGTGGTGGGCACCGCCGGACTCATCTGCGGCGGCGAGGTGGTGAAAGACCTCATCAACCGCGCCCACACCATGCGCATCGACCTCAACAGCGACCCCGACAACGCCTATGCCAAGACCGCTGCCGACAAGGCCGCCCAGCATCTCAAGGACTATCATCAGGAAGTGCTCCGGCGCCGTGAGCAGCGTCAGGCTACATCGGCCGAACCACAATGACCCAACCCTCCCTTCGATTATGAAACAAGCAAGAATACTCACCCTCCTTCTCCTGCTTCTGTGCAGCACAGCAATGGTCTGCGCACAGAAGCGTGCATTCCGTGGTGCCTGGATACAGGCCGTCAACGGACAGTTTATCGGCATGTCGACCAGCCAGATGCAGCAGACGCTGTCGCACCAGCTCGACGAGTTGCAACGCGATGGTGTCAATGCCATCATCTTCCAGGTGCGCCCCGAGTGTGATGCGCTCTACCAGAGTCAGCTTGAGCCCTGGAGCCGTTTTCTCACCGGTCAGCAGGGACGCGCGCCGCAGCCCTATTGGGACCCCCTGGCCTGGATGATCGAGCAGTGTCACAAGCGGGGCATGGAACTGCATGCCTGGATCAACCCCTTCCGCGCCAAGACCAAGGTGACCAACGCGCTCGCCACCAGCCATGTGGCCAACCGTCATCCCGAATGGTGTTTCCCCTACGACGGACTCTACATCCTCAACCCCGCACTGCAGCAGAACCGCGACTACATCTGCCAGGTGGCCGAGGATATCGTGTCGCGCTACGACGTCGACGGATTCCATATCGACGACTATTTCTATCCCTATCCGGTGGCCGGTGTGGCCATCCCCGACCAGCAGCAGTTTCAGGCCGATCCGCGAGGCTTCACAAACATCGGCGACTGGCGGCGCGACAACGTCAACCGCTTCATAGAACAATTGTATCACACCATCCACCGCTGCAAGCCCTGGGTGAAGTTTGGCGTGTCGCCCTTCGGCATCTACCGCAACCGCAAGTCGGACCCGCAGCGCGGATCGCTCACCAACGGCCTGCAAAACTACGACGACCTTTATGCCGACATGCTGCTGTGGATCGACAAGGGATGGGTGGACTACTGTGTGCCGCAGATCTATTGGGAGATAGGCAACAAGGCTGCCGACTATGAGACGCTCATCAAGTGGTGGGACAAGCATGCCTCCGGGCGGCCCCTCTACATCGGCGAGGACGTGGAGCGCACCTGCAAGTATCCTGACCTCACCGACGCCAGCCGCCACCAGATGGCTGCCAAGCATGCGCTCCATCAGGACATGAGCCACGTGCAGGGCACCGTGCTGTGGTATGCCAAAGCCGTGGTGGACAACGTCGGCAATTATGGCACCATGCTGCGCACCAACTACTGGCGCTATCCTGCACTGCAACCGCTGATGCCTTTCCTCGACAACAAGCGCCCCGGTGCTCCACGACATATCAAGGCCATGTGGACACCCGGCGGCTACTATCTCTTCTGGCAGGTGCCCAAGGGTAAGAACTGGGATGATGTGGCCCAAAAGTTTGTGGTCTATCGGTTCGCTCGCGGTGAGAAGATCAACCTCGACGATCCCTCGAAAATCGTAACCATCACCGACAAGACCATGCTGCAGCTGCCTTATCGCGACGGCAAGGCAAAGTATGTGTATGTCGTCACGGCCCTCGACCGCCTGCAGAACGAGAGCAAGGCCAAGAAGGTTACAGTACGCCTTTGATGAGATGAGGCGTATGGCTTGTGATTCAACTGATTACACTCTATGATTAAAGAATTTCAGATACGCGTGCTCCCGCAGGTTGCGGCAAGCGAACAAAGCATCATTGCCTACCTGGGGCGCGACAAGGGCATCGATCCTGCCAGCGTGAACCGTGCCCGCATACTGCGCCGTAGCATCGATGCACGCCAGCGCACAGTTTTTGTGAATCTGCTGGTGCGCGTCTATATCAATGAGGTGCCGCAAGACGATGTGTTCACGCCCACCGTCTACGGCAACGTCAGCGAACGCCCCGAAGTGATCGTGGTGGGTATGGGACCGGGCGGACTCTTTGCCGCCCTGCGACTGGTCGAACTGGGCTTCCGCCCCGTGGTGCTCGAGCGCGGTAAGGACGTGCACCAGCGCAAGAAGGACATGGCGCTCATCACACACACGCAGCGGGTAGACCCCGAGAGCAACTACTGCTTTGGCGAGGGCGGCGCAGGCGCCTTCAGCGACGGCAAGCTCTACACGCGCAGCAAAAAGCGCGGGTCAACGGAGAAGATCCTCAATGTGTTCTGTCAGTTTGGTGCGTCGCCTTCCATCCTGGCCGACGCTCATCCCCACATCGGTACCGACAAATTGCCGCGCGTCATCGAGAACATGCGGCGGCAGATAGAACAGAGTGGGGGAGAGGTGCATTTCCAGACCAAGATGACCGGCCTGCTCCTGGAGGGCGACAGCGTGGTCGGTGTGGAGGCTGTCGATCTCACCACTGGTGTCCAGACCACCTTTCGTGGTCCGGTCATCCTGGCCACAGGCCACAGTGCGCGCGACGTGTACCGGTCGCTCTACAGCGCTCATGTGGAGATGGAGGCCAAAGGCATCGCCGTGGGCGTGCGCTTGGAGCATCCGGCGACACTCATCGACCAGATACAGTATCACTCGCGCGAGGGACGCGGCCAATATCTTCCTGCTGCCGAGTATTCGGTGGTGACACAGGTCGAGGGGCGTGGCGTCTACTCGTTCTGCATGTGCCCCGGCGGCTTCGTCATCCCGGCGGCCACCGCCGACGGACAGGTGGTGGTCAACGGCATGTCGCCCAGCAACCGTGGCACGCGCTGGAGCAACTCGGGCATGGTGGTGCAGATAGAGCCCGACGATGTGCTGAGCATGCCGCCGTTGGCGCTGCCCGCCGATGACGGTCCTGCCATACAGCCCATTGCCTCTGACGACCGCGTGCTGAGCATGATGCACTTTCAGGAACAGCTGGAGCGTATGTGCTGGCTGCAGGCCAACCGCCAGCAGACGGCACCTGCCCAGCGCATGGCCGACTTTGTCAATGGCCGTCTCAGCTATGACCTGCCCGACAGCAGTTATGCCCCGGGCCTGCTCAGCTCGCCGCTCCACTTCTGGATGCCGCCCTTCGTGTCGAAGCGCCTGCAGGAAGGCTTCCGCTATTTTGGCAAGCACAAGCATGGGTTCTTGACCAACGAGGCTGTGGTCATTGCCACGGAGACCCGTACGTCGAGTCCGCTGCGCATTGTGCGCGAGGCCCAGACGTTGCAGCATGTCCGCCTGCAAGGACTCTTCCCCTGCGGTGAGGGTGCCGGCTATGCCGGTGGCATCGTCTCGGCAGGCGTCGACGGAGAGCGCTGCGCGGAGATGTGTGCCCAGTATGTAGGGGCTGTGCAGTAACTGCGGCGGCTATGCAAAAACGAATTGTTTAGTGGCTGTGTGAATGGTGCGACCACACAAACAGATTGTCCCGAATGGGGTTCGAACACATCGAACCCTATTCGGGACAAATTATGTGTGTGTGTGGGTGCGCTCCCCGGTTACACGATGGTCTTCACAGCCTCAAGCATGCCCTTCTCGGCAATGAGGTCGAGGAAGCGCTTCACCATCTGGGTGAGACCGGGCACAGACTGGTTGAGGTCTTCTCCCCATACGTCTGTCATGGCCAGCACACCCTCGGCCACGGTGGCGGTGTCGGCGGTGCTCCAGAGGTGAGTGAGATGTTCGGTGATCTTCGGGTCGTCATTGGGGATGACAGGTGTGCCGTCGGCACGCTGCCCACCCTTGTAGTAGGTGATGATGGCGGCCAGTCCGAACACCAGACCTTCTGGCAACACCCCGCGCCGCTCGAGGAATGTCTTCACACCCGGCAGGTCGCGTGTGGCGTATTTGGGGAAGCTGTTGAGCATGATCGACGTCACCTGATGGTCGACAAAGGGGTTCTCGAAGCGCTCCAGCACATCGGCTGCAAACTGGCGGCATTCGTCTTCGGGCAGATCGAGCGTCTGCATCAGCTCGTCCATCTGCACCTTGTGTATGTAGCGGCCGATGACGGGATGCTCACATGCATCGCGCACGATGTCGACACCACTGAGGAATGCCACGGGCGAGAGCACCGTGTGGGGACCGTTGAGCAGTGTCACCTTGCGAGCGTGATAGGGCTGTTCGTTGTCGGTGATGAGCACGTGGAGCCCTGCCTTCTCGGCCGGGAACTCACGGCGCAGGTCTTCCACGGTCATGTTCGCGGCCTTCTCGATGACCCACAGGTGGAAGTTCTCTGCCTTCACCACGAGGTTGTCGCGGTAGCTGATCTTCTGCTGTATGTCGGCGATGGTGTCGCGGGGGAATCCGGGCACGATGCGGTCCACGAGTGTGGCACAGACGTAGCAGTGGTGCTCCACCCATTGGCGGAAGCCCTCATAGTCGGCTCCTATCTCCTCTTTCCACAGGTCAACATACTGGAAGATGCATTCCTTCAGTTTGTGGCCATTGAGGAAGATGAGTTCGCAGGGCATGATGATCACGCCCTTGTCGGCGGCACCGTCGAAGCAACGGTAGCGGCGCAGCAGCAGCTGCACGAGTTTGCCGGGATAGCTCGAAGCGGGCTTGTCGGCCAGTCGGCATGTGGGGTCGAAGGCAATGCCTGCCTCGGTGGTGTTGGATATGATGAAGCGGATCTCGGGCTGTTCGGCCAGCGCCAGGAAGGCTTCGTTCTGCGTGTAGGGGTTGAGTGCCCGGCTGATGACGTCTATGCGGGTGAGCGTGTCGACAGGAGCACCGTTCTCCTTGCCCTGCAGGTTCACGTGGTAGAGGCAATCCTGTCCGTTGAGCCAGTCGACCATGCCGTGCTCTATAGGCTGCACCACCACCACGCTGGCGTTGAAGTCAGTCTTTTGGTCCATGTTGTAGACTATCCAGTCGACGAAGGCGCGCAGGAAGTTGCCCTCGCCAAACTGTATGATCCGTTCGGGCATGGTGCTCTTGGGCGCCGTGTGCCTGTTGAGTGGTTTGAGAGTTCTCATGAGTAGCGTGTATGTTTAAGTCTGTGGCAAAGGTAGCAATAATCTACATGCAAAGACACAGGCACGACGATAAATTTTACGTAAACCTTTGCGTTTCATAATTTATAACGTCTTTTGCTCCGGCTTTTCGCGAAAAAACAGTAACTTTGCATACGCTAGATTCTTTATAAGGATAAAAGGATACATTAGGAATATTAAGGATAAACCAATAGACATGAAGCAGACAAAGATTGTATGTAGCGTCAGCGACCGCCGCTGTGATGTGGACTTTCTCCGCAAGCTCTTCTTTGCGGGCATGAATGTGGTGCGCATGAACACAGCCCATGCCACACAGGATGGCATCCGCACCATCGTGCGCAATGTGCGTGCCGTGTCGCCCCACATCGGCATACTCATTGACACCAAGGGCCCGGAGGTGCGTACCACCGGCTGTCAGGACAAGATAGTCTACAAGACCGGTGACCAGGTGAAGGTCTTTGGCCGGCCGGAGATGGAGACCACCCACGACATCATCAATGTCAACTATGCCGATTTTGCCCGCGATGTACGTGTGGGCGACCACATCCTCATCGATGACGGTCTGCTCGACATGGTCGTGGTAGACATCGTGGGACCCACGGTGCATGCGGTCATGCAGAACGACGGTGTGCTCGGCGCCCACAAGAGTGTCAACGTGCCGGGTGAGCACATCGATCTGCCGGCGCTCACCGAGAAGGACAAGGCCAACATCCTGCTGGCTATCGACGAGGACATCGACTTCATCGCACACAGTTTTGTGCGCTCTGCTGCCGACGTGAAGGCTGTGCAGGACATCCTCGACGAGCACCACTCAGACATCAAGATCATATCGAAAATAGAAAACCAGGAGGGTGTTGACAATATCGATGAGATCATCCGTGCCAGCTACGGCATCATGATAGCGCGTGGCGATCTGGGCATCGAGGTGCCCATCGAGAAGATTCCGGGCATACAGCGTATGATTATCCGCAAGTGTGTGGAACAGAAGAAGCCCGTCATCGTGGCCACGCAGATGCTTCACACCATGATAGAAAACCCACGTCCCACACGTGCCGAGGTCACCGATATCGCCAATGCCATCTACTCCAACACCGATGCCCTCATGCTCAGCGGTGAGACGGCCAGTGGCCGCTATCCCCTGGAGGCCGTGCAGACGATGGCAGCCATTGCCGAACAGGCCGAGCGCGACCGTATGAGTCTTGACGGCAACCACACCGTGCCGCTCTCTGACCACTGCACGCAGCGCGAGTTTCTGGCGCATGCCGCCATCGATGCCACACGCATGCTTGGCGTGCAGGGCATCATCACCGACTCGGAGACGGGTGAGACGGCACGCCACTTGGCTGCTTTCCGCGGTCCCAAGCCTGTGCTGGCCATCTGCTATAAGGAGAAGACGCAGCGCTGGCTCAATCTCTCCTATGGCGTCATTCCCATCTACCAGAAGGAGCACGTCAGTCCCGACTACATGTTCACGGCTGCCCTGCGTATGCTGCGGCAGAAGGGCTACATACAGCCTGACGACAAGATAGCCTATCTGTCCGGTTCGTTTGGCGAGGGTGGCGGCACCACATTCCTTGAGGTGAACAAGGTGAAGGACTATTTCGACAAGATCTACGAGTTCCACCTGCCCAACATGCCGGTGAAATAAACTATTAAGGGTGGTCAATGATGACCACCCTTTTGCTTGTCGGGCTTAACCCCGATAACTTGAGTATAGGTAATAGAACCAGTAGGTGTCGCCGTATTTGTCGCGCAAGGCGGTATAGCGTGTGCGGCTGTCGGCATATTTTTGTTCCATCTTCTGGAAATCCTCAAAGTCGGCCTCTTTCACCGTGTCGCGATAGGCGATGGCGTGGTTGCTCGAGCGGTGCTGATAGAGTAGGAGAGCCTCTTTGTAGTGCTTGGGCAGATGGTCGTCGATGGGGTAGTATTTGGCCAGATAGCGGGCAAACGCGTTCAGGTCGCGGTCGAGCAGGCAGGCACAGAGCAGCCAGTCGTGGGCGGCTGTGGTGGCATGTCCGCTCCGGTGGAGTGCCTCCAGATAGCGGCGTGCCGGCATCTTTTGCTTGAACATGCCGCCCAGATGGGTGTAGAGCCGCCGCTCGTCGGCCATCAGCAGTGTGACGGATGTGCCATTGGGCAACATTGCGTCGGACGCGCCGGTCAGCGGATAGGCAAACAGCCTGTCGCCCAGCCTGTGTTCTTTGGAGAGCGCCCATACCCTCAGCATCGTAAGGCTGCTGTCGCTGACAGCCTCTTTTTCGCCTACATGCACGGCTGAGGCAAAGTTGCCCTGGGCAATGAGGCTCTCTATACGCATGCGATAGTGGAACAGCTGGTCGGAGTTGCCGATGAGACATGTGCATCCGGCCATCACTACCATTGCCAGCAGATTGCGCCATGCCAGGCGCGAGAAGATGCCCGTTCCGCCGGCTATTTGTTCGAGCGGTTCCAACTGTCGGCAGACCCACAGCAGACCACCGTAGGCGACCATCAGCAGCGGGAAGCCCCAGAGCCAATGACCGAGGTAAGGCTCTTCGGCAACATGCGGTGACACCCCGGTGATGATGCCCAGCAGCAACAGCGATGGCAGATAGGTGAGCGCATGCGATTGGCGCGAGAGGCCGCTGACGCCGTAGACCACCAGTTGCACTGCCCACAGGACAGCCGTCAGAACCACGGCTCCGATGGTGCGGTCGTAGTGGGTGGCACCATGCGAGAGCACATGCTGCGTGACAGCCAGTATGTCGGCTTGATAAAAGAAAAGATACAGGAATGTGAAGAGAAGGAAAAAAATGGCACACGCCACCCGCATGGTGACGGTGCCATTCTTTGTTTTGTGAGTCATTGTGAAGATATTCATTTGTTCTTTTTGAGCACCACGGCCGAGCGTGCCGGGATGTAGAGCTTCAGCCATCCCTTGCCATCGGCCTCATACATCGGGTCGTAGTTGGTGTGATGCGTCACTGAATCGTCTGCAAAGCCGTTTCCGCCGAAATCCGTTGCATCGGTGTTGAGTACCACACTGTAGTCGCCGTTGGGTACCAGGAAGCCGTAGTCGGTGTACGAACGGGTGGGCGAGAAGTTGAACACAAAGATGAGGTTGCCGCGCATGTAGGCCAGCACCTGATCGCCATCGTTGTGCCAAATCTCCTGTACGGGTGTCTTGATGAGGTTTCGCTCGCTCTTCACCACCTTGAGCATCTCACGGTCGAAATCGCCTAAGAAATGGTAGTCGAGGTCCATGTTGTCCACCAGGTTCCACTGGCGCCGTGCATACTTATGGCTCCAACCGTTGCCCTCACGCGGGAAGTCGATCCACTCGGGATGTCCGAACTCGTTGCCCATAAAGTTGAGATATCCGCCGTTGATGGTGCTCAGTGTGACCAGGCGGATCATCTTGTGCAGGGCAATGCCGCGGTGCACCAGATCGTTCTCGTCGCCACGCTTGAAGTGCCAGTACATGTCGGCATCGATCAGTCGGAAGATAATGGTCTTGTCGCCGACAAGGGCCTGGTCGTGGCTCTCGCAGTAGGAGATGGTGCGCTCGTCGGCACGTCGGTTTTTCACCTCCCAGAAGATGCTGCTGGGTTTCCAGTCTTCGTCGCGCTGCTCCTTGATGGTCTTGATCCAGTAGTCGGGGATGTTCATTGCCATACGGTAGTCGAAGCCGTAGCCGCCGTCGTCAAACTTGGCAGCCAGGCCGGGCATGCCGCTCACCTCCTCGGCAATGGTGATAGCCTTGGGATTGACCTCGTGGATGAGTTTGTTGGCGAGCGTCAGGTAGCAGATGGCATTGTCGTCCTGATGTCCGTTGAAATAGTCGGCGTAGTTGGTAAAGGCTTCGCCCAGTCCGTGGCTATAGTAGAGCATGGAGGTCACACCGTCAAAACGGAAACCATCAAACTTGAACTCTTCGAGCCAATACTTGCAGTTGCTGAGCAGGAAATGGATGACGTCATCCTTGCCGTAGTCGAAGCAGAGGCTGTCCCAGGCCGGGTGCTCATGTCGGTCACCGGCATAGAAGTATTGGTTGGGGTCGCCAGCGAGGTTACCCAGTCCCTCCACCTCGTTTTTCACTGCGTGTGAGTGCACGATGTCCATGATTACGGCGATGCCCTTCTGGTGGGCGGCGTCGATGAGCGCCTTGAGCTCTTCGGGTGTGCCGAAACGGCTCGACGGTGCAAAGAACGAACTGACGTGATAGCCGAAGCTGCCATAGTAGGGATGCTCCTGTATGGCCATGATCTGTATGCAGTTGTAGCCGTCCTTGATGACGCGCGGCAACACGTTGTCCTTGAACTCGGTGTAGGTGCCTACCTTTTCGGCATCCTGGCCCATGCCCACGTGGCACTCGTAGATGAGCAGCGGACTGGTGTTGGCCTTGAAGTCCTTCTTCTTCCATTCATAGGGAGTCTTGGGCGCCCACACCTGTGCAGAGAAGATTTTGGTCTCCTCATCTTGTACGGCACGCTGGCACCAGGCAGGTATGCGCTCGCCTTCGCCGCCGTCCCATTTCACGTGCATCTTGTAGAGGTCACCGTGCTTCAGGGCTTTGGCGGGGAGCTTGAGTTCCCAGTTGCCAGTGCCCTCTATCCGCTTGCAACGATACTTCTCGTCTTCGGTCCAGTTGTTGAAGTCGCCCACCAGATAGATGTCGGTGGCTGTCGGTGCCCACTCGCGGAACACCCATCCGCTGTGCGGAATCTTATGGAGTCCAAAATACTTGTAGCCGTCGGCAAACTCTGAAAGGGTCTGTCGGCCGCCTCGTGTGAGCTGGCCTATCTTCCACACTGCGTGTTCGTGGCGGCCGCGTATGGCGTCTTCGTAGGGTTCGAGATAAGAGTCGCTTGCTACGAGGCCAATGTGTTTTGGCGACGCTTTGGTCGATAATCGCTTTGCTGTCATATAGAGTTTGATATTTAGGATTTAATCTTGAAAATGGCCTTCTTTATCGTTTCGCGGGATGCTATGCACGGGGCGTGTCCGTCCTGCGGGGCGAAGATCACAAATTGTCCTTTCTTCACCGTGACGACGGTCTGTGGCTGCACACCGGGCAGCAACGCGAGGTCGCGTGCCTCGTCGAAGTCTGCCGACGGCAGGTCAGCCAGCGGTGTGTAGCCGTACTGCTCGTCGCCGTCGAGGGGTATCTGAATGTCGGTCATCCGCCGGTGGTATTCCAGCACGGCTTCATCTGCCGTCTTCGCCTTGGCTGTCTGTATGTTGACAAAAGCATCGTCGCCCGCTACTGCATGCTTGCCTTCGCTGAGCTCCTGCAGGTCGTGGTCTTTGATGAAGGCTGCGACGTTGGCAAGGAGCGGGTTGAGCGGTGCGTAGATGATGAGATTGTCGAGTGTGTCTATGATCATGTTGGGATGTTGTTTTTTAAGTGGTTTGGATATGGAAGGTTATTGGTCGTTGAAGCGGCGTCCGTTCTCGTAGTGGCCGGTGAAGAGAATCTTTCCATTGCGGTCTTTCTCCACAAACTTGCCGTCGCGCCGGTCGTTGACATATATGCCCTCAAAACGGGTGCCGTCCTTTGTCTCTTCGATGGCCTTGCCGTTGCGCATGCCGTTCTTGTAGGTGCCCTTGAAGCGCGTGCCGTTGGCATAGTGGATGATGACCTGTCCGTCTATCTTGCCGTCAACGAAGTCGCATTCGAAGACGTCGCCGTTCTTCTTGGCCAGTTTGCCGTGACCGTTGAGGAGATCGTTTTTCCACATGCCTTCATAGCGGTCGCCGTTGGCCCAGACAAAGGTGCCCATGCCGTCGCGCTCGCCCTCGTTGAAATGCCCCGTGTAGCGGTCACCGTTGGCATACTTGAAGATGCCTTCGCCGGTGCGCTCGCCCTGGTCATAGTCGCCCTCGTAGCGGTCGCCGTTCTGAAACTCGTAGATGCCGCGGCCCTGCTGTATGTCGTCTTTCCATTCGCCCTTATAGACATCGCCATCGGCATATCGGTTTGTGCCATATCCACAACGCTGGTTGTTGGCCCAGTCGCCTTCGTAGGTGGTGCCGTCGCCCCAGTCGAAGAAGCCCTTTCCTTCCTTTTTGTCGTCTTTCCAGACACCGTTATAGTAGGCTCCGTTGGCGTAGGTGTACTTGCCTTTGCCGTGGCGTTTGTCGTGGTACCAGTTGCCGTCATATTTGTCGCCGTTGAAGTAGTACATCACGCCATGACCCTCCTGATAGTCGCGATACCACAGGCCAACGTATTTGTTGTTGTTGCTGAAGTAGTAGGTGCCGCGCCCGTTCTGCTGTCCCAGCACCCATTCGCCTTCATACTTCTCGCCATCGGAGAAAGTGAAGATGCCGTATCCGTGACGTTTGCCTTTCACAAACTCACCCTCATAGTTGTTGCCGTTTTCATAGAGTGCGCTTCCCTTGCCGTATGGCTTGCCGGAGGACATCTCCCCCTTGTAGACACCCTTCACCCCCTGCTCTTCAATGTTGCATGAGCCCAGCGCAATCTTCTGGGCTGATGCAGATAGGGGGGATAAAGCGGTCAGAAATATATATATGCAGGTCTTTACTATCGTTTTCATGTCTTACAGTATGATTGTCCAAAGATAGTAAGAATTTTCGGAAAGTCGGTGCCGCATTTCGTTTTTTAAGTTGTTGGGCTGTGCTATTTAACATTCTTAAATGTTTCGCATTTGGCAAGCCCGCTATGCTTCTGGGCTTTGTTTTCAGCCGTTGTGCGATGCACACTTGCGGCACGTGCCTTTATAGTAGAGTTGGGCCTCGTCTATCAGGTGGCCGTCGAGCACAATGCTTGTCGGTATTGCCGGGGCATGCTCGTCCATCAGGTCGAAGACCTTACCGCACCGGCGGCAAAAGAAATGGACATGTGGACGGATGTCGCCGTCGTAGCACACGTGGTGGTCATCGATGGTGATCATTTGTGCTACACGGTGTTCGGAGAGAAGGCGCAGGGTGTTGTAGACTGTGGTGCGGCTGAGGGTGGGCACGCTTTTCACCACGCCTTGGTAGACATCTTCCACCGTCGGATGGGTGCGGTGTGTCAGCAGATAGTCCATTATTGCCAAACGCTGGGTGGAAGGGCGCAATCCACATCCTACGAGTCGGTCGCAGGCTTCTTTTTTCATGTCTGTGGCTCTTTTTGCTTTTAGTTGGTGTGTGAGTTGCCACAAAGGTACACAATCATTTTTATTCCGCGTGGCTGTTCACCCAATTATTTGCATGTCGGAGAGGCTAAAGCCGAACAAGGCAAGCGGTGCATTATTATAATAAGGTGTAATCGCTAAAAGACCGTTACCGCGCACATCCTGCACATCTAATTTTTGGCCTGATCTTACTTTTTTGAAGATTATTGTAAAAAACAGTGGCTTTTTGTAGGTTTTTAGCAATAAATACTTTACCTTTGCAATCGTAAACTTAAAAATAAGTGAACGACAAAGGGCTGCAGGCTGGAGAGTCGGGCTTTTGACAAACAAGGTAACAACATAAAACAACCAATAAAACAAATTATGAAAGCAACTGAAGTAATAGAAAGATTGCAGCAGCGCTATCCTGGACAGCCTGAGTACATCCAGGCCATCAGCCAGGTGCTCGGAACTATCGAGGATGAGTACAACAAGCATCCCGAGTTTGATCGCGAGAATCTTATTGAGCGCTTGTGCATCCCCGACCGTATCATCAAGTTCCGTGTGAACTGGATTGATGACAAGGGCAACGTGCAGACCAACAACGGCTATCGTGTGCAGCACAACAATGCCATTGGTCCCTATAAGGGCGGTCTTCGCTTCCATGCTTCGGTGAACGAAAGCATCTTGAAGTTCTTGGCTTTCGAGCAGACATTCAAGAACTCGCTGACCACTCTGCCCATGGGTGGTGCCAAGGGTGGATCAGACTTCTCGCCCCGCGGCAAGTCGAACGGCGAGGTGATGCGTTTCTGCCAGGCTTTCATGAGAGAACTCTGGCGTTACATTGGCCCCGACTGCGACGTTCCTGCCGGTGACATCGGTGTAGGCGGCCGCGAGGTGGGCTATATGTTTGGCCAATACAAGGCCCTGACACATCAGTTTGTGGGCATCCTCACCGGTAAGGGACAGGAGTTTGGCGGTTCGCTCATCCGTCCTGAAGCTACAGGCTACGGTAACGTCTACTTCCTCGAGAACATGCTGAAGACACGCGGCATCGACCTTAAGGGCAAGACCGTGCTTGTCTCTGGTGCAGGCAATGTGGCCCAGTACACCATCGAGAAGCTCCTCCAGTTGGGCGCCAAGCCGCTCACCTGTTCCGACTCCGACGGTTACATCTATGATCCCGACGGCATCGATGAGAAGAAGCTGGCCTACATCATGGAACTCAAGAATGTGGAGCGTGGCCGCATCAAGGAGTATGTGGAGGAGTATCCCACTGCTAAATATGTGGCTGGTGCCAAGCCTTGGTTTGAAAAGGCCGACATCGCTACTCCCTGTGCCACACAGAACGAGATCAACGGCGAGGCTGCTGAGGCTCTGCTGAAGAATGGTGTCATTGCTGTCAGCGAGGGTGCCAACATGCCGTCTACGCCTGAGGCCATCAAACTGTTCCAGGATGCCAAGATCCTCTATTGCCCCGGAAAGGCCAGCAATGCCGGTGGTGTGGCTGTGTCGGGTCTGGAGATGTCGCAAAACTCAGAGCGCCTGAAGTGGACACGCGAAGAGGTGGATGAGAAGCTCCACAACATCATGAACGAGATTCACGACGAGTGTGTCAAGTATGGCACACAGCCCGACGGATACATCAACTATGTGAAAGGTGCAAACGTTGCTGGTTTCCTGAAGGTTGCCAAGGCCATGATGGCTCAGGGCATCGTGTAAAGACAACAGAAACGTCGACTAATGACCATAAGGCCGCATTCTCCACACGGAGGATGCGGCTTTTGTGTGAGCTATACGCCTTTTATATTGGTTGAATAAGGCGTGCTGCTGAAGCGTCGGTCTGTTCCGACAACATCTGAGCATTCCTACCCGTTGGGCTTTTAGCTACTGCAACCAGACAAGGGCATGAATGCCCGAAAATGCACAAACGACGTAAATATAAAAAAGCCACATCCCGATCACGAGATGTGGCTATATATCTGTTGGCATCAAGAATGCCGGTTGGTCGTTTACTTGATGATGCCTTGCTCAACGAAGATCTTCTTCAGGATCTGTACGCCTTCCTCAACCTGCTCTTTCGAGTGGGAAGCCATCAGGGCAAAGCGCACGAGCGTGTCTTGCGGTGCGCAGGCAGGCGGGATGACGGGATTGATGAACACACCGGCATCGAAGGCCAGCTTGGTCACCAGGAATGTCTTGTTCACGTCGCGCACATAGAGCGGGATGATCGGACTCTCGGTCTCACCGATCTCGAAGCCTTCCTCGCGGAAACGCTCCAAGGCATAGTGGGTGACATCCCACAGGTGCTCCAGACGCTCCGGCTCGCTCTTGATGATGTGAAGAGCCTCAAGAGCTGATGCTGTGGCGGCAGGCGTGTCGCTGGCTGAGAAGATGTAGGTGCGTGAGGTGTGGCGCAGGTAGTTGATGGTGTCCTTGTCGCCGGCGATGAAGCCGCCGATGGAAGCCATACTCTTCGAGAAGGTACCCATGATGAGGTCTACCTCGTCAGAGAGACCAAAGTGGTCGCAGACACCACGGCCCTGCTTGCCGAACACGCCCAAGCCATGAGCCTCATCGACCATGATAGAGCAGTTGTACTTGTGCTTCAGCTCGACGATGGCAGGCAGATTAGCCAAGTCGCCTTCCATAGAGAACACACCGTCGACCACGATCAGCTTCACGGCCTCCTGAGGCAGTCTGGCAAGCACACGCTCCAGGTCAGCCATGTCGTTGTGCTTATAGTGAAGTTGTGTGGCAAAACTCAAACGGCGGCCGTCGACGATGGAGGCGTGGTCGCGGTCATCGCAGATGAGGTAGTCGCCACGACCCACCACGGCGGGGATGACACCTGAGTTTACGGTGAAGCCCGTAGCAAAGCAGAGCGCATCGTCTTTGTGTTCAAACTCGGCAAGCTCTTTCTCCAGCTGCACGTGGATGTCAAGCGTGCCGTTCAGGAAACGGCTTCCTGCACAGCCTGATCCGTATTTCTCGAGAGCCTTCTTGCCAGCCTCGATGACACGGTCGTCACCTGTCAGGCCAGTATAGGCATTGCTTCCGAACATCAGGACCTTATGGCCACCCATTGTCACCACAGGACCCTGCTTGCTTGTGATCTCTCTAAAATAGGGATATACGCCAGCCTCCATAAACTTCTGTGGCTCGCGGTAGTTCTTGTATCTTTCTTGTAATTGTCCCATCACTATAAATAGGTGTAGAAAATCTACTAGTTATACATTTAGGCTGCAAAGGTAATCATTTTTTCCCATATCGGACATAAAAAATCAAGAAATCGTTTTGATATAGCAAAAATTGTACGGAAAAATCCTTGTTTCGCAATATTTGCATTACTTTTGCGGTATGAAAAAGCGTATTCTGTTTATTGTCAACCCTATATCGGGAGCGGCCAGCAAGGCTCACATTCCCGAGGAAATAGAGACCTGGCTTGATCACGACCTCTATGAGTATAGCATTGTGGAAACGAAATATGCTGGACATGCCGCATCGCTGGCCCAGGATGCCAGTGTGGAGGGGCTTGATGCCGTGGTGGCGGTAGGTGGCGACGGCACCGTCAACGAGGTGGCCCGCGGCCTTGTCCACTCCAACACCGCACTGGGAATCATCCCTTGCGGATCGGGCAACGGCCTGGCCCGTCACTTGTTGCTGCCGCTCAATGTGCGCAAATGCATTGAGATCATCAACCGCTATGAGGTGCACGACCTCGATTATGGCATCATCAACGAGTATCCCTTCTTTTGCACGTGCGGCCTGGGCTTCGACGCCTTCGTAAGTCAGAAGTTTGCCGAGGCCGGCAAGCGCGGCCCCATCACCTATCTTCAGAAGATCCTGGAGGAGGGCACGAAGTATAAGCCAGAGACTTATGAGGTTACTGCCGACGGCACAAGCGGCAACTATAAAGCCTTCCTCATCTCGTGTGCCAATGCATCGCAGTATGGCAACAATGCCTACATAGCTCCACAGGCTTCGATGAGCGACGGACTCATGGATGTTGTCATCATGGAGCCGTTCGATATTCTCGATTCGCCCCAGATCGCAATAGACATGTTCAGCAAGACACTCGACAAGAGTTCGAAGATCAAGAGTCTGCGGACGCGCCATCTGCACATACACCGTTCGAAGCCTGGCGTGATACACTATGACGGCGATCCGGTGATGACGGGGACAGAGATAGACGTGCGCATCGAGGCAAAAGGCATCAAGATCATTGTCAACCCCGATGGCGACAAGCGGCAGCGCCAACCCAACATGCTGCAGACCACCACATGCGAACTGCTCAATGACCTCAGCGTCATTCGGCATGATGTCTTCAATCAGACGCGTCGTGGTGTCCGTCTGGTCAAACTCATCCAGCGGATGATAGAGCGTAACTTGCCGGGTATCAACTGACGTATAGTCTGCGCCGGTTGATGCCAGGATGGCTGACTGTCGGGCAGCCACGCTGGCATTTAGGGTGGCCCTATAAACGGCCACCCTTTGTCTTGCGCAGATCAGGCAAACAGCAGACTGTCGTCAGACGGCGACTTGTCGATCCTAATGGTCTTTCCGGCAGGCAGCTCGCCCGACAGGATGCGCTCGCAGAGGCCGTCTTCGATGTAGGTCTGTATGGCCCGCTTCAAAGGCCGTGCGCCATACTGCACATCGTAGCCCTTGGTAGCCACGAAGTTTTTGGCTTCGTCGGTGATTTCCATCTGGTAGCCCAACTCTTCCACACGCTTGTAGAGTCCTTTCAGCTCGATGTCGATGATGCGCTTGATGGCCTCGAGGTCGAGCTGGTCGAAGGTGACGATCTCGTCAAGACGGTTCAGAAACTCGGGGGCAAACTGCTTGCTGAGGCTTTTCTGTATGATGTCGCGGGCGTAGACCTTGTCCTTCTCATTGAGGTTGGAGCTGCTCGACAAGCCACCGGCATTGAAGCCGACACCATGTCCGAACTCCTTGAGCTGGCGTGTGCCGGCATTGGAAGTCATGATGATGACGGTGTTGCGGAAGTCCACCAGCCGGCCGTTGCCGTCGGTCAGACGTCCTTCGTCGAGCACCTGCAGCAACATGTTGAACACGTTGCCGTGTGCCTTCTCTATCTCGTCGAGCAAGACGATGGAGTAGGGGTGGCGCCTCACCTGCTCGGTCAGCTGGCCGCCCTCTTCATAGCCTACGTATCCCGGAGGTGCGCCGACCAGTCGCGACACGTTGAAGCTCTCGGTGTATTCGCTCATGTCGATGCGTATCAGGGCATCGCGCGAACCGAACATCTGCTCGGCCAGTTTCTTGGCCAGGTAGGTCTTGCCCACGCCAGTGGGTCCCAGAAACATGAACACGCCGATGGGGTGGTTGGGTTCTTTCAGTCCCACGCGGTTTCGCCGTATGGCTTTCACGATTTTCTCAATGGCGTTGTCTTGAGCTATGACGCAGCTCTTCAGTGCTCCGCCCATGTTTCTCAGTCGCACCCCCTCTGCCTCGGCCATGCGCTGCACGGGGATGCCGGTCATCATTGAGACGACGTCGGCCACCTCGTCCTCGGTGACCTCATGGCGTGCCGAAGAGTCGCTCTCCTGCCATTTGCGCTGCATCTCGGCGTATTCTTGCTCCAGTTGGGTCTGGCGGTCGCGGTAGCTGGCAGCCAACTCGAAGTCTTGGTTGCCCACGGCCATCTCTTTCTGGAGTTTCACCTCACTGATCTGTTTCTCCTTGTCGGTCAGTTCGCAGGGCACGTGTGTATGCAGCAGATGTGTGCGCGACCCCACTTCGTCGAGCACGTCGATGGCCTTGTCGGGGAAGAAGCGGTCGGTGACATAGCGGTCGGTGAGTTTCACGCACGCCTCCAACGCCTCGTCGCAGTAGGTGACGTGGTGGTGCTGCTCATACCGGTCCTTGATGTTGTGGAGGATGTGCAGCGTCTCGGCGGTGGTGGTGGGTTCCACCAGCACCTTTTGGAAACGCCTTTCCAGCGCACCGTCCTTCTCGATGGAGTTGCGGTACTCGTCGAGCGTGGTGGCACCGATGCACTGGATGGTGCCTCGTGCCAATGCCGGTTTCATGATGTTGGCGGCATCCATGCTTCCTGGCGTGGATCCGGCGCCGATGATGGTGTGTATCTCGTCGATGAAGACAATGATGTCGGGGTTGCTTTCCAGTTCCTTGAGCAGTGCCCTGATGCGCTCCTCAAACTGTCCGCGATACTTGGTGCCGGCCACGATGGCCGTCATGTCCAGACTGACGAGGCGGCGGTTGAAGAGCAGCGGTGATGTGAGATGCTTGGCAATGAGCTGGGCCAGTCCTTCCACGATGGCGCTCTTTCCCACACCGGGTTCGCCGATCAGTATCGGATTGTTCTTCTTTCGGCGGCAGAGAATTTCCGTGACGCGCTGTATCTCTTTCTCGCGTCCGACCACAGGGTCGAGTTTTCCTTCGCGTGCAGCCTGTGTCAGGTCGACGGAGAAATTGTCGAGCACCGGAGTCTTGGTGCCCGCCATCTTGGCGGTTGCGGCAGCCTGTTGTGTGCTTGCCGCGCCTTTGGGTGCGCTCGTGGTGTCGTCGTAGTCCTCCTCTTCGTCGGGCAGTCCGATGCCGTCGGTGGTGGTCTTTTGCTGCAGTTGCTGCAGGGCTGTGTCGTAGTCGAGACTGTTGGCCTCGAGCACATTCTTGGCTGCATTGGCCGTTTGGTCATGCAAGATGGCCAGTAGCAAGTGATGCACGTCCACGAGTTGTGTGTGCTGTATGCGTGCTTCGAGCACTGCCAATTTCAGAATATTGCTGGCCCGTTCGTTCAGGACGAGGTCGCCGGAGTCGTAAGGCAGCGGCTGCTCTGAGGCTGTGTCTCTCAAATGCTGTTCCAACTCGGTCTTGACCTTTTGGACATTGATGTCCAGTCGGCGGAACATGTCGGCCACGGGGCCGGTCTTTCCTCTGAGCATGCCGAGCAGCAAGTGCTCCGGTCCCACGAAGGTGCTGTCCAAACGGTTTGCTTCTTCGCGGCTGAAGGCAAGTATTTCTGACACTTTTGGTGAAAACTGGCTGGTCATGTTGTTTTGCTTGTTACTTGATAATATTCGAACTTTCCACTCCGTTCAGCAAGTAGTGTGCCAAGATTGTGCTATGCGCCACAAATTTTGTTGTAGGGGCATGTCTGGCACCGCTCGGTGTGGGGTGTCGGCTCGAATGGCTGGCTGCTGTCGAAGATGTTGGCAAGCAGGTCCTCCAGGCCCTTCCGGTAGTCGGCGAGATAGGTGGCAATGTCGTTGATGGGTATGCGCTGTCCGCGTTTTTCTCCTGCAAAATGCAGCACGGAGGCGGCATCTTTGTCCTGTGCGTTGCGGATGAAGAGCAGCACGGGAGCCACGGGCAGGCTGGCCGGATTGACCTTGCTGGTGGTGGTGGCGCCTTCACGGATGAGGGCGGCATAGAGGAACGCCTGCAGATAGTAGTCGGTATGCTTCGACTCTACGAGGGTAGGGTCGAAGATGTCTTCTACCGATGCTGGCGGCGTAGACAGTGCCTTGCCGGTCTTGTAGTCGATGACGCGCAGATAGGGTGCTCCGTTTCCGCTGACGACGCAGTCGAGCCGGTCCACCTGTCCGCCAATCTTCAGTTGGTGGGAGGCGCCGTCGGGCGTGGTGAAGGAGAAGTCGTCGTAGAAATCGTCCTCAAGCGCCACGATGGCAAAGGGCGCTGTGCGCATATCGATCTCAAGCAGGCGGCGTGTGTAGATGTACACCACCTTGCGGTTGAGCAGTTGCAGACCGTTGTAGGCCGGACGGAAATGCGGATCTTCGACCTTAAACAGTTTCTCGCGGAACGCCTGGTCGATGAAGGAGTAGATCAGTCTCTCGTTTTTGTAAACTTTCTCAATGTCGCCCTTTTGTATGATGGGCTGCATGCCTGCCGCGGTGATGCTGCGCTCGGCTTTGGGCGACAGATGCTCGTAGATGAGTTCGGCTGTGCGGTGGAAGATGTTTCCGAAGGTCATAAAGTCGATCTCATTCTCATCGTCGTTGTCGTCCTCATAGAGTTTGCAGACGGTGTGATAGTAGAACTGCAGCGGACAGCGCAGATAGCGGTAGATGGCTGTGGGTGAGAGCTTCTCCAGATCGTTGAGCCGGCTGACGATGGTGTCGTCTTTGTCGATGGGCCGGCGGCAAACGAGCGCAGCGCTCTGTCCGGCCTGCAGCGTGAGGCGACTGAGGCTGTGGGCTTTGTTTTCCACCATAAACTGCAGCATGAAGCGGCTCATCTCGCCTTTCTGTCCGTCGTCGGTGGCATTGTTGTATGTCAGGGTGGCATCCGTGGCGCGTTGCAGGAGCGAGTAGAAATAGTAGGCGTAGATGGCCACCTTGTTCTCCACGGTGGTCAGCTTGTGTGCTGCGCGGAGGGCATGGGGGATAAACGATGCGTCGTTGACGCCCTTGGGCAGCTTGCCCTCGTTGCACGACAGCACGAGCACGTGGTCGAAGTCGAGGTTGCGCGTTTCGAGCACACCCATGATCTGCACCCCCTTGGCCGGCTCGCCGTGGAAGGGAATGGATGTAGCCTGCAGCACCTGTGAGAGCAGCTTTTCCAGAATGGCAACACTCACGATCTGGCGCCCCGTGGACGGGTCTGTGCCTTGTGTGGACGGGGCGTCGGCTGTGGTGGCGGGTGCGATGAGCATGATGGCATCGAGACGGGTCACGAGCGTGTACATGCGGAAGATGGCTTCGTGCATGAGCGGGTCAGCCTCTTCTGCCGATCCCACGCCCACGCGCTTGAGCATCTTGGCCACCCATGCCAACAGATCTTGCTGGGCCACGTCGCCAAACAGTTCTTGCAGTGCCGCATCGCGCCCGTCAGCAAGATACGATCGGGTGGGGAAGAACTGCTTGTGCTCATTGAGCTCATGGCAGAGCGTGGTGCAGTCGGCCGACAGAAACTTGGCATAGGCGTGCTGCAACACGCGGTTGACATATTTCAGGCGGAAACGGCCCGCTCCGGCCTTGCCGTTCAGATGCAGGTCGAGGAGGAAATACACGAAGGTGGTCACCGGACTGGCTGCCAACGGGAAGCCTGTGGTGATGTTGATGTCTTTCACCTCGGGCGGCAGACAGTGCACGACGGTTTGCAGCAGTGTCTCGTCGGCCAGGACGATAGCCGTCCGGCTGCCGTCCTTCCATCGCTCGTTTTCCAGCAGCCAGTGGCTGACATAGCGGGCTTGTATGTTCTCGGTGGGGGCAGAGATATAGGTGATATCCTTGGGTTTGGCGAGGTTGTTGTAGATGTCGTCGTGGACGATGCCGTCCGACGCGCGCTCCTCCGACAGCTCGTTGGGGAAACGTCCGAGGTATCCTGCTATGAACCGTCCGGCTTCCTGCTGTGCGGACTGTGTGAAGTAGTTGTCGTAGTCCCAGTAGAACTCGCCCATGCCGAGGTCTTTCAGGTCTCCGAACAGTTTCTGCTCCACCTTCTGCAGCAGGTTGAAACCTACAAAGACATAGTGCTTATAGCGGAAATCGGTCAGCCCTTGCTCCGCTACCTCTCGGTAGAGCATGCCTTCATAGGCCAGCCCTTCGTTGCGCAGCGCCTCTCTGTATTGGTGGTAAATGTTTGCCAGGTGTTTCCATATCTCACGGAAACGGTCTTGCAGATCCGTCTCGCCGATGACGTGCCCGAAGAACGTCTCTATGCTCTGCCGTTGCTCGGGGGTGAGAAACGAGTAGTCGTCCATGTCCTTGAGTGCCTCGAGGTTGGCGAAGATCATGTCGGCATCGCCCATGTTCTTGTCGAGGTCGTCGAAGTCGGCGAGCAGCAGGCGTCCCCAGGCATAGAAGTGGTCGAGCGTCTCGTCGGTCTTCACCACTTGTCGGTAGACATTGTAGAGCTTGAAGGTCAGCAGGATGTTGTCGGGCACCTGCAGCTGGGAGTGTTGTCTGAACAGGTCGCTGATGGTGAGATAGGCCGGGCTCCACACGGGGCGGCCGGCCTCGGCGTAAAGGGCCTGGTTGAGGAAGATGGAGGCGCGTTTGTTTGGGAAGACAACGGCCACATCGGTCATCTCTTCGGCGTGTTTGGCCAGCATGTCCTTGGCCACATATTGCAGGAAAGTCATGTTCTAATGGATTATGGGGGTGGTTGCATGTGTGTGATTTGCCACCCCAGGGAGTCATTGTATGTTTTTGCAGCTTACGCTTTGTCATCTGGCGGTCTCTCCCGGTCAGGAAGACGTCGCCGTCAGACAGAGCTGATTTTCATGGAACCACCCTCTCTCTCTATACAGGCAAGACGTGGTTGGTGAGGATATACCAGAGGTAGCCCGACACGTTGTCGTAGCCCATTTGTCTGAGCAGCGACATGTATTCTGTCACCTGGCGCTTGTGCTCCGGCCGTTCGGCCCCGGTCTTGAAGTCGATGACGATCATCTGTGTGCCGTCGTAGATGACGCGGTCCGGACGCTTCTCCACGAGAGTCTGGCTCTCGGGATCATAGGTCAGGATGGTGCACTCGTTGAACACGGTCCAGCGCGGGTCGAACCACTGCTTCACCTCTTCCGACTGCAAGCGGTTGGCTATGGTGGCCCGCAGGTCGTCGCGCGTGATGGCCTCGTCGTAGAGCACGCCGTCGAACTCCAGTTGGCTGATGGCCCGGTCGAGGTCGCTGAGGGTGTAGATCGATGCAAAGAGCGTGTGCAGTATGTTGCCGGTGTCAATGTAGGTCTGCCGTTTGTCGGCCTGTTGCCGTTCTTCGGGGGTGAGGATGAAGTTGGAGCTGTCGTAGCTCTGCACAAAGTGTGCCCGCGAGTCATAGTTGCGTATGTCGATGTGGAGCGGCTGTTCTGTCTGCTCGAAGATGTTGGCTGTGGCCGTCTTGTCTTCTGCCACGGAGGGACTGAATGTGCCGTAGGTGTATGTCGTGGCACCGTCTTCGCGTTCGGCTGTTTCCATGCAGCCGTGCAGCCGTTCACTGCAGTCTTTCGACGTGCCGTCCGTGAGCGGCTTGAGTGTGGCTTCGAGTGTCTGCGACGGCCACTGCTGCTTGCTATTTTTGTCAGATTTCTTGCGGCCCACCACGAAAAGGTTGCGTGCGGCACGCGTGAAGGCAACGTAGAGCACATTGAGGTTGTCTACGATGTTCTTGGTGTGTTCGCCCTGATAGTCGTCCTTGTAGACCGAGTGTAGCAGTTTTTGGGCCGACAGGTCCAGGGAGGCAATGGGCAGCTCGTTGTAGGGCTCTTCGCGCGGCTCCACCCACAGCATGTCTTTGTTGTCCTCAAGTGCCCAGTCGCACCAGGGGATGATGACATGGTCATACTCCAGTCCCTTGCTCTTGTGAATGGTGAGCAGGCGCACACCGCCCGGCGCATCGCCGTGGATGGCTTTGCTGCACATGTGGGCTTGCCACTCGTCGAGGAAGTCGTCGATGCTGGCCACGTGGCGCTGCAGATACTTGGCCATCTGGTCGAAGAAGGCACACATATAGGCACTCTGCCCGTCGAGCCGTGCCAGTTCGAAGGCACTGTAGAGTCGCTCGGCCAGGTCGATCAGGGGCATGGCCAGCAGTTCGTCCCAGTGTTGGGTCATGTCGGATGGCAGCAGCGGCCGCAAGTCGTCTTGTCCCACGAAGAGGTGGCTGTCGGTGGCTGCCGGACCCTCCTTGCGGTGCGTGATGTTCTGGTATGCTTTGGCCAGGGTGGCCGTTGCCAGGTTGTCGTCGGGGTGGGCGAGCACGTGCATAGCGGTGATGATGGTGCACACGGCCTGCGAGGCATCCAGCCGGAATGCTTCGTCGGACACCATCGGCACCCACACCTCCTTGCCGTTCACGGTGATGGGGTTTTGCTGAAACCACTCGGCCAGCTGGGTGATGAAGCTGTTCTTGCGCACGAGGATGGCAATCGTTTCGGGTGGCGTGCCTTGCTCGAGCAGTTGCTCCACGATGGCTTTCACTTCGCGGATCATCATCTGTTCGTAGTCGTCTTGCGGCAACATGCGTATGCTCACCAGTCCCTCGTTGCTCCGCTTCTCCGGCACGTTCTGGCACACGTCAGCATACGCCTTGGTGATGGCTTCCGCCTCAGTCTTGCGGGCTGGTGAGGCTCCCTGCGCTGTGAGGTCGTCGGTCGCTTGCTGCTGGGTGATGCGGGCGGCTGCGGTGAAGAACGCATTGTTGAAATACACGATGTTGCGCTGTGAGCGGTAGTTGACGCCGAGGGTCTTCTTCGCAAACGAGGATGTCTTTCCGGCCACAAGGCTGTCCTTGCCGTCGCTGAGGTCTTGCAGCAGGCGCCAGTCGCCGCCGCGCCAACGGTAGATGCTCTGCTTCACGTCGCCGACGATAAGGCTGCCGTTGGAGTGGGCCATGCAGTCGTCGAGCAATATCTTGAAGTTCTCCCATTGCACGGCGCTGGTGTCCTGAAACTCGTCGATCATGATGAAGTGGAGCTGTGCGCCGGTCTTCTCGTAGATGAACGGGGCATCTTGGCCGTCGATGAGATCGTGCAGCAGTTGCTGTGTGTCTGACAGCAGAAAGTTGCCGGTGGCGTCGTTGATGGCGCTCACCTCCTGCTGTATGCGGTTCAGCAGTCGCAGCTCACTGATGTGGGCGACCGTGAGGTCCACCGAGTGGATGGTGGTGATGCACTGCGTGCGGAGCGCCTCGGCGCTGGCGATGAGGGGCACCACCTGTGTCACAATGGCCGTGGCCTCAGCCGTGCTTGCTTTTTTGCTGACGAGCGCACTGGGAGTGGTGAGTGCCGGCAGCACATACGAGTTGGGCCCTTTGCCGTCCATGAAGGCCCCCGTCTCAAGCCGTTTGAAGTAGGCTGATGCACTCTTGCTGCTTTGGTGGAAACATGCGTCGGTGAGCCCGGCAGCCGAGCAGATGGCGTGGTATTGCTTGGCCTTGTCGGCCATGTCAGCATACGCTTGTGCGCGCTTCTTCAGCAGCTGCTTTTTGTAGTCTCCGAAAAACTCCGGATGAGCCATTATGCGGTTCATCTCGGGGAGGTGGCTCTTATAGAAATCGGCGAAGATCGCTTGCCCGAACTTCTTCAGTCCGGTGATGACGTCCCAACTCTTGCTGTCGCTGATCCTCTCGCTGACGGAGTCCATGATCCATGTGAGCAGCGGGTCGTGGTCGTTCTCGATGCCGGCGATGATGTTGTCCACGGCTTGCTGCTCCACCTCATGATTGTTCAGGCCTACGCTGAGGTTGCCGGCCAGTCCGAGCTCACGGGCCAGGTTGCGCAGTATGCTTTGGAAGAAGCTGTCGATGGTCTCCACCCGGAAGTAGTGGTAGTTGTGCATGAGCGACTGCAGCGCCTCTTCGGCCCTGCAGCGTATGGCATCGTCGGTCATGCTGGGGAAGTGGCTGCGCAGTATGTCCATATAGTCGTCAGCATCCGGCAGCTTGTTGGCCAGGGCATAGAGCTTGCTGAGTATGCGGCTCTTCATCTCCTCTGTGGCCTTGTTGGTGAAGGTGACGGCCAGCGTGTAGCGGTAGTTTTGCGGGTCGTTGATGAGGAGTTTTATATACTCCACGGCGAGCGTGAAGGTCTTGCCGCTTCCGGCACTGGCTTTGTAGATGGTCAGAGGTTGGGTCATAGGTCGGGTCATAGGTCGGTGTGTTTGGTCGTTTCGGTGTCTACTTTATTCCTCTTGCGTTGAGTGCGGCCGAGTAGCGGCGTGCGTTGGCCATGTGCTCCTGGTAGGTCACGGCGAAGTTGTGGGTGCCGCTGAAGTCCTCCTTGGCACACATGTAGAGGTAGTCGTGGTGCACCATGTTGAGCACCGCGTCGATGCCGGCCACGCTGGCCACGCGTATCGGGCCGGGGGGCAAGCCGGGGTTGGTGTAGGTGTTGTAGGGGCTGCTGATGCGGAGCATGTCGTGATAGATGCGTTTCAGGGCAAACTGCTTCAGGGCAAACTTGATGGTGGGGTCAGCCTGGAGGGGCATGCCCTCGGGATATTCGGCGTTGCGGAGCATCAGCCGGTTGTAGTACATACCGGCAATCATAGGCTTTTCGCTGTTGTTGGCTGTTTCTTCATCGACGATGCTGGCCAGCGTGGCCACCTCTACGGGGGTGAGCTTCAGGGTCTTTGCCTTGGCCAGGCGTGTGTCATCCCAGAAACGGCGGTTCTCCTTCTGCATGCGCGCCAGCAGACTGCTGATCGAGGTGCTCCAGTAGATGTCGTATGTGTTGGGCACAAACAGGGCGGCTACGGTGGCCGTGTCGTATCCGTAGGCCAAGCAGGTGTCGTTGTTTGTCAGCGCCTGGGCAATGGTGGCGCTGTCCATCATGAGCTTGTCGCCCAGCACGCCCGCCAGGTCTTGCATGGTGCGCACAGAGGGGATGGTCAGGCTGAGTGGGGTCTGCATGCCGTTTTTGATGTGCCTGAAGGTGGTAAACGCACCCATCGAGGGCTCTATGGCGTAGCGGCCCGGACGCACATGGTCCGCCAGGTGGCTGTGGCGCGCCAGCGTCTTGAAGGCCTGATAGGCGTGCAGGGTGGCCGTGGGCTTCACTTTGGCGAGCAGCGAGTCGTAGTTGTCATCGGCATCCACATAGATGTAGCTTGTCTCGCTTTTGCCGGTGAACGATGTGAAGAAGTAGTAATAGCCTATGCCCAGCAGCACCAGCAGACAGATGGCTGCAGGAATGACGCTTTTTTTCATGTTGTCGTTTTTCATGTTATGTGTGTTTCTTTTTGTCCTGTTGTTATTCGTAGTCACTTTGCATGTTCTGTGCGGCGAGTGGGCTCTGTGGTTGCCTGGTCCGCAGAAACAGCATGCGTTTATCAAAGTTTTTTGGTTTTTCTTATGTCTCCACTGTTCCAAGTTTGATGTAAAGGTAACACATTTTTTGGAACTGACAAATCTTTGGCGGTGTTTTTGGTTAAGGTCATTGCATGGGTGACTAACCGCCCTGCGATAAAAAGCGCGGAAGGACTCGAGTGTAAGGGACAAAAAAGACAATAGTTGACCTGCCTTGACCCTGCACCGACGCGCTATTGC
>CAVAXH010000013.1:0-31909 GCA_963592505.1 Bacteroidaceae bacterium
GGTCGCGGCTGAGTGCCTCTGAATAGTCGTATTCGGCCAGCTCAAGCTGTTGGCGCTCTTTCTCCATGCCGGCGCGTGCCGCCCATGCCAGCGCCGAGTCGGGGAAGGCCGTGACGAGGCGGTTCAGTCCGTCGAGGGCGGCGGTGTAGCGGTGGTCTTTCTGGTTGACGAGTGCCAGTCCCAGCTGCGCCTCAAAGTTTCCGGGTACTATGCGGAGCAGCGACTCATAGTCGATGCGTGCAAAGTTGTAGCGGTGCAGGCGGTCGTTGGCATAGGCGCGGTAGAAGAGTGCAGCCACATTGTCGGGGGCGACGCGCAGCACCTTGTCGTATTCGTCTTTGGCATACTGCCACTGCTCGAGCTGCATGTTCCACGACGCCTTCTTCAGCATGAGGTCCACCGAGTCGGGGTGGTAGGCCAACAGGTCTATGGCCCGGCTGAGGCTGTCGCGCAGGGCGGCGGTGCCGCCGGCGTCTGCCGACTGTTGTGCGGCGGCGGGCAGTGCCATGGCGAAGGCCATGCACAGGGCGGTGATGACATGTCGGTAGTGGGGTGTTCGCATGGAGATGGACGGAATGCTTATGCTTACCATTTTGTATATATGCGGCTGCTGACGGATGGCTCCCGGCGACGGGTGCCTGTCGGTCATTGGCTCTTTTTCTGTTGGTTGTACTCGCCGAAGGCCCGGTCGAACGCGTCGAGCTGCGCCTGGCTCGCGCCTCGGCCTACGAGCACCTTGCGCAATCCTTTGTAATAGCGCGTCACACGGCGTGCTGCCGTCTTTCGGCCTTTGGCATTGTCATAGATGCCGTCGAGGTCGCTGCGCACCTGCGGCATCAGACTGTCGAGGAAGACCTGTTCGGCGGCCGCCACGACGTTGGCGCCGCCAGCATCAGCGGTCGCCACGGTGTCGGCCGCAAGCGTTGCCGGCTGGGGTGTCTCAGCCCGATCGGCCATGAGCCGCATGCCCAGCATGCAGACGCCAACCGCCAAGGCCAGCACCGCAACGACAGCGGTCAGCAAGCGCACCATGCGGCTGTTGGCTGCCACTGATGCCGACGCGCCGCCGGTGTGGCGGGCGCTGGCGCGTGGGAGCCGCTGGCCATTGAGTGCAGCAAGGAAGGTGTCGACGTCGGCATAACGCTCGCTGCGGCCGAAACTGCAGCAGCCATCGGTCACCGCCCGGTAGGCGGGCGGCATGCCGAGATAGCGCATGAGCTGCCCCAGCGAGAAGATGTCGGCCCGTGCATCGAGCGTCACGGTGCCGTCCTTGGCCTCGGGGGCTATGAAGCGGAGGCTGTCGGCCGACTGCTTCAGGCCGTCGGCATAGCGCTGACGGAAGTTGAGCACCTTCACGCTGTCGTCTTTCGTGGTGACAAAGATGGCGCCCGGCGTCAGGGCCGCGTGCACACAGCGCCGGCTGTGCATGTAGCGCAGCGCGTCGGCAACCTGCACCACGATGGCTTTCTTCTCAGCCTCGCTGTGGCCTTCGGCCACATAGTCGGCCAACGGACGGGCGCTCTCCCACTCCATCACAAGACAAGGCCCGAGGCCGTCGGTCTCCTTCAGCTCATGGTATTTGAGGATGTTCTGATGGTCGAACTCGCGGTAGCGGGCAAAGTCGGTTTCGAGCAGCCGCCGGTATTGCGGTTTGTCGCGGTATGGCGGCTTTATGCCGACGGCCAGGGTGTCGCCGCCGGTGCCTTTGAGCACGGTCAGGGCATAGACGCCGTGCGACTTCAAGGTGTTCATGTCGGTCATGATGTTACCTGTTGATACGGAAACATTGTGGCATGCCACTGTTCAGTGCACGCCTTTACGAAAAGCATGGTGTGACCGCCGGTCAGCGCTCACGCAACTGCCAGAAGGCCACGGCGGCGGCAGCGCCCACATTGAGCGAGTCGGTGCCGTAGGCCATCGGTATCTTCACCACATAGTCGGCTGCCGCGACGGCCTCATGGGGCAGGCCGTCGCCTTCGGTCCCCATGATGATGGCCAGGCGTTCCTCGGCCATGAGCGTAGGATCGTCGAGGGCCGTGGCATGCGGCGCCAGGGCCATGGCCACCGTCTTGAAGCCCATGCTGTTGAGCGACTGCACAGGCTCGTCGATCCATGTCCAGGGCACGAGAAACACGGTGCCCATCGACACGCGCACGGCACGCCGGTTGAGCGGGTCGCAGCTGTCGCGTGTGAGCAGCACGGCACCAATGCCCAGGGCGGCTGCCGACCGGAAGATCGACCCGATGTTGGTGGTGTCGCACACGCCCTGTATGACGGCTATGCGGCGCTTGCCGCAGCAGATGTCGGCCGGTGTCGGCATGGGCCTGCGGCGCATGGCACAGAGCACGCCGCGCGTGAGGCGATAGCCGGTGAGACTGGCCAGCAGCGCCCGGTCACCGGTGTAGACGGGGATGTCGCCGGCACGGGCAATGATGTCGGCGGCATCGCCCTCGATGTGGCGCTGCTCGCAGAGCATCGACAGGGGCTCATAGCCGGCATCCATGGCCACACGGATCACCTTGGGGCTCTCCGCGATGAAGAGCCCTTCGGACGACTGTGGGGCATGACGCAACTGATGGTCGGTGAGGGCGCTGTAGACCTCTACTCCCGGCTCATCAAGCGTCTGTAGGGTTATGACGGGCATGGCGGGCGACAGAGGGTTACTGCATGTCCACCTTGTTGCCCTGGGTGTCGATGTAGAAGGTCTCTTCACCCTGCTTCACCTCCATCGTTCCGCTGCTGATGGAACCGATGCTGTCGTAGACGGGCTTCACGGCTTCCTTGCCGCTCTTGTCCACCAGACCATATTTGTCGCCGACCTTCACGAGCGCCATGTCAGGATAGTGCTCGCTGTAGTTCGACTCGATGGCATCATACTTGATGGGGCATATCACATTGCCCTTGACATCCACGATGCCGTATTTCTTGCCGTCGCTGACAATGGCATATCCGCCACGGAACGCATTGACCTCCTTGAACTGGCCGCTGCGGCGCAACTTGTCGGCCTGGGCCACATAGTCGATGTCGCCATCCTTGTAGTAGACATCCGGCTCATTGTTGGGCTTCAGCACCAGATAGCCCACGATGGCTACGACGATAACCACTGCCCCCACAACGAGGTTGCGTATCAACTTGCGCTTGTACTCGCGGTCGGCAGCCTCGTTGGCTGCAATCTCGGCCTCCATTTCGCGGCGGCGAGCCTCTTGTTCTTCTTGTGTCATCTTGGGTAGATTTTAATGATGTTTATTGAGCAAAGTTAGTAAATTAACGGTAATTGCGCAAACGAAAGTACATTATTTGTTTGGGACAGGCCCAAAAATCGCCGTTGCCGTGCTTTTCCTTGCGGGCGCAAAGGGGCGGCAACGGCCCCGCGGGGCTGGCGGTCATCCTTCGCGCTGCAGGTCGGCAGTGGCGACACGGAAGGCTGTCTTCTCAAAATAGCCGTCGCACAGCTTGCTGCTCACATCGAGGGCATTGGCCTTCATCGCCGCATAGGCGGCTGGGGTGAGGCGGGCCAGCGCATCATCGATGTCGCGGAGCGAATCGACGGCTATGCCCAACTGGTTTTGGGTGACAAACGGTGCCAGCGCTGCCTGGCTCCACACGATGACGGGCAGGCCGGCGCGGAGATAGAGCGAGGTCTTGTGGGGATTGTTGATGCGGAGATACTCGCCCCAGTCGCCTGCACACTCATCAAACGAGTCGCCGTCCCACACCAGACCGAAGTCGGCCTCCACCGTTCCGATGAGCCGTTCTTCGGGCAACTGGCCGTGGTAGACCACTCCTGCCTTCTGCACCTGGGCGTCTTCATAGCCGGGGCCATAGAGCGACACCGTCCACCCGTGCATCACCTCGGGCAGGCGATACACGAAACCGTTGCGCCAGCGGCGCAGGTTGCTGGCATACACCACACGCCAGGGGCTGTGGGGCGCGGCATACTGGCGGGGCGCGGCCGCGGTGATGAAGTCGAAGATCTGCAGGTTGTAGAGCCGCCCGCGAAACTGCTGGTCTTGCATATACTGCAGCATCGTGGGGTTGTGCACGATGAGGGCATCGGTCGCAGAAAACAGGTAGCGCTCGCGCTCGGCAGTGATGTTCTTGCGCCGGAAGGCATCGAGGTCGTGCACGATGGCCACCACCTTGGCTCCCTTCAGATGGGCCAGGGTGCACGCCAGCCTATAGAACTTCTTCATGGGATACTGCAGGCAGAGGATGTCGCCCCGGTGCACTGCCGTGAGGATGCGGGCCACGCCACACACCTTCACCATGAAGCGCGATACGGGATTGACGCTCTTCGACATGGGCGTGAGATTGTGGTAACCCAACTGCTTGAACACCGTGTCGACATCGGTCTTGGCCTTGCTGATTGTGATGACTTCTATGAAATGGATCATATTGTAGCTTTTCTGCTTATTGTTATTGTCTTTGGCTATCTTGGTAACGTCCACATCACCTTATTATTATGTATCGCATACGAAAAATTGCTAAAAAGCACCCATATTGTTATCCAAACATTTGGAGGTGTACATGGTTTTTCGTAACTTAGCGGGTAAATAACACATATATGGTAGAACCAAAGAGAGTGCCTTACGGAGTCTCCGACTTCACACGAATCATACGTGAGAACCAATATTACGTAGACAAGACGATGTATATCCCGATGTTGGAAGAACAGCCCGACTACTTGATATTCATACGTCCTCGCCGTTTTGGCAAGAGCCTGTTTCTCAGCATGCTCGAGGCTTACTATGACTGCAAGTTGAAAGACCAATTCCAAGAGATATTTGGCGAACTTTGGATCGGCAGCCACCCCACACCTCATCAAGGACAGTATCAGGTGATGAGCCTAGACTTCTCGCAAGTCGGCGGCAATATCGAGGACTTGGAAGAACGCTTCAACTCCTATTGCTGCATCTGCCTTGACAACTTCGTGCGCAGGTATGCCGACTTCTACCCAGATGTTATAGCCAACGGCATCTATGCAACCAAAGAATCGGCAGAGAAGCTGGCAATCATCCAAAAGTATGCCAAGGAAAAAAGCTACAAGCTCTACCTCATCATCGACGAATACGACAACTTCACCAACACTGTGCTCAACGAGCAAGGCGAAGCGGTGTATCATGCCATGACCCACGCCAGCGGTTTCTATCGCGACTACTTCAAGAAGTTCAAAGGCTCGTTCACCAAGATTTTCATGATGGGGGTGAGTCCTGTGACGCTCGACGATGTGACCAGCGGTTTCAACATAGGATGGCATATTTCCACGAATCCTTTGTTCGACAAGTTGTTGGGGTTCAGCACAGACGATGTGCGCACGATGTTCACCCGTTATCGTGATTCCGGCCAGCTGCCTGCCGACTGTGACATCGAAGCGATGATAGCAGAGATGAAACCGTGGTATGACAACTATTGCTTCTCCGAAGAATGTCTGGATAATCAAGTTAGGGTTTTCAACTGTGACATGGTGTTGTATTATCTTCGCAACTACATGAACAAAGGCAGAAGCCCAAAGTATATGATTGACCCCAACACCAAGACCGACTACAACAAGATGAAGCGACTGCTTCAACTTGACAAGTTGGACGGCGACCGCAAGGGCGTCATCCGCAAGATCATAGAAGAAGGGGGCGTCGTGGCAAATCTCTACGAGACGTTCCCCGCCAGCGACATCGTCAAACCAGAAGTGTTCCCCAGCCTGCTGTTCTATTACGGCATGCTGACCATCAAGGACACATTTGGCGAGCAACTGCTCTTGGGCATCCCCAACAACAATGTACGCCGGCAATACTACAATTATCTGCAGGAACAGTATCAGGACATAAAACATATCAACCTGAACGATTTCGGGTATATGATCACCCGCATGGCTTTCGATGGCAAATGGGAGGAGGCGTTGGGCTTCATGGCAAAGGCGTATGCCGACGTTGCATCTGTGCGCGACGGCATTGAGGCAGAACGCAACCTGCAGGGATTCTTCATGGCCTATCTCTACCTCAACAGCTACTATATCACGGCACCCGAACTGGAGCTGAACCATGGATATTGCGACTTCTTCCTCTTGCCGGACCTTACCCACTACCCTACCAAGCATAGCTATATCATCGAACTGAAAATGCTCAGCAAGAACGATTCTGAGGAGAAAGCGCAAAAGCAGTGGGAAGAAGCAATGGCACAGATCAACCAATATGCAGCCGCACCCAGGGTGAGAGTTCTACAGCAAGGCACGACTCTGCACAAAATCATCATCCAGTTTGAAGGATGGGAACTGAAGAGAATGGAGGAAGTGTGAGGCAGCATCTTCTGTCCGTATGAGGTTTTTAAGAAAAACGTAACACCGCGAACCCATCATGACCATCGGCGTCGTCATTTCTACATACAACAATCCGGCATGGCTGGAGAAGACCCTGTGGGGCTACACTGCACAGACACGGCCGGCCGACGAGATCATCGTGGCCGACGACGGCTCGGGGCCTGAGACGGCAGCACTGCTGAAGCGTTTTGCTGACCGTCTGCCCATACGCCATGTGTGGCACGAGGACAAGGGGTTCCGCAAGACCATCATCCTCAACCGGGCGCTAAGCGTGGCCTCGGCCGACTACCTTGTGTTCACCGACCAGGACTGCGTGCCGCGCTGCGACTTCCTGGCCACACACGAGCGCATGGCGCAACGCCACCGCTTTCTGTCGGGCGGCTACTTCAAGTTGCCGATGGACATCAGCCAGCAGCTCACGCAAGACGACATCATCGCGGGACGTGCCTTCAGCCTCCGATGGCTGAAGCAGCAAGGACTGCCGTGCTCGTTCAAATGCACCAAGCTCGTCGGCAAGGCGTGGTTTGCCGCTCTCATGAACCGCATCACCCCTGCCCGCGCCTCATGGAACGGCATGAACAGCAGCGGATGGCGCACCGACCTGCTGGCTACCAATGGGTTCGACGAGCGCATGCAGTATGGCGGCGAAGACCGCGAGCTGGGTGAGCGGCTGACCAATGCCGGCATCCGCGGCCGGCAGATACGCTACAGCGCCGTGGTGCTGCATCTCGACCACAGCCGCCCCTACGTCAACGACGAGGCATGGCAGATCAACGATGCCATACGCCAGACCACCCGAAAGCAGCACCTCACCCGCACCAGCCACGGCCTGAGGCCCTAAGTTTGTGATGCAAGCAAAGCGTTCACCATTCCCAGCCCTCTCTACTCGTAAGGAGCAACCTTCCACGACTCGATGCTTCTTCTGTCGGCCGAGAAGTTGATGCCTACCTTATACACTTTCCGGCCATCTTCCGCAAAGGCTGCAGCATAGTCCTTGACGCTGATTTGCTGCATGGCCGCGTTGGCATCCTGCTCATACTTCAGTTCAAACACATAGATGCTGGTCTTGGTCAACAGCACCATGTCTATACGCCCGTCGGACGTTGGCATCTCAGGGCGCACATCGGCACCCACCATCAGCAGACAGGTGTAAAGCACGGCCTGGTAATGGCGCTCATTGTTGTTTACCAACGTATACGGAAACTTCTTGTAGAATGTTTGCAGATGGGGGATAAACGCCTCCATGTCGTCATGCTCTACCAAGCAGTCGAAATATGCCACATACAAGGCATCCTTGTCGCCCATATTGCCTGGAGCATAATAGCGGAACAAACTATCGGAAAAGCCTCGCTTCACCTCCGAATTAGGGAAACCCAAGTTGAAAACTTTGCTACGCCGATTGTATCCCTTGATGGTAAGATAGCCACTTTGGTAAAGCACCGGCACGGGGTCGGCGAGGCGGTCCGTAGGCGTGTCAAAACGTCCTGCCGTCGCCGTGATTTTATCCAGACCGAGCATATCGAGGTGCTTCTCCTGCAACAGTTCTATCAAGAAAGTCGGAGTGCCTGTAGCAAACCAATATTCTCCAAACTCATTGCTATTCAATGTGCAGAAAAGGCTGTAGGGATTATACATATCCTTCCCCCTTCCACTGAAATGATAGCCATCATACTGATGTCCCAACTCGGCCAAAGCCTCTTCATAGCTCATTTCATTTTCTTCGGCCAAAGCCTTGATGTCTTCTCCGAAATGCGCCAGCAGTTCCTCTTTGCTGACTCCACAAATATCACTATACTTATCGAGCATACTGATATTGGTGATGTTATTCAGTTCACTGAAGATGCTCAGCTGGCTAAACTTCGATATTCCTGTCAAGAACACAAAACGAAGAATCTTCTCCTCGCCCTTCAGCGGACTTAAGAAGTTGCGTATCTGGTTGCGTATCTCGTCTTGCAAGCCCTCGTCTTTCATGGTGTCGTGCATCGGAGCATCATATTCGTCTATGAGCACCACCACATTCTTGCCTGTCTGGGCATGAGCCGTCTCGATGATATTCAGCAGTCTGACGTTATATGCTTTTTCGTGCTCCACCGTGAGAGAATACTGTGTCTCATAACCTTCCAAGAGGCTGTTCAGCGTTGCATGAAGAGCATCTAGATCCGTAAACTTGCCTTTGCTAAGGTCTAAGTGGATAACCGGGTAGCTCATCCAGTCATGCTCCAATGTCTCGATAGCCAATCCTTCAAACAACTCTTTTTTACCTTCAAAATAGGATTGAAGGGTAGTGACAAGAAGCGACTTGCCAAAACGCCTTGGACGGCTCAGAAAGCAATACTTATTTTCACGAACCAGCTGATAGACAAGAGCCGTCTTGTCTACATACACATAGTTCCCCTTGATCAGATTCTCGAAAGTCTGTATTCCGAGAGGATATCTTCTACCTTCCATAAGCCACAATGGTTCTCATTCGCTGCAAAGATACGAAAAACCATCTAAAAGGCAAAAAAACGAAGAATATTTACTATCTTCGCCAGCCTTCTGATCTCTGCTCCAAACTGACCTGCTGACCACAGGTGTAGTCCGTGTCATTCCCTCCGGCTGCAACTCCGCAGCCTTAAGGCCGCAACACTGCAATCCTAAGGGCTTAACACTGCAGTCCCAAGGCCCTAACACTGCAGTCCTCAAAGCCTTGGGACCGCAGTGTTAAGGCTTTAGGATCGCAGTGTCAGGGCGTTGGGACCACAGTGCCAGCACGTGATGGAGCAAAGGCTATTGTCTGCCGCTGTTTTGTGGCGGACAATGAGACGCTTGAACGCCGGTCTCCCCCTCCTTCGCTGCGAAGGAATGGGGGGGACCGGCGTTCATGTTTGTTTTTTGGGGCCGTGGGGCCTTGTCTTATTCGGCAGCCTCCTCAGGCTTCATGTTGGTGTAGACATTCTGCACGTCGTCGAAGTCCTCGAGCTTCTCCACCATCTTGTCGATGACCTCGCGCTGCTCGGGGGTCACCTCCTTGAGGTCGGTGGGGATACGGGTGAACTCGGCGCTGGTGATCTCGAAGCCATTGTCCTCGAGGTGCTTCTGGATGTCACCGAAGCTGGTGGGCTCGCCATAGATGGTGATTTCTCCCGTCTCCTCGTCGGTGTCATACTCGTCGTCGACACCATAGTCGATGAACTCCAGGATGAGGTCGTCCATCTCCACGCCGTCCTTCATCTTGAACGAGAACACACACTTCTGGTCGAACATGAAGCTCAGCGAGCCCTGTGTGCCGAGATTGCCGTTAAACTTGTTGAACACCGAGCGCACATCGCCTACGGTACGTGTGGTGTTGTCGGTCAGCGTGTCCACGAAGATGGCAATGCCGTGAGGGCCATATCCCTCGTAGGGCACCTCCTTATAGTCGCTGGTGTCCTTGCCCATAGCGTTCTTGATGGCGCGCTGGATGTTGTCCTTCGGCATGTTCTCGCGTTTGCACGTAGCGATGATGGCACGCAGGCGGGGGTTGTTCTCAGGCTCCGGGCCACCCGACTTCACAGCGATGGCAATCTCCTTACCCAGTTTTGTAAACGTGCGGGCCATGTGGCCCCATCTCTTCATCTTGGTCGCTTTGCGATATTCAAATGCTCTTCCCATTGGAATTGTAGTTTATCGGAGTTCGGCTCCGAGTTTGTTTGTTATGTTTTTAATGATTTTCTGCATGATAGCCTCTATCTGCTTGTCGTTGAGCGTGCGCTCCTCATCCTCGAGGATGAAGTTGACGGCATAGCTCTTCTTGCCGGCAGGCAGGTTCTTGCCCTGATAGACATCGAAGAGCTCCACCTTCTTGAGCAGTTTCTTCTCGCTCTGGCGGGCCACCTGCTCTATCTGTGCAAACTCCACGCCCGTGTCGACGAGCAGGGCGAGGTCGCGGCTGACCGAGGGATACTTCGACAGCTCCTTGAACGCCACCTTGTTCTTGCGGACGGCTTTCATCAGCGCCGTCCAGTTGATGTCGGCATAGTAGACGTCTTTCTCCACGTCGCACATGTGGCACACCTTCTTGGCCAGCTTGCCATACTCGCAGAGCACCTTGCCTGCGCGTGTTGCCACGACGAGCGCCTCAGAGAAGAGGTTGTTGTCCGACTTGGCGGCGACGGCCACACCTTCGGCCAGGCCCACACGGCGCAGGATGTTCTCCACATAAGCCTTCAGCTCATAGAAGCTGGTGTCCTCGTCGGGATGGGCCCAAGAGCCTTCCACACGCTTTCCGGTGATCCACAGGGCCAGATGGGCATCCTGCGAGTAGGCCTTGATGGAGGCATCGTGATCGTCCTTGTCGGGGTCATAGCGGTAGGCGTTGCCCACCTCGAAGAACTTCAGGTTGGCGCGCTTGCGGTTGATGTTGCGTGCCAGCGACTCCAGACCGCCGAAGACCAGCGACTGGCGCATCACGCCGAGATCGGCGCTCAGCGGGTTCATCACCTTCACGGTGTTGGCCCAGGTATATGCGTTGAACGTGTCGTGGTCGTAGTAGGTGGTCTTCGACATCGAGTTGTTCAGTATCTCGTTGAAGCCGCATCCCACCAGCTGCTCGCTGATGATGTTGGCCAGGCGGTGCTCCTTGTCCTGCTCATCGGGCACGGTGAGCGACGACTTCAGCTGGGTGGGGATCTCCACATTGTTGTAGCCGTAGATGCGGAGGATGTCCTCCACCACGTCGCACGGACGGCGCACGTCCACACGGTAGGCAGGCACCTGCAGGTCGAGACCATCGGCATCGCTGCCCACGATCTTCATCTCAAGACTTGTGGCAATGTTCTTTATGGTTGTCTCGCCGAGCTGCTTGCCGATCAGGCGGTCGCAATATTCATAGTTGAGGCGCACGGGGAAGTCTTCCATCGGCTCGGGATACACATCCTTGATCTGCATCGACACCTTGCCGCCGGCCAGCTCCTTGCAGAGGATGGCGGCCTGCTGGAGGGCATAGAGGGTGCCGTTGGGATCGACACCACGCTCAAAGCGGAAGCTGGCATCGGTGGACAGGCCGTGGCGGCGTGCGCTCTTGCGGATCCACGTGGGGTGGAAGTAGGCACTCTCGAGCACCACGTTCTTCGTGGTCTCATAGGTGCCGGAACCCTTGCCGCCGAAGATGCCGGCGATGCACATGGGCTCCTCGGCATTGCAGATGCTGAGGTCGTGCTCGCCGAGGACATGCTCCTCGCCGTCGAGGGTGACAAACTTGGTGCCTTCGGGCTGCGTGCGCACCACGATCTTGTGGCCGGTGACCATGTCGGCGTCAAAGCAGTGCATGGGCTGGCCGTAGGCCATCATGATGTAGTTGGTGATGTCCACGATGTTGTTGATGGGGCGCAGGCCGATGGTGGTGAGCTTGTCCTGCAGCCACTTGGGACTCTCCTTCACCTCGCAACCGGTGATGCTCACACAGGCATAGCGCTTGCATGCCTCATGGTTTTCTATCTCCACATCGATGGGCAGGCTCTCGTCGTCCACGGCAAACTGCGAACAGTCGGGACGGTGAAGGCTGGTGGTGTAGCCGCGCTGCACCAGCCAGGCATAGAGGTCGCGTGCCACGCCATAGTGGCTCAGCGCATCGGCACGGTTGGCGGTGATGTCCACATCGATCACCCAGTCGCTCTCCAGATGGTAGTACTCGGCGGCAGGCGTGCCCACCACGGCATCCTCCGGCAGGACGATGATGCCGGCATGGTCGGTGCCCACGCCAATCTCGTCCTCGGCACAAATCATACCAAGGCTCTCCACGCCCCGGAGCTTCGACTTCTTGATGGTGAACTCCTGGTCGCCGTCGTAGAGCACACAGCCCAGGTCGGCCACGATGACCTTCTGGCCTGCAGCCACATTGGGCGCGCCGCAAACGATCTGCTGCGCCTCGCCCTTGCCGAGGTCTACGGTTGTGATATGCAAATGATCGCTGTTGGGATGAGGCTCGCACGTGAGCACCTGTCCCACAAAGAGTCCTTTCAGACCGCCTCTGATGGCCTGCACTTCGTCGAGCGCATCCACCTCAAGGCCGGTGGAGGTCAGCGCGTCGGCCGTCTCCTGCGGGGTGAGGTCGAAGTCGACATACTCTTTCAGCCACTTATATGAAATCTTCATGCTTGTATGGTTTGTTTATACCTTTCTTAATAATAATTCCGTGCAAAATTACTAAAATTCCATGAACTATCAAAGACATGTATCATTTTTTTGGCTCATCCGCCAAATGCGCAGATTAGGCCAACAGAAGGCTGCGCGACCAGCGCCATTTGCGGACCATGCTATTGCAAGAGGGAGCATCGTTCCGACGGGGGCCGAACCATGGTTCACTCGCGTCGCAAACAGGGTAAAGAGATTAAAACGAGCACAAAATGTCTCGCTAAAATATGTCGATTTTGAACACCCTACCCAACGGGGGCTAGGCATCCACCATGCGCTATATCATCCTATTGGCTGGGACACGCTACGTCCAAACACAAAAAACCGCCCCAGGCTGAGCCCAGAGCGGTGTCTCTCAATTGTCTGTTCGTGCTATGATTACTCAGCAACAACTGAGTCAGCAACAGCAGCGCTATCAGTAGCGAGAGTGTCAACGAGAGTGTCGTTGGCAGCAGTGTCATTTGCAGGAGCAGCAGACTCGTTCTTACCACCGCAAGATGCGAAAGAGATAGCGGCCATAGCCACGAACATCAAAACCAATTTCTTCATTTTTCTAAGCTTTTTAAATCTGTAAAACAATCTATGTTTATTAAAACGCTGCAAAGTTAATCCTTTTTTCAATACGTTGTTCCTTTTTTCAGAACTTTTTTTTGGCCCTTCGTGTAACTTTTTTGCAACCGCCTATAAATCAACGCCGTACAAACTGTTAACAGAGGTTAAAGATTTTGTGTGCCTTAACAGAAAGCAAAATAGAGGGGTGTTTAGGCCATTTTGTCGGCAGAAAAGCGTAACTTTGCATACCTATATATATAAGGAGACAGAAACAAGACACACATGATAGATACCAGCGCCTTTCAAGGCAAACGTGCAGCCTACTACACCCTAGGGTGCAAACTGAATTTCTCGGAGACATCGACCTTCGGCAAGATGCTTGCCGACATGGGCGTGACGACGGTGGCCAAAGGCGAGCAGGCAGACATCTGCCTCATCAACACCTGCTCGGTGACCGAAGTGGCCGACCACAAGTGCCGGCAGGCCATACACCGCATGGTGCGCGAGAACCCGGGGGCTTTCGTGGTGGTCACCGGATGCTACGCCCAGCTGGAGGCGCAGACGGTGAGCCAGATCGAAGGCGTGGACCTCGTGCTCGGGGCCAACGAGAAGGCCGACCTCATACAGCATCTCTCCGACGCATGGACACAGCCGCGCGAAGGCCATCTGCACCAGCACCACAGCGTGAAGACCAAGGACATCAGGTCCTTCCAGCCGTCGTGCTCACGCGGCAACCGCACACGCTACTTCCTGAAGGTGCAAGACGGCTGCAACTATTTCTGCACCTACTGCACCATCCCCTTTGCCCGCGGACTGTCGCGCAACCCCACCATCGCCTCGCTCGTGGAGCAGGCACGGCAGGCTGCGGCCGAGGGCGGCCGCGAGATTGTGCTCACCGGCGTGAACATCGGCGACTTCGGACAGACCACACACGAGCAGTTCATCGACCTCGTGCGCGCGCTCGACGAGGTGGAGGGCATAGAGCGCTTCCGCATCAGCAGTCTGGAGCCCGACCTGATGAGCGACGAGCTGATAGACTACTGTGCGCACAGCCGGGCCTTCATGCCCCACTTCCACGTGCCGTTGCAGAGCGGCAGCGATGAGGTGCTGCGGCTGATGCACCGCCGCTACGACACCAGCCTCTTTGCCCATAAGGTACACCTTATTAAAGAGAAGATGCCGCATGCGTTTATCGGCGTGGACGTCATGGTGGGCTGCCGCGGCGAGACCCCCGAGTGCTTCGAGGAGTGCTTTGCGTTTCTGGAGGGGCTGCCCGTCACCCAGCTGCACGTCTTCCCCTACTCGGAACGGCCGGGGACTGCGGCGCTGCGCATCCCCTACGTCGTGGACGACAAGGAGAAGAAGCGCCGTGCCCACCGCCTGCTGCAACTGTCGGACGAGAAGACCGAGGCTTTCTATGCCGCCCACATCGGACAGGAGGCGCAGGTGCTCTTCGAGAAGGCACCGCGCGGCAAGGCCATGCACGGCTTCACGGAGAACTATGTGCGCGTGGAACTGTCGCCCGCCCTGGCTCGCGAAGACTACGACAACCAGATACTGCGCGTACGCCTGGGCGACTTCAACCACGACAAGACGGCACTCAGGTGCGAGATCATCGGGTGAACCGGCCTGAGCTGCGCAGGCATCTTCATGCGCGGCTCTGCCAATCACCCACCCCTATCTTAAAAATGACAAGAACAACCTGCAAAGAGATAAAATGAAAGTTGCAATCGTTATACTCAACTGGAACGGCCTTGACATGATGCGCCGTTTTCTGCCGACCGTCATGGAGCACTCGAGCGGCGAGGCAGAGATCTGGGTAGCCGACAACGCCTCGACCGACGGGTCCATGCACATGCTGGAAGAGGAGTTTCCCGAGGTGCGGCGCCTGCAACTGCAGCAGAACTATGGGTTTGCGGAAGGCTACAACAGGGCGCTCGGTCAGATCGACGCCGACTGCTACGTGCTGCTCAACTCCGACGTGGAGGTGACGGCAGGATGGCTCACGCCCCTCACTGACTATATGGAGAGCCATGCCGACGTGGCGGCCTGCCAGCCCAAGCTGCTGGCCGAGACGGCCAAGCACCGCTTTGAGTATGCGGGGGCGGCGGGCGGCTTCGTTGACCGCTACGGCTATCCGTTCTGCCGCGGCCGCATCTTCGACACGGTGGAAGACGACCTCGGTCAGTATGACGAGCCGATGGATGTGCTCTGGGCCACAGGAGCCTGCCTGATGATCAGGGCCAAAGACTACTGGGAGACGGGAGGTCTCGACGGCCGCTTCTTTGCACACAACGAAGAGATAGACCTCTGCTGGCGACTGGTCCTGCGCGGGCGCCGCATCGTCTGCCTGCCCGCGAGCAAGGTGTATCATGTGGGAGGGGGCACGCTGCCCAAGGGCAACCCGATGAAGACCTTCCTCAACTTCCGCAACAACCTGACGATGCTCTACAAGAACCTGCCCGACGACGAGCTTGCCCACGTCATGCGTGTGCGCCGGGTGCTCGACTATGTGGCAGCGCTGCAGGCGCTCATCATCGGCCGCAACTGGGGCGACTTCATGGCCATCATCAAGGCGCGCCGTGCCTTCTACCGCTGGCGACACCAGTTTGACGACGACCGCGAGGAGATCCGCGGCACCCGCACCGCCGACACCACAGACGGGCGCACACCGTTCAGCATACTCTGGCAGTACTATGCCAAGGGCATCAGGCAGTTCTCCCGGCTGCCCTTCGGCAAGTAAGGTCCACAAGCCACGAGCGCCACGTCCTGACACACCGACGGCCGCCTGCACATCTCGCATGTGACAGGCGGCCGTCGCCGTTTTTTCGTTGTTTGGTCCGTTGCGGGTTACTTGCCAAGGAGCTCGTCGAGGTAGGTGTAGAAGTCATCGCTCTCGCCTACGACCACCTTGCTGATCTTGCCCTGGGCATCCACCACGATCTTCGTGGGGAATCCCTCGATGGCGTAGAGCACCGTGACATCGGTGGCACCCTCGTTGCGCACATGGAGCCAAGGCAGCTGGTGCTTCTCCACGGCAGCACGCCATTTGGCGTCGGTGTCGTTGCAGTCGATGCCGAGGATCTCGAGCTTGCCCTTATACTTGGCGTAGTATTCCTTCATCTTGGGCATGCCCTTGATGCACCATCCGCACCATGAGCCCCAGAAGTCGAGCACCACGACCTTGCCCTTCAGACTGCTCAGGCTGAGGTCCTTGCCATCGATGCTCTTCAGCGTGAAGTCGGGAGCCACGGCGCCTTCGGCCACCTTGCTCTTGGCAGCCTCGCGGTCGAGGCTCTTCTGCGACGAGGCGGCATAGTCGTCAACGAGCTTCTTCAGCCGGCCCTCGCGCACCGCAGGCGACAAGGCTGCGATGGCCTCTTTATACTGTGCCTTGTCTACGTTCTGCAGTATGCAGACACAAGCCTCGTTGTCGGCATGTGACTTGATATACTTGAGCGTGACATCGGAGAGGCTGGCACGCATGTCGTTGTAGGCCTTGTCGATGACCTCTTCGAGCGAGTCGCGGTTGGCACCGGCAGCCAGTTTCGACTGATAGTCGCGCTGAAGGTTCTTCAGCCCCTCGTTGAACGAGGCCGACAACTGGTGGCACTCGCCCCACTGCTTGTAGAACGTGCTGCCATCGACATCCATGTTGTCGAGGGTTCCCGTGATCTTCAGCTCTTCACCGGGCACTGCCGTCACCATGGCATAGCCAGCCATCGCCATGGCACCCTCGCGCTTGGGGCGGTTGATGCGGAGCAGCAGGCTCATGGGCTCACTGACGTTGATGCGGAAATCGAAGGCGCCGTCGTTGCCTACGACCTTGACGGTCTGGTCGACACTTTTGCCCGTGTAGGTCATAGCCACCAGGGTGTCATTGCCGAGGTTGGTCAGTTTTCCCGAGACGTGGAGGTCGTCGGCCATCGTGCAGGCACAGAGCGACAGGCAGGACACTGCCAACATAAGTCTTTTCTTCATGGTAATTATGTTTTTTATGTATTGTATGTTTCCCTTTCAGCTGGTGCCATCCGCTTATCTGTCGGCGGCCGGCGGTTGCAGCAGACTGTCGTACAGGCGGTCGAACACCTGGCGGAGCGCGGCCTTGTCGGCAATGGTCTTGCGCAATGCGCGCACCCGCTGCTCGTTGGGCGAATTGGGTATCCAGAGCTTGATGTACCCGCCAGCACCGTATTTCTCATCCATATGACTGTCGAAGCGTTGCCACTGCTGCTCGCGTGCCAGCCCGGGATAGTTCTCCAGACCAAACTGCACGGCACGCATGAACACCACCTCGGGCTCCAGGTCGCGGTCGGCTTCGGCCACCACCATGCCATAGATGCTTCGCGGCGCATGCGAGGCCGACGCCCGATGGTCTTCCACGGCTTCCTTCATGATCCTTATCTGCTCGGGCGAGAACCAGCGGCGCAGACGGGCGTCGGCCGCCAGGATCTTGCCGCCGGTGAGATGGTGGATGGCACGCGGGCCCTCCATGCCCAGGTCGTGGTAGGCCGCAATGACATACACCATGTCGATGTCGGCACCGGTCGCCGGCACCAGTTCGAGCGCATTGCGCACCACACGCTGCACATGAGCCAGGCCGTGGCTGTTGCCAAAACGGGTGTAGCGCGGCAGTATCTCGCGCTCCACAAAGTTCATTATCTCGAGGTTGACGTGTCGTTGCATATCGTTGGGCTGTGAAAAATGGAGTGACAGGGAACGTGTGTGGCTCTATGGGAAAAGACTGACGAGCAGGATCTGCAGCACCGAGACAAGTCCGAAGATGAAGATGTTGCGGGCCGTCAGTCCCAACACCCTGTTGAGTGCCTTGCCACGACCGATGGCCGCCATGGTGCGTGCGGTCTGCACATGCAGGCACAGGTAAACGGACATGAGCAGAAGGCCCAGAGCCCACAGCCAGCCGCCGTCGCTCCCAACAAACAGCATGCCGCCGAGCAGCGCCTCTGCCACGAAGGGCAGCCACAGATAGAGGCGGCGTGTGGCCCGATGGCCCAGACGCACGGCCAGCGTGATCTTGCCGCAGGCACGGTCGACATCGAGGTCACGATAGTTGTTTACCAGCAGCAGCGTGTCGACCACCAGTCCGCAGCAGCCTGCCGCCAGCAGCACACCGCCGTCGAAGCCCTGCAGCGCAGGCGGCACGACGACATACCACGTGAAGTAGACGGGCACAAGGCCAAAGAACACCAGCACCAGCACATCGCCCAAGCCGCGCGAGGCAAAAAACGTGGTGTAGAGAAAGGCGAACAACACGCAGACAGCGCCCACGGCCACCAGCCACCAGCCGCCAAAGGCTATGAGCGGCAGGCCCACGGCGCAAGCTACCAGCGACACCCCGCCCATCGCCCACCGCATGGCAGGCAGCGTCACCCACCCCGAGGCACAGGCACGGGCCGGCCCGAGGCGTGTGTCGCGGTCATCGCGTCCGCGCACATAGTCGAAATAGTCGTTGATCAGGTTTGAGTCGATCTGCATGAACCATGCAAACAACAGGCACAGCACGGCTGGCAGCACCCCGAAGCCACCCCACCCTGCCGACCGGTAGGCCAGTGCCACACCGATGAGCACGGGCACAGCGGCAGCCGACAGCGTCTTGGGCCGGGCTGCAAGCAGCCAGGCACGCACACTGTTGGTGCGAACGGCGGGGGTATTGTCGGTTTGCATATTCATCGCTGGTTTGCAGGTCATGCGCTCTTAGAGTTCGATCAGTTGAGGAAGTTCCAGCTGACACCAAAGCGGAGCACCCTGCCATTGAGCGGATAGTGGGGGGTGAAGAAATAACCGCCGCTGCTGGCGTTGACATGGCTCATCATGACGAAGAACCGTGTGCGCTTCAGGTGGAAATTGGCATAGACGTTGACGAGCGGATAGTTGCCGATCTCGGTCTTCGTGTCGGCAGCCTGCACGGCATACTGGCCGATGGCCGGCACATAGTCGGGGGCCTTGTACTTGGTGAAGAAGCGCACGTCGGCACCGAAGTCGCACTTCAGCACATGCGCAATCTTGAACCGCAGATAGAGGTTGGTGTAGATGTTGATCAGCGGCAGGGGCAGCACCTCGTCGTCGGTAGACTTCTGCAGCGTGACGACCGACTCCCAGCGCAGAGGACCAAAGGCAAAGTCCTGCTTCAGGTCGGCCGTGAACACCGACACCGGCGAACTGGCCTGACGCACCTCCACGGCATTGGCATAACGGCCGGTGGCGGTAGCGGTGTTGGCAGTGGTGTAGACGGTGGCAAAGTAGGTGTGGTTGTTGAGCTCATCGAAGGCCACACGCAGCGTGGTGTGTGTCTTCTGATAGGCCAGCACGCCCTGCACATGGAAGTGATCGGTCATCGACAGGTCATCGTTGTCCCACCAGAGGTGGCGTGCCTGATAGTGGCGGTAGTAGAACGACGGCTTCTCATGATGATAGAACCCCGAAGCCGCCAGCGTCACCGTGTCTCTGAACAAGGGGAAGTTGACATCCACGCCACCGTCGACATGTATCTCGCCGGCATTGATGCCCACCACGCCAAACTCGCCCGTGGCATGATAGTGGAGCGTGCGACCCTGCGTCTTGGCAATGGATGCGCCGACGCTCACGGCATGCTCGTTCCACGAGCACACACCGTCGGCTCCGGGCAGGGTGAAGTGGCGCAGCTCGTGGGTGCCGAAGACCTTCAGACCGGCCTTTGCCCACTTGTTGAATCCCTCCATGAGCGAGATGGCCAGCGTGTTGCGCAGGCTCCAGTGGGTGGTCTTGTCGTAGATGGAGTCGCCGCTGAGCTTCTCTATCACGTCGTAGCGGTTGAGGTAATAGTCGGCTGGTGTCTGGTAAGCCTCAAAGATGCGGCGGTAGTTGCGGAAGTCGAGGGTATGAATGAAACTGGTGACGGGCACATACTCGTCCTTCACCCATGCCGTGTCTTTCTTGGCCTTGTCGGCGGCGGCCATGAGACTGTCGGCGGCGGCCTTGCCGTTCACCGCCAACCGGTCGGCAGCCCGCCGGGTGCTGTCGGCAGCCAGACTGTCGGCCGCCGTCGGGCGCACGCCAATCTTGGCTCCGTCGGGACGGCCTGCAAACGCAACCGTCGGCTTCTGTTCGTCATCGTCGACCTCGCGGCCCTCCTGGCGGGCGCGGCGGGCAGCCTCAGCCTTGGCGCGGCGCTCTTCGGCATCGCGTTCGGAGGCCATGGCAAAGCGCCGGGCCGCAATCTCGTCGGCTGTCATGGGCACCTTACGGCTGAAGCCCACATTGTAGCGGTGGGTGAAGAAGATGCGCTGGTTGTCGTTGCGGTTCCAGTTGCGCGTCAGCATGGTGGGTATCTCCGAGGTCTGAAACGATCCGTCGATGGCCTCGGGATGGGTGATGTAGTTGTCGTCGGCGATACCTCCGTTCTCGGTGACCTTCTGATGGTTGGTGGACAGCAGCAGATGGGCCTGGTAGCGGTCGCCGATGTAGGAGCCGTACATGGTGTAGTCGAAATGGGATGTCGACTGGCTGTCGTAATAGCCGCGGCCGTAGAGATAGTCGAACTTGAAGCCCACACCGATGCGTTTGCCGGCATTGACACCAAACTTCGCGGTGAAATGGTCTTCACCATTGGTGCGGTTGCCGCAGGTGTTGTAGGTGATGTTGGTGAAGGGCGACAGCGTGTTGGTGAAGTGGAACGTCTCGACCGGTGTGACAAAATAGTCGTAGGGGTCGGTAAACATAAACTGGGAGCCCTTGAGGCGGTCCACGAAGATGCGGGCCTGCCGGGGAGCGCCAAGGTTGCCCGTGGTGTTGTATTCGCCGCGCAGACCGGTGGTGAAGAGGGCGTTCATGTACATGTGCGACAGCGTGTCGGGCTGGGCCGGCTGGCGGTCGCCGAAGCGGGGGTCAACGGTCCAGACATACAGTCCGTGCGGTATCTCCTTGTGCTGCGAGGTAGAATCGGTGCGGTTGCGGCGCTGCTGGGCGTTGGTGACGGTGCCGTCGGCATCCATCGTGTTGTAGTTGTCGGCAGTGCGCAGCGTGGCCTGCGCCAAGACCTGCCCGACGCCACACCACAATGCCAAAAGGATGAAAAGGTATTTCTTCATTCAGAACTTTATTCGCAGGGCGCTCTCCACAATCTTGAAGACCACTCCCACCAAGATGATTATGGCTCCCACCGTCTCGTCGGCGTGCAGGTAGACGATCAGTCCTACAACCGCCAGAAGCATGAACACGACGTTGAGAATGTTGCGCAAGCGCAGGTGGTTGCGGTCGGCCGACTCTTCATGGTGTTCTCCACGGCGGTTGTGGGGCAGCGTGCTGTTTTCGTTGTCCATAGTTGCGGGCATTTACGGTTTTCGCATTTAGTAGCTGATGCCCAAGGCGTTGCACACGCGCGAGAAGATGTTGTCCTTGCGGTCGATGGTCTTGCGGCGGAACTTGCCGCTGTACTTGGCCAGCTTGGTGCCCTTCTTGTTGAGCGCCCACTCGTCGGTGATCCACTCTTCGGCCTTGGTCTCCATGCCCTGCGTGTCGGAGCGCTCCATCTCATACTGATAGCCGATGCGCTCGAGGGTGAGGTGCAGGTGTCCGTCGGTGGTGTGTGCCACGAGCGAGTAGGAGAACACCGTCTGGTCGAGCGAGAGGGCTGTCTTCTGGAACACCAGCATCTCGGAGATGTGTGCCCCCACGCTATGGGCCTTGCGGTCCTGCACGGCCACCTTGCTGATGGCCTTCAGCTGATTGGGCTCGGCCACCACCTCGGCAAACACGCCGAGCACCTTGTCGTAGATCTGGTCGGCGGTCATGCCGGGCACGTCCTTGTCGAGCGTGAACACCACATTGCCATTGACCACCGGCACTGCTCCTGCGAGATATTTGGGGTCAACGGTCTTGTTCTTCTTCTCGAACAGCGACGTTTTCGGGGTGTTTCCCGTATTGTTTTTCTTTCCTTTACTCGGTGAAGCCTCCCAAGTGTTTTGCGCCATTCCCATCATAGGGATGAGCATCATCATGGCAAAGATTATTTTCTTCATATCTGTGGTGTTGATTATTTTATAGTTAAATATGGTGTGGCATTTATGCTTACAATCGACAAAGTTAGTAAATCTTGCTCCATATAGTGGTACGTTGCCCGACTTTTAACTTTTATTTCGACTCCAATTCCTTTTCCAGTCTGACTATTTCGTCTCTGTACTGTGCTGCCTGTATGAAGTCGAGGTCGCGCGCGGCCTGTTCCATCAGGCTCTTGGTGTGGTCAATGCTCTTCTGCAGCTCGTCGCGCGTCATGCGCCGCACGATGGGGTCGGCGGCAAAGGCGCCCGCGCCGGTGGCATTGAGGATGTCGGCCTGCTGATAGGTGGTCTTGGCCGACGGGGCAGCGCCCTCGGCGGGTGTGGTGGGCAGCGAGCCGCCGATGGCCTTCACGATCTGCTGCGGCGTGATGTTGTGGTCGGCATTATACTGCAGCTGTATGCACCGGCGGCGTGCCGTCTCGTCGATGGTCTGGCGCATGCTCTGCGTGATGGTGTCGGCATACATGATGACCTTGCCGTTGACGTTGCGCGCGGCACGTCCGGCCGTCTGCGTCAGACTGCGGTGACTGCGCAGGAAGCCTTCCTTGTCGGCATCGAGGATGGCCACGAGCGACACCTCCGGCAGGTCGAGGCCTTCGCGCAGGAGGTTGACACCCACCAGCACATCGAAGGCGCCAGCCCGCAGGTCGTTCATGATCTTCACGCGGTCGAGCGTGGCCACGTCGCTGTGTATGTAGTTGGCTTTCACGTCATGGTCGAGCAGATACTCGGTGAGCTCTTCGGCCATGCGCTTGGTGAGCGTGGTGACCAGGGTGCGCTCGCCCCGTTCGCAGCGTGTCACGATCTCGCTGAGCAGGTCGTCGATCTGGTTTTCCGACGGGCGCACCTCTATCTCGGGGTCGAGCAGTCCGGTGGGGCGGATGAGCTGTTCGACGACGACGCCCTCGGCCTCCTGCAGTTCGTAGTCGGCGGGCGTGGCCGAGACGTAGATCACCTGGTTGATCATGTCGTGAAACTCCTCGAAGCGCAGCGGGCGGTTGTCGAAGGCTGCCGGCAGGCGGAAGCCATACTCCACGAGGTTCTGCTTGCGGGCGCGGTCGCCGCCATACATAGCGCCGATCTGCGGTATGCTGACATGGCTCTCGTCGACGATCAGCAGGAAGTCCTTCGGGAAGAAGTCGAGCAGGCAATAGGGGCGTTCGCCGGGCTGCCGGCCGTCGAAATAGCGCGAATAGTTCTCGATGCCCGAGCAGTGGCCCAGCTCCTTGATCATCTCCATGTCATACTCCACGCGTTCCTTGATGCGCTGCGCCTTGATGGCGTCGCCGAGGTCGTTGAAATAGTCGACCTGACGCATGAGGTCGTCCTGGATGAGACGTATGGCGCTGTCGGTCTGCTCCTGACTGGTCACGAAGAGGTTGGCGGGATAGAGGCTGTAGGCATCGAAACGCTGCACGGTGTGGAGCGTCACGGGATCACACTCTTCGATGCTGTCGATCTCGTCGTCCCACCAGCCTATGCGCAGCACCGCATCGCTGTAGGCCATGGCCACCAGCACGGTGTCGCCCTTCACGGCGAAGCAGCCGCGCTCGAGGGCTACGTCGTTGCGCACATAGAGCGCTGCCACGAGCCGCCGCAGAAAGTCGTTGCGGTCTACTTTCTCGCCCACACGCAGGCTGACGACATTCTGCTCCAGACTGGTGGGGGCGCCCATGCCATAGATGCACGACACCGACGACACCACCACCACATCGCGGCGGCCTGAGAGCAGGTCGCTGACGGCAGCAAGCCTCAGCTTGTCGATCTCCTCGTTGATGGCGAGGTCTTTCTCTATATAGGTGTCGGTGGTGGGCAGGTAGGCCTCGGGCTGATAGTAGTCGTAATATGACACATAGTAGTCGACGGCATTGTCGGGGAAGAAGCCGCGCATCTCCTCATAGAGCTGGGCGGCAAGGGTCTTGTTGTGGCTGAGGATGAGCGTGGGGCGCTGGGCCTTGGCAATGACATTGGCCACGGTGAACGTCTTGCCCGAACCGGTGACACCAAGCAACACCTGTGCCGGCGTGCCTTGCGCCAGGCCGTCGGTGAGCAGGCGTATGGCTTCGGGCTGGTCGCCCGTGGGCTGATACTTTGATGTGAGTTTGAAATCCATACAAATGCAAAATTAGCTAAAATCGGTCAAACACCCATCATATTTTTTAGATAATATGCTGCGTTTGTCGTCGGCATTTCGGCTATTATTGCTAACTTTGCAACCGTCTATGCCGCCGTGCACCACGGCGCAACCATAAAAAAGGCCCCATCACCCTATGACTCAAAGCATCCGTCACCGTTATCATATACTGCTGCTGTTGTTCCTGATGACTGCAGCCTCCGCACATGCACAGCGCCACCAGAAGCCATTGCAGCACACTGCCAACGACATCAACAAGGTGAACCAGCTGTACACCGACTCGCTGCAGCATCTGGCCGACTCGCTCTATGCCGACAGCGTCAGCGCAGACCGACGGCTCGCCAACGACGACATGGCACCGCTCTTCCTGCCCACCACCTTTTACAAGGGGGTGGCTCACAAGGCGTTCTCGATCGACGGCGACCTCTCGGAGGTGGAGCGCGGACTGCTGAATGTCTATCTGACGCGTCCCGACCTCGTGTCGGCCACGCAACGCCAGCTCGACGAGGCCGGTCCGGTGCGTAAGCCCAAGACGGTCATCGAGCGGCCGGAGGTGGCACCGCAAGAGCCGAAGCCCATGGAGACGGTTCCCGAGGACATCGACATCGTGGTGCTGAAGCCCAACTTCTGGTCGTTCAGCGGCGACTACTACCTGCAGTTTCTGCAAAACTACGTGTCGAGCAACTGGTATAAAGGCGGACAGAGCAACTACTCGGGGGTGGCCTCGCTGACGCTGAGGGCCAACTACAACAACAAGCAACGGCTGAAGTGGGACAACACGCTTGAGATGAAGCTGGGCTTCCAGACATCGCGCGGCGACTCGCTGCACAACCTCAAGACATCGGAAGACCTGCTGCGATATACCGGCAAACTGGGACTGCAGGCCACCAAGCGCTGGTACTACACGCTGCAGGTGGTGGCATCCACACAGTTTATGCGCAACTTTGCCACAAACAGCCATAAGGTGAACTCCGACTTCCTCTCGCCGCTCAACGTGAACGTGTCTGTCGGTATGGACTACAACCTGTCGTGGCTGAAGGGGCGCCTGAACGGCAGCGTGCACCTGGCTCCGCTGGCCTACAACTTCAAGTATGTGGACCGTCTGGCGCTGGCCACACGCTATGGCGTGGAGGCTGACCACCACTCGAAGAGCGACTTCGGTTCGCAGCTCACCATCGACGTGACATGGAAGATCTGCTCGGGCATCAGCTGGCGCTCGCGCACCTATGCCTACACGACCTACGAACGCGCCGAAATGGAGTTTGAGAACACGTTCACCTTCACCGTGAACCGCTACATCTCTGCCAAGTTCTTCGTGTATCCGCGTTTCGACGACTCGCGCACCCGCGACGACCACCACGGCTACTGGATGTTCAAGGAATACACCTCACTGGGCTTCTCCTATAGTTTCTGACCTGCCTCGTTCACGGGGAGGTCTTTGTTAACCGCACAAGCACATCGGGTGCTGCGTAAGCCCTTTCATCAGCTTGCACATCGCCCGTTTAAGCAGGATGCCCGGAATATTCAGCACATCGCCCGTTTGAGCAGGATGCCCGGTATATTCAGCACGTTGCCTGTTCGAGCAGGAAGCCCGGAATATTTCGAGCAGATAAGCCAAAACACTCGAGTACAAGGGGCAATACGACTTTGCCCCACCCTACCCAACCTGTAAAGACAAGCAATAGCGCGTCTGCAGATAAAACCGACGTGGGGCGAACGGCATTGTCAGCCGTTCGCCCCACGCGGTATGTTTTATGCTGGGTTATGTCAAGATGCTGGCGGCATCAGAAGCGGTAACCGAGGGTCAGGAGCAGCTGGTTGCGCTTGTTGCTCACCTTCACTGCGTTGGCCACACAGTCTTTCTCGCTGTTGGTGTCGTCCAGATAGTTCATGAACGGACTGAACTCACCGTCAGTCTGACTGTACTGATAGGCCAGATCGATGAAGAACTTCTTGACCTGATAACCGAAGCCCACGGTGACGCGGTTGGTCTGCTTCCAGTTGGTGTAGTCGGTAGAGGTGGCATAGAACGAGCCGGGGCTCTCTATGCTGCCGTCGCGGAAAGCCTCCATGCGGAACATCGGACTGACGTAGTTGTAGCCCATACGGATGGAGAAGTCGGGCAGCGGCTTATACTCCAGTCCGAGCTTCAGGGTGCTCACGCCCTTCAGCGCGTTCTTGGTGTGGCGGTTCATGGCACGGTCGCTCGAGCTCTCGTCATAGTAGGTGCCCCAGTAGTCGTAGTGGCCGCCACCGTCGTTGATGCGGTTGTCGATGGTGCCATAGTCGGCATATTCGTAGGTGGCACCGAGCGCCAGACAGTTGCTGACGGTGTGGCCGAGGCTGACACCGAACTTCCACGGCGTGTAGACCTTATAGTCGTAGTTGGCCACCTGGGCCTTGTCCACCGGCGCATTGCCCTCGGTGCTCATCGTCACGTCGTTGGCCGACGAGAGCGACAGGTCATACCATGTGGGTGTGTTGACATACAGACCGATGCGGAAGGGCGACGTCTCTATGGGGCGGAAGATGACACCCGCCTTGATGTCGAAGCCGCTTCCGTCGATGGCCAGGCTCTCCCATGTGCTGACATCGCCGTTCTTCTCAAGGTTCTCGGAGTATATGGAGTTGCTGCGGTAGTTGACATCGTAGAGTCCGACCGTCAGACCCAGATAGACGCGGTCGTTAATGTTGCCGCTGATGTTGAAGTCATACTCGCCGATGTATCCCTTCTGATACTGTCCGAAGATGTAGGCTGTGCCGTCGTAGTACTTGAGTCCGGTCTGCTGGCCTTCAGCATCGGTGATGGGGTCGAGCAGCGACTCGTAGTTGGCATCGACAGAGTTCCAGTTGTAGTCGCTGCCGTAAGGATACTTCATGGCCGTCAGCTTGTTTTGCGATGCCTTGTTGAGCACGTCGCCGGCGGTGAGGATCTGGTCGAAGTTGCGGCTCTTGTGATAGTTGAAGGCCATGTTGAGGAAACTGCGTTCGCCGGTGGGCATGGCATAGACCAGACCAATCTGGTCAAAGCTGGCATTGGTCTTGTTGCCGTAGATATCCAGACTCAGGGAGCCGAATGCCGGCGACGTGGTGGCATCCTTCTGGCTGACGAATCCGCCCGAGAGCGCCACCTGGCTTGACCGGAACAGGCCGATGCCTGCAGGGTTGCTGCCGATGGTAGACAGGTCGGCGCCGAGCGCCTCCATGGCACCGCCCATACCCACATAGCGGGCCGTGCCGTTGAGCTCGTTGTTGACGAGCTTGGTGTCCTGGTATGTCTCTTGTGCAGACAGCGGGGCTGCGAGGAGCGCCATGGCTGCAATGATACCGTATGTTGTTTTCATGATGATTATGCTTGTTTTGCGGTTCAACGAATTGTGTTAAGATATGCGAGTGTAGTGTGCCACCCTGCGCGAAGGCTTAGCGTCGGCTGCCACCAAAATGGCCGCCTCCACCGACACGTCCGCCGCCTCCACCGAAGCTGCCACCCGAGCGTGCGCCGCCGAAGCTGCCGCCTGCCGAGCGTGTGCCACCACCGAAGCTGCCTGAGCCAAACGAGCTGTTGGTGCGGGTGGTGGTGCGGTTGGGCATTGTGGTGACCGAGTTGTTGGTGTCAGTGCGGCGTCCGAACGAACGGTTGGCATTGCTGCGCGAGGAGTAGGTGCTGCGGTTGCCCGATGTGGCGCCCGAAGGCCTGTTGGTGCGGTTTGCTGCCATCTGGCCCATCTGCGTTGCGCCGCCCACATTGCTGCGGCCGCCGAATCCCCACGACCGGCTGCCTGTGAACCCGCGGGGGTTGCCGCCGTCGTGGTGCGCATAGCCGCCACCCCAAGAGGGACGGGGACCTGCCCAGCCGCCATACCAGCCATGGGCATAGTAGGGCCATGACCAACCATAATATCCGTAGTGCCAGGGGCTGCCCCAGCCATACCATCCGCTGTAGGCCCCGTAGTACCAGGGATCATACCAAGGGTCATACCACGGGTCGTAATAGCCATAGTAGCCGTAATAGCGCGGTCCCCAGTAGCTGTAGAACCACGGGTCGTAGAAGCCGTCCCAACGGCTCATGCGCCGCGTGCAGGCAAAGTCGTCATCGTCCCACGCTGCGCCACCGCCGCCAACAAACAGCGTGTCGACATACGAGGAGTCGGGGCTGACGCCACCGCGCTGGAATGAGATGACATCGGAGGCCAGCGAGTCGGCACCGATGGTCTGGTAACTGCTGTAGAAACGTCCGCGACGGTTGTATTCGTCGACGTCGCGGGTGCTGCCCACATAGTAGGTGGGAGCCTCCCGGGGTGCATCCTTCACCTTGGCCTTGCTCGGGACGAAATACATGTCGTCCTGGGCCAGGCACTGCAAAGAGCACAGTCCGGCAAAAGCGAAGAGAAGAAAAATCTTTTTCATATCCGTGTGCTTTTATACATCTATTTTATTACGGCTACAAAATTAGCCTTATTCATCATGCAAATTTAGGGAAAAGCCCTAAACTACGATAGGTTTTTCCCTATTATTTTCTTAATTTTGCAGAAAATAACAAGAAAAACAGCAAGGTATGAAATACAAAGTAGCACACTTCAAGGTCGACGGTCCGGAGGCAATGCTTCAGACAGCGCGCGACCTGGTGGCCGCCATGACGGCAGAAGCAGGCTTTGAGGCCTACGAAGACACCCCCGACGGACTGCGCGGCTATGCGCAGTGTGACCTCTTCGACCGGCAGGCACTCGACGGGGCACTGGCCTTCGTGCCGCTGGAGGGTGTCAGCATCAGCTACACGCTAGACGATGCCGAGGACAAAGACTGGAACGAACAATGGGAGGAGGCCGGTTTCGACCCCATCGACATAGCCGGCAAGGTCATCGTCTACGATGCCCGGCGCGGCCTGCCTGCCGACACCGCCGGCACTGCCGACGCCACGCTCATCGGCATAAAGGCCATACAAGCCTTCGGCACAGGCACCCACGACACCACACAGATGGTCATCGGCTCCATGCTGGAGCTCGGCGTGAGCGGACAGCGTGTGCTCGACTGCGGCTGCGGCACGGGCATCCTCGGCATAGCCGCCTCGAAACTGGGAGCCAGCGAGGTGACGGGCTACGACATCGACGAATGGAGTGCCGACAACGCCAAGTACAACGTGAGCCTCAACGGGGTGACGAACATGCAGGTCATGTGTGGCGACGCCTCGGTGCTGAGCCACGTGTCGGGAGTGTTCGACGTGGTGCTGGCAAACATCAACCGCAACATCCTGCTGCAGGACATGGCAGCATTCAGGGATGTCATGGCAACCGGTGGCCGCCTGGTGATGAGCGGCTTCTATGAGGCCGACATACCGCTGCTCCTCGACAAAGCTGCCTCGCTGGGGTTTGAAGAGACCGGGCGCAAGCAGCAGGGCGACTGGCGCTGCCTGCAGCTGCGGCTGAAGGCATAGGCAGCGCACAAGCGTGTGCCCACAAGACACAAACAGAGGTGTTGCACGACAAGGGGGAAAGCCACTTGTCATTGCAACACCTCTGTTCGTATATGATGCAGGGCGGGAGGCGCGTCAGTTGTTGACCGATCCTCCCACAATGTCAAGCAGTTCGTTGGTGATGGCCGTCTGGCGACTCTTGTTGAACTCGAGGTTGAGCGCCTTGAGGAGTTCGTCGGCATTGTCGGTGGCCGTCTGCATGGCCACCATGCGGGCGGCATGCTCCGAGGCCACGCTGTCGAGCAGGGCCGTGTAGACCATCAGGTGAAGCAGCTTGGGCACAAGCGAATCGAGCACCGTCTTGAGGTCGGGCTCCACGATGAAGTCATCGTTGAGCGCATGCACCTCTTCCTGCTGTCGCTCGCCGGCCGCACCCTTCTTGCGAAGATACTCCTGCGCCTTCTGCGTGGCGATGTTCGACGTGAGGTCACGGTCGTTGTACGCACCGATCTTCTCGGTAGACAAGTCGATGGGCAGGAAATTGCGACGGGTGAGGATCTGCGAACCGGCACTCTTGAAGTGGTGGTAGATCATCTCCACACGGTCGTATTCGTGCCCCACAAACTTCAAGGCCAGCTCACGGGCGATGTCCGCGCAGTCCTTGGCATTGGGCTTGTCGGCCAGCTCGGTGAAGTCGCCGGCACAGTGGCAGTGGAGCTTTGCCACCTGCTCGGCCACCTTGCGGCCGATGGGGTAGATGGTGATGTCGGTCACACCGGCAGCCCTATAGTCGGCCACGGCCTGCTGCATCATGCGGATGACGTTGCCGTTGAATCCGCCGCACAGCGAGCTGTTGGACGAATAGACGACCAGTGCCACCCGCTTCACCTCGCTCCGCTCTGTGCTAAGCACGCTCTGCACATCGGGCACGGAGACCAAGAACGCCTTCAGTATATGCTCCAGCGTATTCTCATAGGGGAGCATGTTCTGGATGGCGGTCTGCGCATGGTGGAGCTTTGACGATGCCACCATCTTCATAGCACTCGTAATCTTGCGCGTGCTCTTGACAGACACGATGCGGGTTTTGATCTCTTTTAATGACGGCATAGGCTACTGTTGCTTAAACTGTCCGGTGACGTTGGCCATGACAGCCTCGATCGTCTTGGCATCTTCATCGAGAAGCTTGCCCGACGCAAGGCGGTCCACCACATCCTGATGCTGGCTGCGCATCTGCTCGAGGAACTGTTCCTGACAGGTGCGCACATTCTCTACGTCGACACTGCGCATCAGTCCGTGCACACCGCAGTAGAGGATGGCGATCTGTTCGCCGACAGGCATCGGGCTGTACTGGGGCTGGATGAGCAGCTGGTTGTTCTTGCGGCCGCGGTCGATGGTCATGGCCGTCACGGGGTCCATGTCGCTCGAGAACTTGGAGAAGCTCTCCAGCTCACGATACTGTGCCATGTCGATCTTCAGCGTACCGGCCACCTTCTTCATGCTCTTCACCTGTGCCGAACCACCCACACGGCTCACGGAGATACCCACGTTGATGGCGGGACGGAAGCCCTGGTTGAAGAGGTCGGTCTCCAGATAGATCTGTCCGTCGGTGATGGAGATGACGTTGGTGGGGATATATGCCGACACGTCGCCGGCCTGCGTCTCGATGATGGGCAGAGCCGTCAGCGAACCGCCACCGCGCACATGCCCCTTGAGGCTGGCGGGCAGGTCGTTCATCTGTTCGGCAATCTCCTGCTGGTCGTTGATGCGTGCGGCACGCTCGAGCAGACGCGAGTGGAGATAGAACACATCGCCGGGATAAGCCTCACGGCCCGAGGGGCGGCGCAGGATGAGCGACACCTCACGGTAGGCCACGGCCTGCTTCGACAGGTCGTCGTAGACCACCAGCGCATCGTAGCCACGGTCGCGGAAATACTCGCCGATGGCGGCACCGGCAAACGGTGCATAATACTGCATGGCGGCAGGGTCGGCAGCAGTGGCGCTCACCACGATGGTGTAGGGCAGCGCACCGTGCTCCTTGAGTGTCTGCACGAGGGCAGCCACCGTGGAAGCCTTCTGGCCGATGGCCACATAAATGCAGTAGACGGGTTTCCCGGCTTCATAGTTGGCCTTCTGGTTGATGATGGTATCCACGGCCACGGCGGTCTTTCCCGTCTGGCGGTCGCCGATGATGAGCTCACGCTGGCCACGGCCGATGGGGATCATCGCGTCAACGGCGATGAGACCCGTCTGAACAGGCTCGTGGACAGGCTGGCGCTCAATAACGCCAGGAGCAC
>CAVAXH010000014.1:0-31568 GCA_963592505.1 Bacteroidaceae bacterium
GGCCACGGCAGGATGGAGAGAGGCGCTGAGCGCCAACAGGATGAGGAGGGTGAGGCGGTGGAGAAGCATGGCAGCTGGATGATGATGGATGATGATGGAGTGGGGGTGGGGGAGAGAAGAGAAGCCTGGTCTAGAGATAGAGCACTGCCTCGGGGCCCTCATTGAACAGGAGGTCGAGGATGGAGAGGTTGGGCTGGAAGCCGTGCTTGAGGCGATAGACCTGATAGTAGGGGCGGGGCGTGAACGACGGGTCGGGCAGCGGCTTCTTGGGACGGATGGCATCGCGGAAGTCGGCAGCGCCCCACTGGGCAGCGTCGGCATAGCGGTCGGTGACGCGGAGGTTGGGCCGGATGTCGAGCAGCTCGCACATCTTGAGGGTGATGGCGAGGTTGAAGTCGAACAGGCTGTCGCAGCGCTGCTCGAAGAAAGGACGGAGGTCGTCGGCATAGAACTCGAAGAACGGGCTCTCGCCATAGGCCGACAGCAGCGCGTTCCAGTGGAGGTGGCGCCAGTGGCCGTGGTCGCTGATGCGCACGTCGGCCATGGGGCACTTGCCGCCCTCGCCATGGCCCGTGGGCACGGTGAGCGCCTGCTGGCCCGCCGTGGTGGCGATGAGACAGCGGTTGCGGTAGGTCTGCTTGACGAAGTGGTCGTGGCGCTCGAGGAGGCAGAGGCCGTAGCGGTGGAGCTTCTGATACCACTGTATGGGACCGAAATAGGTCGACGACAGCAGCGCCACGGAGCCCTCGCCGGCCGTGGGCTCCGCCAGCGGCGCAGCAGGAGAGAGGGGCATGAGGGGAGCAGCGGTTACCATGGCAGATGATAGACTTTGGTGGCCTTGCCCTCCACCTGATGGAGGTGCACCAGACAGCGGGTGCGGCCGGTGGAGACGAGGTAGAGCTTGCAGTCGGCGCAGGCGCAGCGGCGGCAGCAGCGGCGGGGGATGCGATAGCGGGCGCCGCCCACGCTGACGGTGTCGCCGGGCACGGCCACGACGGTGCCCACCAGGCGCTCAGGGCAGCGGAACACCATGAGGTCGCCACGCTCGAACGGGGCGCTGTGCACCTTGTCCACCATCACCCGGTCGCCCTTGCGCAATGTCGGAGCGACATCGGCGGGCACGGTGTAGATGGCGAAGGCAAAGGCGCGCACGGCCAGGAAGATGGCCGCAAAGACGCCCACAGCTGCGACGAACTTGGCGAATTGCCTCATTTGATGTTGTCAACCCATTTGAAAAGACGGCTCCAGCGCACGGAGGCGAACCCACGGCGGTCGGGGTCGGTGCTCAGCCACACGAAGAGGGGCTTGCCCACGATGTGGTCCTCGGGCACGAAGCCCCAATAGCGCGAGTCGGCGGAGTTGTGGCGGTTGTCGCCCATCATCCAGTAGTAGTCCATCTTGAACGTGTACTCGTGGGCCAGCCGGCCGTTGATGTAGATCTGGCCGTTCTTGACCTCGAGGTCGTTGCCCTCATAGATGCGGATGGGGCGCTCGTAGACGGCGATGTTGTCGGGCGTGAGCCGGAGGGTCTTGCCCTTCTGGGGGATCCACACCGGACCGTAGTTGTCGCGTGTCCAGCCCGTCACGGCATTGAGCGGATAGAGGTCGCCCACATAGGCGTCGGTGTTGAGGCGGACGCTCTCCACGAGATCCTTGCGGGCCTGCAGCGCCTTGGCGGCCTGCCGGGTGAGCGGCATGTAGCCGTTCTGGTTGAGGCTGGTGAGGTCCTCGAGGGAGATGCCGAGCTCGTGCATGAGGTCATCGGGCAGGTTGCCCCGGAGCTTCACGCGGTAGGTGTACTGCACGTTGTCGGGCTCCTTGTTGGCCTTGCCGTCGAGATAGATGATGCGGTCCTTGATCTGCAGGGTCTGTCCGGGCAGGCCCACGCAGCGCTTGACATAGTTCTCGCGGCGGTCGGCAGGACGAGCGAGGATGGAGCCATACTCGTTGGGGTTGTTGAGGATGTAGTTGCGGCCGAGCGCATAGACCATCTTGAAGAAGTCGGCCTGCTCCTGGCGGTTGAGGTCGGCAGGGTTGACAGGGTTGGGGTAGGCCTCCTGATAGATCTGCTGGCCGATGCTGTAGACCATGCCATAGTAGTCGTAGGCCTGATACCTCTGTTCGCTGACGACGGTGTCGCCGGCGGGATAGTTGAACACCACGATGTCGTTGAGCTGTACGCTGCCGAGGCCCTTCATGCGACGATAGTCCCAGTGGGGCCAGTCGAGATAGCTCTTGGTCTGCACCAGCGGCATGGTGTGCTGCGTGAGGGGCATGGACAGCGGCGTCTGCGGGATGCGCGGGCCATAGCTCACCTTCGACACGAAGAGATAGTCGCCCGTGAGCAGCGACTTCTCGAGCGAGCTCGAGGGGATGACATAGTTCTGGAAGAGGAAGAGGTTGATGAAGTAGACGGCCACGAGCGAGAACACGATGGCGTCGACCCAGCTCATGACGAAGCGCACGGGCCCTTCGGCCGTCTTCCACCACTGCCAGCGGATCTTCTTGGTGATGTAGACATCATAGAGCAGGGCGGCGCCGACGAGCGTCAGCAGCCAGCCCGTGACGGAGCACGGCGCTATCCAGACGATGCAGAGGGCATAGAGGAAGATCACAATGGCGAGCTTGGTCCACTGCTTCTTCATGTTGAGGTTGGCTTTTTCTTTGTCGATCATGGCGGCTTAGGGGATGAGCGTGCTGAAGAGGTCGCTGGTGGTCAGCAGACCGGTGTGGTGGGCGGTGTACTCGGCGGCGAGCACGGCACCGAGGGCGAAGCCCTGGCGCGAGTGGGCGCTGTGGCTGATGGTGATGAGGTCGGCCTCGCTGTCGTAGGTGACGGTGTGGATGCCCGGCACCTCGTCGTGGCGCACACAGGAGATGAGCAGCTCGTCGGCGTGGTGGTCGGCACAGCCGTCGACGCGGCCGTCGTCCCACACGGTGGTGCCCTTGGCCCAGCGGGCCTTGCGGTCGATGCGCTCCACGATGTCGTCGGCCAGGGTGATGGCGGTGCCCGACGGTGCGTCGAGCTTGTGGATGTGGTGGGTCTCCTCCATCTGCACGTCATACTGTGCAAAGCCGTTCATGATGGTGGCCAGATACTTGTTGACCGCAGCGAAGATGGCCACGCCGATGGAGAAGTTGGAAGCCCAGAACAGCGTCTGCTGCCCGTCGCGGGTGAGGGCCTCCACGTCGTCGCGGTGGTCGGTCATCCAGCCGGTGGAGCCGCTCACCACCTTCACGTGGTGCTTGAAGGCACGCAGGTAGTTGGCATAGGCGGCTGTAGGGTTGGTGAACTCTATGGCCACGTCGGCCGATGCAAATGCGGGACTGTCGAAGTCGTCCTGGTTGTCGACGTCAATCTTGCAGACAATGTCATGGCCGCGGGCAATGGCGATCTGCTCGATCATGCGCCCCATCTTGCCGTAGCCTATCAGTGCAATCTTCATATTCGTTAAAATCTACGTATGGTTTGATCGTTGCAAAAGTACGTGTTTTTTATGAAAATGCGGGGCTGCTATCCTTAAATTATTAAAAAACAAGGTCAATATGCGACAAAACAGTGTCGTTTTGCGCACAACATTTTGTCGGGTAACAAAAAATGGAGTACCTTTGCACGCTGAAAAGCAAAAGGCAACCGTCCGACAGGAAAAAGAAAACGGACAGACATTTCACACACACTACGCACACACACGTATGAAAATTTACCCCCTGCTGCCGTTTATGGCGGCCTGCACACTGCTCACCTCCTGCTTCAAGGAGGAACCGCTGAATGCCGAGTGCGACATTGAGGCGGTGTATTTCCATCTCGACGACCCGCTGGGCACGTTCTACCAGGAGGGCGACACGCTGCAGGCGGTGATGTCCGACAACACGGAGATCACCTTCAACGTGAGGCGCAACCCCGCCGCCGACCTGACGCAGATGGAGCCGCAGCTGGTGCTCACCGAGGGCGCCGCGCTGGCGAGCGCCGTGCAGACGGCCGACACGGCCACCGGCAACGTGAGGTGGACCTACGTGGTGAAGTCGCAGGACGGACAGTGGACACGCACCTACAACGTGGGACTGGTGCGCACGTCACGCACCGTGAGCGACACCGTACGCTACGACTTCGAGAACTTTGAGCTCGACGCACGCGAGCAGAAATACTACATCTGGCACGACGAGCTCAACGACGGCACCTGGGGCAACAACTGGGCCACCGGCAACCCCGGCTACCGCCTGAGCATGGGCAAGGCACCCGCCGACCAGTATCCGTCGGTGCCCATCGCCGACGGCTACGACGGCTACGCCATCAAGCTCACCACGCTCAGCACAGGCGGCTTCGGCGTGATGACCAACATGCGCATAGCCGCCGGCAACTTCTTCCTCGGACGCTTCGACGTGGGCAGCGCCATGACCGACGCCATGAACGCCACGTGCATGGGCATACCCTTCGACCGCAAGCCGCTGAAGCTGCAGGGCTACTACAAGTACACGCCCGGCGAGGTCTATCAGGACCGCAGCGGAAAGGCTGTGGAAGGAAAGACCGATGCCGCAGCCATCTACGCCGTGTTCTACCGCAACGTGGAGACGGTGACCAACGCCGACGGACAGACGGAGACACGCTCGGTGATGCTCCACGGCGAAGACACCAAGACCAACGCCAACATCGTGGGCATAGCCGAGGTGGCCTATGTGAAGCCCACCAGCGAGTGGACCGCCTTCGACATAGCGTTCAACTACACGTCGGAGGTGGACGTGGAGGCGCTTGTCAGCCGCGGATATAACCTAGCCATCGTGTTCTCATCGTCGGCCGATGGCAACCACTTCCAGGGAGCCATCGGCAGCCAGCTGTGCATCGACAAGGTGCGCGTGGTCTGCGAGAAAGAGGAATAAAACACCGCCACACCACACACACGTTCACACACACACCATACGACACCCATGAAAAAGAAACTCACACTTGCCGTCATCGTGGCGGCACTGGCCCTGCAGGCCTCCGCCGGGTCGTTTCTGAAGGACATCACCATAAAGTCGCGCGAAGCCTACAACATCGGAGGCACCGCACCGCTGCCCATGCCGGCCAGCATACGCAAGCTCAACAGCTACTCGCTGAAGGCCAACTGGTGCCTGGGCATCGACGCCACCAAGCCCATCGACGACCGATGGGGCGTCAGCGTGGGACTACGCTTCGAAGGCAAGGGCATGAAGGAAGACGCGCAGGTGAAAAACTACCACGAGGTGATGGTGCAGGGCGACCAGACGCTCGACGGCATGTTCACCGGAGCGGTGACCACCGAGGTGGGACAGTGGATGTTTACCATGCCCGTGCAGATGGTGTGGGCGGCATGCCGCAACGTCGACGTGCGCTTCGGCCCCTACCTCTCCGTGCTCACCTCGAAGAGCTTCACGGGATTTGCCCACGACGGCTATCTGCGGCAGGGAGACCCCACGGGCATGAAGGTCACCATCGGCAACACGCAGAGCACCATGGGATACTATGACTTCTCCGACGACATGCGCACCCTGCAGTGGGGACTGGGCGTGGGCGTCGACTGGGTGTTCTGGCGCCACTGGGGCATCTACGGCGAGGTGAACTGGGGACTGAGCGGAGTGCACAAGAGCTCGTTCCACGTGCTCGACCAGACACTCTATCCCATCTACGGACAGGTGGGCGTGGTGTGGAAATCAGGAAAGAAAAAACAAAAGAACAATAGGTAAACCAATGTTTATGAAGAAAATTTTTACTTTGTTAGCAGCCGTCATGGCTGCAGTGGGCAGCATGGCTGCCGATTACACCGACAGCCTGACCGTGACGGTAAACGGCGTGTCGAGCGAGCAGCACGCCACCGTGTCGGTGACAGAGGATGCTGACGGACTGATGACGTTCACCCTGAAGAACTTCACGCTGGTGTCGGCCGAGTCGGAAATAGCCATCGGCAACATCATCATCGACAAGCTCACACCCGTCAGCACCGACAACGGCACCATGCTGGTGTGCTCACGCAACATCAACATCGCTGCCGGCGACGACGCCGATGCCGACTGGTTCGGACCGATGCTCGGCGAGGTGCCCATCAACATGGTGGCACGCCTGTCGGACGGACGGGCCTATGCCAGCATCAGCATCTACATGGAGGGACTGGGACAGGACATCGACGTGACCTTCGGCTCGGGCTACCAGATCCCCAACAGCGGGTTTGAGGAGTTTCATGCCTACAAAGACGGCAAGATCTATGAGCCGCTGCGCTGGCACTCGTTTGCCACGGCCGGTGGCAAGTTTGCCAGCGCGGTCAACGGCACGGCACACACCTTCAAGTCGAATGACGTGCGCCCGGGATCGGCAGGAAGCTACAGCCTCAGCCTGAAGTCGACAAAGGTCTTCAGCGTAGTGGCCAACGGCACCGTGACCACCGGACGCATGAACGCCGGATCCATGAGCGCTACCAACGTCGCCAACCATGCCGAGCTCGACATGAGCAACACCGAGCTCGACGGCAACGGCAACCCCTACTATGTGGACCTCATCGGCCACCCCGACTCGCTGGCCGTGTGGGTGAAGTTCACGCAGGCGCAGAAGCTGGAGGCGCATCCCTATGCCACAGTGAGCGCCAACATCACCGACGGCACCTACTTCCAGGATCCGCAGGACAAGACCTACAACAACATCATGGCTAAGGCACAGAACAACACCATTGCCACCACCGACGGTGCATGGAAGCGCATAGCCATCCCCTTCACCTATGTGGACGACAACGTGAAGGGCAAGGCCATCCTCGTGACCATCTCCACCAATGCCGACGCCGGACAGGGCAACAACGGCGACGAGATCATCATCGACGACTTCGAGCTGATCTACAATGCCGAGCTGGCCAGCGTGTCGCTCGACGGCGACAAGGTGAAGACGGAGGTGAAGGGCAAGGGTGCCTTCAGCGTGGTGGCTTATGGCAAGGATGCCAACGGTCACGACGTGGCTACCATCGATGTCTACTCTGAGGATCTGAAGACCCACAGCACACACACCTTTGACATCACAGCCGCCGGCATCGGCAGCGTGAAGGCCGCCAACGCCACACGCCAGGTCTATAGCCTCGGCGGACAGCGTGTCAGCAGCATGAAGGCCGGCGAGGTCTACATCGTGAAGCAGAACGGCAAGACATACAAGGTGCAGAAGTAAACGCCCTCTTGCGCGGCACGGACATAGGCCGCCACAGGGAGAATATATGGACGGACATCCCCCGTTCGTTCGCCCCAACGACAACAGTGGGAAGGAAGCCCCCCCCGATTCATCCGGGTGCGGCTCCTTCCCGCTGTTTTTTATTGCCACCGGATGGCGCGGATTTCGCGCTTTTTTATTATTTTTGCGGAAAAATCGATAACATGAGAAAACTGATACTGGCCGCTTGTCTGTGGCTCACTGCCGTGGGCAGCATGGCGCAAAGCAGCGACCACAACTTCGATGTGGCGAAGAACATGGAGATCCTCAACGCCATCTACAAGAACCTCGACATGATGTATGTCGACACACTCGACCCCGACGAGGTGGTGGGCAACGCCATCAACTCGATGCTGCGCAGCCTCGACCCATACACCGTCTACTATCCTGAGGAGAAGCAGAAGGACCTGAAGATGCTGCTCACCGGAAAATATGCCGGCATAGGCGCTCTCATACGCTACAACTACAAGCTCGGGCGCGTGTGCATCGACGAGCCCTATGAGAACATGCCTGCGGCTGAGGTCGGACTGCGCAAGGGCGACGTCATACTCAGCATCGACGGAGAGGACATGACCAAGCAGCTCAACGACTATGTGTCGGAACATCTGCGCGGAGAGAGCGGCACGACGTTCGAACTGAAGATACACCGTCCGTCGACCGGCAAAGACATGAAGTTCAAGGTGACGCGACGACTCATACAGCTGCCCTCGCTGCCCTACTATGGCGTGCAGGCCAACGGCTTCGGATACCTCAACCTCAACTCCTTCACCGAGGGGTGCGACAAGGAGGTGCGCAACGCCATCATAGAGATGAAGAATGACGGCATGAAGGGCCTCGTGCTCGACCTGCGAGGCAACGGAGGCGGATCGGAGATGGCGGCCGTGAACATCGTGAACTGCTTCGTGCCCAAGGGACAGCTCGTGGTGAGCAACCGAGGTAAGGTGAAGCGCATGAACCACGACTACACCACCACAGTGGAACCCGTCGACACCGTGATGCCCGTGGTGGTGCTCGTCAACAGCTCGTCGGCATCGGCATCGGAGATCACCAGCGGAGCGCTGCAGGACCTCGACCGCGCCGTCATCATGGGCACCAAGACCTATGGCAAGGGACTGGTGCAGAGCATGCTCGACCTGCCCTACAACGCGCAGATGAAGCTCACCACCAATAAATACTACATCCCCAGCGGACGCTGCATACAGAAGGTGACCTACCACCATGCCAACGGAGGCAGCACGGAGGATGTGGCCGACTCGCTCTCGTTCTACACACGCGGCGGACGACCCGTGAAGGGTGGAGGCGGCATAGAGCCCGAGGTGGAGGTGAAGCCCGACTCGCTGCCCAACATCACCTATTACCTCGCTGCCGTGCGCGACTCTGACGAGCTCGTGCACCAGTTTGAGGTGGACTACATCGCCAAGCACCCCACCATTGCTCCTGCCAGCGAGTTTGCGCTGACCGATGCCGACTACGAAGAGTTCAAGCAGCGGGTGATCAACAGCCGATTCAAGTATGACGCCATGAGCGACAAGACGCTCGATGACCTCGAGAAGGTCGCCAAGTTTGAAGGCTATTATGACGATGCCAAGGAGGAGTTTGACGCTCTGAGAAAGAAGCTGAAGGCTAACCTGGCCAAGGACCTCGACTTCAACAAGGAGAGCATCTGCGAGATTCTCAACAACGACATCGTCACGGCCTACTACTATGAGCGCGGCGCCATACAAAACGCACTGCGCACCGACAAACAGGTGAAGGCGGCCTTCGAACTGCTCGCCGACCCCGACCGCTACCACAGCCTCCTCAAGCCGGCCGACAAGGCCAAGGCAAAAGACTGACAAAACAGGGACGTTGCTGAACCAATGGTCGACCATTGTTTTTGCCCGCGTCGTCGACCGTTGGTTTTTATTTGAACAACAGATTGCGCAAATTACACAGAAGGCTGCGCGGTGGGTGTTTTTATTAGCACCGGATGATGAGGATTTCGCAGAAGGCGCAGGCTTCGCCTACGCTGGGCTGCCGCAGTGGGTGGCAATCCGTATGGCAAGCCCCAACGGGGCTTTGAGCCTAAAACACAAAAACAAGCCCCGGAGATGCACACTGTGCGCTTCTCCGGGGCTTGGTGTTGCTAATGGCCCGTAGGCGTCTAGAGCTTCACGGTGACGGCCTGGCCGTCGTAGGTCACCTGCTGGCTGACCTTCATGGGGAGGTTGCCGGCACCGCTGTCGGCACCCACCAGCACCAGGTTGAACACGCGGTTCTTCAGCATGCCCTTGAACGAGCCCTTGCGCGGGCCAATGGTGAGGCTGTGGCTGGCATCATCCCATGTGAAGACGATCTCCGAGAATTGTCCTTTCTCGTAGTTGTAGCTGTCGCCTTCGTCCTCATAGAGCGTGAACGATCCGTCGGCGCCGGGATAGACGCGCACCTCCAGCTGCTGCCATGTCTTCTCGGCCGAGTGCTGCACCTCCGGACCGAAGGGCAGGATGGTGCCCGCCTTCACATAGACCGGCATCTGGCTGATGGGGCATGCGCGCATGATGTCCTGGCCGCCCTCGAGGAGCGTGTTGTCCCAGAAGTCGTACCACTTGGCACCCTTGGGCAGATACACGCTCACAGGGGCTGCTGCCGCCTTGATGTCGGGATAGATCTCGTGGCCGCGTCCGCGCTGGTCCTTCCAGGTGTACATGGGGTCGGTGACGGGCTTCACCAGCAGCGAGCGTCCGAAGAGATACTCGTCGTTGAGGCGTGAGGCGCGACGGTCGGCCTGGAAGTCCATCACCAGTGCACGCATCATGCTGCCCGAGCGCTGCACGCAGTCGCCCATGGTGCTGTAGATGTAGGGCAGCAGGCGGTAGCGCAGGCGGATGGCGTCGACGATGGCGTCGTAGGCCCAGTCGCCCTCCTGTCCCATCTCATAGAGCTCGCTCACCATCGGCGACGAGCAGTGGTTGCGCATGAGGGGCATGAACGTGCCCCACTGCATCCAGCGTGTCTGCAGCTCCTTGACGGCGGGATTCTTCGGCGACTGCTCAAACTCCCAGTAGAAGAAGCCTCCGAGGTCGGTGTTCCAGAAGGGTATGCCGCAGAGCGTGTAGTTGAGGCCCGAGGGCACCTGGTTCTTCATCTCGCTCCATGAGGCTATGATGTCGCCGCTCCACGAGAAGGTGCCATAGTGCTGTATGCCGAACGCACCGCTTCGTGTCATCTGGAAGGAGCGTTTGTGGTTGCCCTTCATCTGTCGCTGGTGCTCGTAGATGCCTTTGTTGTGGAGCAGCGAGAAGGCGTTTTTCACGCTGAGCCATGAGCCGTCGTGGGTCTGCCAGTCGTCGTCGCCGGGTCTCTCGAAGTGGTCGGGCTCGGTGCTGTCGGTCCACCAGGCGTCCAGTCCCATGTTGTAGAGATAGCTGAGATACTGCCAGTAGATGTCGCGTGCCTTGGGGTTAAACACGTCGTAGGGCATCACGCCCTGGTTGCGCGGCCATGTGTCGAAGGGGTAGAGGGCTCCGATCTTCTTCAGTTCCTTGTATTGTTCGGTCCACGGTCCGAAGTTGGCCCAGATGGTGATCATGAGGTGTGCGTTGTTGCGGTGCACATAGTCCACCATCTCCTGCGGGCTCTTCAGGCGCGGCTGCTGCTGTGTCTTCATGTTGCGCATGTCGCCGGGCAGATACTTGTCCCAAGCGGGGTCGCCCACCTTGTTGATGTAGTAGGGGTTCATGAAGCGCATGGCGTTCCAGTTGGAGTCGCATCCCCAGTACTGCCAGTCTTGCACCATGGCGTCGGTGGGTATGCGCAGCTGGCGGTAGCGGTCGAGCACCTCTGCCAGTTCGTCGCTGGTCTTGTAGCGCTCGCGGCACTGCCAGAAGCCCATCGACCACAGCGGAAACATCGTGGCCTGGCCGGTGAGGTCGCGTATGCCGGCGATGACCCCGTCTTGCGTGCCGTCGCGGTAGATGAAGTAGTAGTCGGCTGCCGTGCCCACCTCGCTGGTCAGCGAGGTGCCGTTGGCGTCATCGCTGAAGTAGCTCTTGCCGGGGTTGTCCCAGTAGAGGCCATAGCCTTTCTCGCTGGTGAAGTAGGGTATGGAGATGTAGGTGTTGTGGTTCCATATCTCCACCTGGCGGCCCCGCTGGTTCATGTGCGTGTCGCGCAGTTGCCCCAGGCCGTAGATGGCCTCGTCGGCCTCGAGGCGGAAGGTCTGAGCCACCTTCAGCTTGCCGGCGTTGGCCGTGTCGGTGCGTGGCGTCAGCGTGGTGTGCGTGTCGGTGAGCAGCAGGCTGTCGGCAGCGTTGCGGAAGGTGATGGTGCCCGTGGTGGTGTTGAGCTCCGCGCGCAAGAGCGCCGAGGTCAGCTGCACGCCGTCGGCCGTCGGCTCGACGGTTGCCGGCGCATCGGTGTGCGGCTTCATGATGACGGCGTAGCTCTTCTGGGCGGCAGGGCCGTCGGGCAGTGTCTTGGTGACGCGCACCACCGATGGCGAGTAGAACGTGATCGTCACCTGCAGGCCGTCTGCCTGGCGGGTGACGGTGCTCGTGGCGGCCTTCTTCTTGGTGGCTGCCGTAGCGCCCAGTGCTATGAGCGCCGTCAGTGCGAAGGATAGAAATCGTTTGTAGGTCATGTGGTTTTTATGGATTGTGTAGGTTTTGCATTGTCGTGTAACCGACAATGGCCCGCTGATCGTTCAACGGGCCATTGTCTGGGTGTGTGGGGGTGAGGCTCCGCCGGGGTGGGGGCGAAGCAGCCTATTGTGCGTAGCGCGAGCGGTAGGTCACCGGCGCTATGTCGTCGTTCTTCAGCACATCATAGATGTCCTGCGGTGTGGTCTTCACCGGTCCGCGCATGAAGATCGTGGCGTTGTAGCTCTTCATAAACTGGCGGTGATAGTCGGGGTCGGCCTGCGGCAGTTCGAAAGCCTTCGACGCCTTGCCGTTCTTGTCGACGTGGGCAATGAACGGGCGCGTGTAGACACCGTCGTTGCGGCGGCTCGAGAAGATGATCCAGCGGCCGTTCGACGACCATTCGTGGTAGCTCTCGGCCTGGTTGGAGTTGGCGGCCGTGAGGGGATGGCTCTGCAGGCTCTGCAGGTCGGTCAGCCAGAGGTCGGCGTCGCGGTGCCACACGTGGAAACAGCCCCATCCGCCCAGCGAGTAGAGCAGGTAGCGGCCGTCGGGCGACACGCGCGGGAAGGTGGCGCTCTTGCCCATGGCGGCAGCGTCGAACACCATCTCGCGAGGGCCGAACGTGCGTGTCTTCTCGTCGAAAGGCATGCGGTAGAGGCTGTACTTGATGTCTTTGGCCCGTGCTATGGCCTCGGTCTCGTGGGCTGTGGTGTCGCGAAACTCGAAGTGGGCGCTGGCATAATAGAGATACTTGCCGTCGGGCGACCAGCAGGGGAAGACCTCAAACTCGGTGGAGTCGTTGGCGATCGTAGACACCTCGTTTTTGTCGGGGTCGAAGAGGATGAGGTCGCTCTGCGAGTCGATAACCTCAATCTTGTCGATGTCGCGCGTGTGGAAGCTCTGCATGGTCTTGTCGGTGGAGTAGGCGAGCAGCTTCAGCGTGGGGTGCCAGGCGGGGTAGACACCTGCCGAGAGGATGCTGTCGTTCTTCATGTTGACCTTCTGCAGCTTGCCGTCGTAGGCTATGAAGGTGCCGCCGTGGTGCTGGCGGGCATGAAACTGATAGCGCTCGGGGTTGTAGTTCTGCACGTTGTGGCAGTTGATGCACTGTCCGTCGCTGTCGTTGGCTGCCAGCATGTTGTTGTAGACCACCGTCTCCTCATAGTTTTCCAGGCAGCGCTGGCTGATGGTCAGCTCCTCGTAGGTCACATACGAGGGTGCGATGAGTCGGTAGGAGATGTAGGGGTCTATGCTGTCGGCGCTGATGGTGATGGCGAAGGGCTTGTAGTGGGTCCACTGGCCCTCGTGCTTGGCATAGATGTCCACGCGGATGTCGTGGCCTTTGGCGGCTGCCGTCAGCGAGCGCCATTCGTCGATGTCGGGCCGTGCCTGCTGTCCGCCGCAGACAAGCTCGTGGTTGGCGTAGCTGTAGCGTGCCACCATCTCCTCGGCGGGAGTGGTGAGCTCCATCGACAGCGGAGCGATGTTGACCGGCACGGTGACGTTGGTGTAGTCGGGGTAGACGGCCGGCAGCGCGGCCGTCTCGCCGTATTGTGTGGGGACCTCCACACGGCTGCATGCAGCCAGCATGAGCGACAGGGCGAGCGACAGGGTGAGCAGGACGTGCTGACAAGCACGCCGGCCCGTGGTGGGATATGTGTTTTTTCCGGGTTTCATGGCTTTTTGGGTGATTGTTAGTGTTGTTCCGTTGCGGCTTTTGGGTGAGTCATCAGTAGCTCTTCAAACCGCGTATGAGGAAATATTCGAAGTAGAAGGTGCCGCCGAAGCGCGAGTAGAGCAACGGGCGCATCTGCTCCTCGGTCATGCCGCCCAACTGCTGTGCGGCCGCCATGAAGTCGTCGTAGGTCTGTTTCACCTCGTCGTCGAAGGGCATGTGGCTGATGTCCACCTTGTTCTCCAGGTGTCCGTAGAGATAGGCGGCCTCCTGGTAGTGGATGGGCATGTGCTGGCCCGGGTGCAGGTTGGCATATTGCGGAAACTGGTTCCAGAATGCCGGTATCTGCTTCGACTGCAGGGCGGCCTGCAGGCATGCCTCCTGATAGACGGGGTCGTTGGACGACTCGTTGGAGAACGAGTTGATGAGATAGAGCTCCACGAGCGTGTTGTCGGAGGTCAGCGCGTCGGGGCCGTGCAGGAAGTGGAGGATGGGCTTCATCTCCGGATCGCTCTTCACGAGGCTGCGGTTGGTGAGATAGGGCTCATAGTGGTCGGCCACATCCTTATAGTATTTTGTCGCCTTGAGCATGTCTATATACTTGCGTGCCACGTTCATCTCGCCGTTGAGGATGGCACACTTGAGCATGTATTTCAGATAGTCGATGCGCCATCCGTACTCCACGCCGTCCTCCAGGCACCAGCGGTAGCAGAAGTTGAGTTTGCCGTAGTGGTAATAGATGATGCGTGCGCCTGTCTGCGTGAGCCTCACCTGGAACGGGGCGTTGGGCTCGGCGCTGCCGTTGCGGTAGTGGTACATGTTGTCGCCGCCCGTGCCCAGGCGGAAGAGGGCCAGGTTCTTCAGCATCCACATCATGCGTGTGGGCTCCTCGTCGTCGTCGAGTGTCTGGTATGTCTGCAGCACCTTGTCCCAGTCGAGGTCTTCCACGGCACGTGTCATGATGATCTCGCGGCGGAAGTTCTGGTCTTTATACCAGCCCGTCCAGGCTCCTGCCACCAGGGCGGCCAGCACGGCCAGGGTTCCTGCAGCTGTGTAGCGGGCCTTCATGGCTTTGGGCCATGCGCCGTAGGCCAGCGCCAGGAGGGCCAGCGCGGCGGTGAGCAAGCCGTAGGGCCAGAAATAGGCGGGGTACTCGCCGTTCATGCAGTAGACGGGCAGCACGGTGGTGTAGAGGCTGCCGATGGGAGTCTGGTTGTAGAGATAGCGATAGCACACCAGCGGCACGAAGACCATGGCTACCACTGCCACGACGGTGGCCACCACGCGTGTGGCCATCTGCCGACCCCGACCGCTGTCGAGCCGCCAGGCCAGCAGCGCCATCAGGCCGGTGGCCATCAGACCGTAGTAGCCCAGCAGCGGGTAGGCCGCCATGGTGCTGACGATGACAAAGGCGTTGCGCAGCTGCCAGCGCTGCGGCACCAGCCGGTAGAGCCACGTCAGCGCGAGGGCGGCGGTGGTGCCCAGCGTGGCCACAAAGAAGTGTCCGCGCAGTTTCAGATAGAATATCCAGTAGCCCATGTCGACATCGGTGATGAGCAGCATCACCACGGGCACCAGCAGCAGCGCCGAGGCGTAGGCCGGTATGCGCAGGGCGCGCTTGGCCAGCCACATGAGCAGCAGCCACCACAGGCACAGCAGGGTCACGCCCAGCCAGGGATGGTAGAAATACTGTGTGAAATAGGTGCCGAGCCACATGAGCAGTCCGCCGGGCACCACCATCTGTTGTTCGAAGTAGAGCGGCGTGTAGAGAAACAGGTTGAGCTCCTGCACGCGGAAAAGGATGTCGGCGTCGTAGGTGAGCAGCGCTGCTGCCACGGCCACCAGTCCCAGCACGGGCACCGTCCATGCCGCTGCGCTTCGCCATAGCGGCTGTTTGCCGTTGCCGGCAGGGGTTTCTTTCGTTAGTTTGTTATCGTTCATTTCATGTTGGTCTTTAGGACTCCACAAAAGTAATAAATAAATGCGAGAAGACTGAATGTTTTGGAAGAAAAGCGGCCGGAAGGTCGGTAAAATCATCTGACATGCTGGAAACCGCATATATATATAATAAGGTGTGCGGATGTGTCATTGTCGTTTCCCGACCGAGCATGCGCCAAGCTCCGGTGGTATATATGCGGAAAGCCCGGCTGCACACATCTTCGGGTGCAGTCGGGCTTTGCTGTTGTTATGGGCATGGGCGGGGCGATGCTCCGCCTATGCACTTGGCAGGACCTTAGTCCTCGTTGTTCTCCTGATGACGGGGCTGACGGTCGCCACGGGGCTGACGGTCGCCACGGGGACGGCGGTCGCCACGGTCGCCGCGGGGACGGCGCTCACGCTCCACATAGCCCTCGGGCTTCTCCACCAGCACGCGGTGTGAGAGCTTGTACTTGCCGGTCTTCGGATCGATCTCGAGGAGCTTCACCTGGATGTGGTCGCCCTCCTTGATGCCAGCCTCCTCAACGGTCTCCAGACGCTTCCAGGCAATCTCGGAGATGTGGAGCAGACCTTCCTTGCCGGGCATGATCTCCACGAAGCAGCCGTAAGGCATGATGCTCTTCACCACACCGTCGTAGACCTCGCCCACCTCGGGGATGGCCACGATGGCACGGATCTTCTGGATGGCAGCGTCGATCGACTCCTTGTTGGGAGCGCTCACCTGCACATGGCCTACGCCGTCGCTCTCGTCGATGGTGATGGTAGAGCCAGTGTCTTCCTGCATCTGCTGGATGATCTTTCCGCCCGGGCCAATGACAGCACCGATGAACTCCTTGGGGATGTCGAAAGCCTCGATGCGGGGCACCTGCGGCTTCATCTCGGCACGCGGCTCAGAGAGCGTCTTCATCATCTCGCCCATGATGTGCTCGCGGCCAGCCTTGGCCTGCATCAGGGCGCGCTCGATGACCTCAAACGACAGACCGTCGCACTTGATGTCCATCTGTGTGGCCGTCAGACCGTTCTTCGTACCGGTGGTCTTGAAGTCCATGTCGCCGAGGTGGTCCTCGTCGCCAAGGATGTCGGAGAGCACGGCAAACTTGTCTTCACCGGGGTTGTGGATGAGACCCATGGCAATACCGGCCACGGGGTTCTTGATGGGCACACCGGCGTCCATCAGGGCGAGTGTGCCGCCGCAGACGCTGGCCATCGATGATGAGCCGTTCGACTCAAGGATGTCGCTCACCACACGCACCGTGTAGGGATAGCCCTCGGGGATCTGACCCTTCAGCGCACGCCATGCCAGGTGTCCGTGGCCAATCTCGCGACGGCCGGGGCCGCGCTGGCTCTTGGCCTCACCCGTAGAGAACGGGGGGAAGTTGTAGTGGAGCAGGAAGCGCTGGTAGGCACGGGTGATGGCGCCGTCCACGAGCTTCTCGTCGAGCTTGGTGCCCAGGGTGACCGTGGCCAGCGACATGGTCTCGCCGCGCTGGAAGATAGCCGATCCGTGGGGCATGGGCAGCGGAGACACCTCGCACCAGATGGGACGCACCTCGTCGGTCTTGCGGCCGTCCATGCGCAGACCCTCGTCGAGGATGCAGCGGCGCATGGCATCGCGCATGGTGTCACCCCAGTAGCGGCCGGCCTCGGCGTGCTTCTCCTCGAGCTCGTCCTCAGAGAGGTCGGCGTGCTCGGCATCGTACTTCTCAAGGAAGTCGGCGATGGTCTTGTCGAAAGCGTCGTTGCGCTCCTGCTTCGGCAGGGTCTGGTGAATGATGTCGTAGGCGGGCTGATAGAGCTCGGCGTGGATCTGCTTGCGCAGGTCCTCGTCGTTGATCTCGTCGTTGTAGGGGCGCTTCACGTCAGTGCCAAGCTCCTTGGCCAGCTCGTCCTGCAGGTCGCACATGGGCTTGATGGCCTCCTGGGCAGCCTTCAGGGCACCGATCAGGTCTTGCTCTGACACCTCGCTCATCTCGCCCTCCACCATCATCAGGTTCTCCTTGGTGCAGCCGACCATGATGTCGAGGTCGGCGTCCTTCATCTGGTCGAAGGTGGGGTTGATGACATACTCGCCACCAATGCGGGCCACACGGCACTCAGAGATGGTGTGCTCGAAAGGTATGGTGGAGCAGGCCATGGCGGCAGAAGCTGCAAAGCCGGCGAGGGCATCGGGCTGATCCTTGCCGTCGCTGGAGAGCAACCAGATCTGCACGAACACCTCACAGTGGAAGTCGGAGGGGAACAAGGGGCGCAGGGCGCGGTCCACGAGGCGCGACACCAGGATCTCGTCGTCGCTGGCCTTGCTCTCGCGCTTGGTGAAGCCGCCAGGGAAACGGCCTGTGGCATAATACTTCTCCCTGTAGTCTACTGTCACCGGCATGAAGTCGGTGCCGGGAACTGCTTCTTTGGCTGCCGTAACGGTGGCGAGCAGCACGGTGTTGTTCATGCGGAGAACAACAGAACCGTCGGCTTGCTTGGCAACCTTTCCGGTTTCAATCGAGATGGTTCTTCCATCTGGCAATTGAACGGTTTTTGTAATTACGTTCATCGAAAAATTAAAAATCTTATTGTTTTGTCTAACATCGAAAAATTCTGCCGACAAAGATACCTATTAAAAATGAAACTGCCGAAGAAAACATTGCGAAAAATCGCGCAGCGGATGTTTTTTATTGTTTTTTAGATATTTATTAGGTAAAACGCTTGCACCCGTCTAAACTTTTTCTTACTTTTGTCGCAATAACCTATCATCTATTCACACAATGCTTATGAGAAAAGTTTACAAGCATCTATTGGCCGGACTACTCCTCTGCTCTGCCACGCTGTCACAGGCGGCAACCATGAGTTTCACGACCGGTAAGGCGGTGGGCGAGACCTTCGCCATCGCCCTCAACCCCGGACTCACGGTCACCGTGACATGGGCAGACGGCACCACGGAGTCGTTTGTCAGCGACGGATCGCTGCAGACGGTGACGCTCGTGTCACAACAGTTCACTGTAGGCACCGACGCCGATGTCACCTCGCTCTATGTGGCCGACAACGGCCTTTCCTTCATGGACATCACCGGCGTCAGCGGTTCGCTGAAGAAACTCTACTGTGGCAACAACGCGCTGACCACGCTCAACCTCAGCTCCTTCAAGAACCTCAACGAGGTGGATGCGCAGGGCAACAAGCTGACCACGCTGAAGGTGTATGGACCGCGGGTTGTCAACGGCACCGACAACGCGCTGACCGCTTTCTCGGGCACGCAGCTGTCGCGACTGAAGGGCCTCTATCTTGCCGACAACCAGCTGAGGGGCATGAGCACCACCCAGATGACATCGCTGGAGCGCCTCTTCGTGCAGCGCAACACCATCAAGTCGCTGCGTCTCAACAAGTGTGTGTCGCTGCAGGTGGCTGACCTGTCCGACAATGGTACGGCCACACTGGAGGTGTCGGACCTCGCCGACCTGAAGGAGCTGTGGGCAGGCGGCAACCAGCTTGCAGAGCTCGACATCACGGGAGCTGCCACCCTGCAGTGGCTCGTGGTACCCGGCGGCACCATGAAGACCGTGCTCTGGAACGAGGCCTGCAAGAAGACGCTGACCTATGCCGACCTGAGCAACAACAGCCTGTTCTTCAACTCTTTCCCCACCGTGCGCAACAATGAGGTGCTCACCACCGCCATCCTCGCACCGCAGAACCCATACCCGCTCGTAGAGACCGGATATGTCTACACCAATGTGGAGAACAACTGGAGCTCGGCCAAGCTGCAGCCGATGTCGACCAACGGATGGGGCACAGCCTCGTCGCCGCTGCTCACCGTCACCGACAGCGAGGGCAACACGCTGAAGGAAGGATCCGACAACACCACCAGCGACTACTACAACCACCTGCGCCGCCTGACCTTCTGGGACTCGTCGTTCGGAAAGACCGTCACCATCACGGCCACATCCAACTACTATCCCGACATCACGCTGACCACCACTCCGTTCCTCGTGACCACAGCCGACGGCATCGAGGGCCTCAAGGCCGATGACAGCCAAGGCGCAGCCACCGTCTACTACAACCTCAACGGCCAGCGGGTGGACAAGCCTACTCACGGCATCTACATTGCAAACGGCAAGAAAGTCATCATCCGATAAACCGAACCTACCATGAACAAACATAAGATTTTTGTCACTGCGGCAGCAGCGCTCTTCTCGCTGGCCGCCGGTGCACAGACCAAGCTTGATGCCGTCACCACGGCTCCCAAGATCATCCTCCCGGGCGACACCATCACCCTGGGATACAACAACGACTTTGCCGTGGTGCCCATCAACGCCACGTGCGACTACACCGCCTCCACACCCGAGACATGGGTGAAGGTGCAGAAGGATGCCAACGGCAACCTCGCACTGTTCTCGCAGTTTAATGTGAGCGGCGTGGACCGCTATGCCACCGTGACGCTGACCAGCGCCGACGGCGCATACACCAAAGAGGTCGTCATCGACCAGCTGCCCAACAACATGGAGGGGGCTGTCTCGCGCAGCACCGACAAGAAGATCGCCATCACCAGCGGCGCTGCCAACCAGAACATGGACGGCTATGGCATCGAGAAGTCATACGACGGCAGCAACAGCACCTACTACCACTCGCCCTGGGGCAGCACCTCGACCACGTTCCCCGTGGTGCTCACCTATAACCTGGCCACCCCCAACCACCTCAACTACGCTGTCTACACGCCGCGTCAGGACGGCAACACCAATGGCAACTGGGGCAACGTCACCGTGGAGTACCAGACGACCGACGGCAACTGGGTGACACTCTGCAACACCGACTTCGGACAGGCCAGCACCGACACCCAGGTGAAGTTTGGCGACGAGGGCATCGACAATGTGTGTGCCGTGCGCTACACCATCGCCGACGGAGCCGCAGGCTTTGCCAGCTGCGCCGAGATGTCGTTCTATGAGCGCGACACCACCACCACACAGTATCTCCGACAGTATTTTGCCGACAACCTCTGCACCACGCTGAAGCCCGGCATCACCAAGGACGATGCCATTAAGATCAAGGATCAGTTCATCAAGCGACTGGTCTACACGCTGCTCGACGGCAACTACTCCACCAAGTTCCGCGTGGGTGAGTTCCGCGCCTACAAGCCCTACTCATCACTGCAGCAGGAGCTGAAGACCTCCAACACCTACTGTAACCACGAGAACCCCACTGGCATCTCGGTGGCCAAGGGCGAGCGCCTGGCAGTCATCGTGGAGGGCATCGGCGACTACTCGGTGGGCATGAAGGTGCGCAACTTCGGACCGACCGACTTCGAGGAAAGCAACTACACCCTGTCCAACGGCGTGAACATCATCACCGCCAGCAACAAGGGTAACATCTATGTGAACTATTACACCAACGACTACGCCAAGGCTCCGAAGGTCAAGATCCACTTCGCCATGTGCACGGAGAACGGATACTTCGACATCACCAAGGGCATGACCAACGACGACTGGAAGGAGATCATCAACAACACCACGGCCGACTGCACCGACCTGCTGGGCTACCACTGCCAGGTCAACTTCCCGTCACAGACGCTGAAGCAGAACTGTAAGGATGCCGAGTGGCTCGTCAACACCTACGACAGCATCGTGTCGTCGGAGTTCACCATGATGGGTCTCTATGAGTACCAGCGCGAATACGGCAACCACATGACCGTGATCTGCGTGGCCTCGTCGGCCGGTCTCTATCACGCCAGCAACGACGGTATGTGCGTGCCCGTGGGCGCCCTGAGCCAGCCGTCATCGTCAGACCCCTCTTACTTCGACTACTGGGGTGCCGGCCATGAGCTGGGTCACAACAACCAGACCGACGGTGTGCTCTGGGTGGGTCTCACCGAGGCCACCAACAACCTGCTGGCTGCCTTCGCTCAGGACCGTGTGGAGCCGTCGGGCTTCCACCGCATGGAGAACGAGTCGAACGGTGACAAGAGCTACAGCTTCGCCAACAACATCATCAAGGCCAACATCCTCAACCCCGGCAGCGCCTTCCACCAGTGCAACAACGTGTGGTCGTCGATGATTGCCTTCTGGGGTCTCCACTGCTACACCTATGGCGCCGGTGTCGACTCGCTGGCCTACCCGAAGGTGTTCGAGAAGATGCGCACCATGACCCTGCCGCAGAAGAACAACGGCATCGGCCAGAACGCCAACTACACCGCCGACGGTGAGCAGCAGCTCAACTTCGTGAAGCAGATGTGCGACATGACACAGATCGACTTCACCGAATACTTCCGCCTCTGCGGTATGATGTCGCCCCACAACGAGATCATCAGCGACTACTCTACACGCCGACTCCTCGTCACTCAGGACATGGTGGACGAGCTGCAGAGCTACATCGACAGCAAGAACTATGTGAAGGCTCCCGCCGGCCTGTGCCTCATCAACATCTACAACACCGACGCCTTCCGCAACAAGGCCGTCATCCCCGAGGGCATTGCAGCTGGTACCGGTGTCTCTGTGGCAAGCGGCAAGATCACCATCCGCCACGCCTCTTGGCCCAACGCCATCGGCTTCAAGGCCTACGACAGCGAGGGCAAGCTTGTGGAGATCTACACCTACGGCTATGGCTATGAGGGCAGCAGCGGCAACTACCGTCCGTCGTACACCAAGGCCACGCTGGCCAGCAATGTCAGCTACGTCAACGCCGTGAGCTACGACGGCAGCGAGACACTCTGCTACAAGAAATAATCTCCCATTCCACCGACCTTTTCCACGGGCACCGCACACACACAACAGGTGCGGTGCCCGACGAGGAGGAAGGGCGGAATGCCGCGACAAAAGAAAGACAGGAAAGGCCGTGCTGCATCTGAGCAGCACGGCCTTTCCTGTCTTTCTTGTCGTGGGGGAGTGTCGTGGACGTAGTGTCGTGGGGTATAGTGTTGTAGACGTAGTGTTGTGAGCGTAGGGCAGGGGGGCGGTCAGCCCTTGCGCTGGCTGACGGTCACCATCCAGGCTCCCAGCAGCACCAAGGCCAGCGACACGGGCTTGTCCCATGTCAGCAGGTCCTGTCCGAGGGCAATGGCCACAAAGGCTGCCACCACGGGCTGCAGGTTGGTGTAGGCCGACACTGTGGTGGCCTTCAGGTAGCGCAGGGCGAAGGGAATGGCAAAATAGCCGGCCACCGTGGCAAAGAGCACGATGAACGCCATCTCCGCCACGCCGCTCCATGCCCACTGGGCCGAGTAGAGCGGCGACGACAGCAGGTCGCCCACCGAGAAGGGCAGCACGGCCACCGTAGACACCAGAAACACCCACTTCATCTGTGTCACCGCCGTGTACTTGGCCGACACCTTGCGCGTGATGATGAGATACACACACCATGTGAGCAGCGAGAGCACGGCCAGTCCGATGCCCAGCAGGTCGTTGGAGCCTGTGCCGCCCTGCCAGCCCACGACGACCATGAGCAGCGCACCCGCCACCGCCACCGCCACGCCGGCGGTGCCGAGCACCGTCAGGCGCTCGCCGATGAACAGCGCAGCACACAGCATGGTGGCCACAGGGGTCAGCGTGGCGATCACGCTGTAGTAGATGGGGGTGGTGAAATGCAGCGCCCATGCGGTGAGCGTCTGCGATATCACGAAGCCCAGCAGACCGCCGCCCATGATGACCAGCAGGTCGCGCCGCTCCACGTGTTCGCGGGGCATGAAGAGCGAGATGAGCCAGAACACGGCGGCAGCGCCCATGCAGCGCGTGGCCATGTATGCCATGGGCGTCACCCATCCGTCGAGAAGCAACTTGGTCACCGGCACGCCGAGACCGAAAATGACATTGGCCAGCAACACTGCGGTGTGGCCTTCTATCTTGCGTTTGTCCATAATGGCGGCAAAGTTAACACTTTCGGCAGAAACATCGGCAACGCCCGGCGCCGATAATGCAAAGATTAGGCGTATAGGCCAAAGATTATGTGTCATTGCTGCAGAATTTGCAGTCTTTTTTCTTGTATCCGTAACATATTTGCACTATCTTTGCACCAAACAGAAAAGCAAAACCGTAAACCCAAACCATTATGATAGACTATATCTCCCAGAACATCTGGCAACTGTGGGCGGTCGTTGCCGTCGCTTGTCTCATCACCGAACTTGTCTCCGGCGGTTTCTACATCATCTGCTTTGCCATTGGCGCAGTTGTGGCCGCCGTCGTCTCGCCGGCTGCAGGACTGGGATGGCAGGTGCTGGCCTTCATCGTGGCATCGGCGCTCAGCATCTTTCTGGTGAGGCCCTTTGCACTGAGATACCTGCACAGCAACAAGCCGGCACCCGTCAGCAACGCCGACGCCATCATCGGGCGCACGGGGCGCGTCAGCGAGACCATCAAGGCCGGACACTATGGCCGCGTGGCCATCGACGGCGACGACTGGAAGGCGCAGGCCACCACCACCGACACCGACATCGCTGCCGGACAGCGGGTGAAGGTCGTCAGCCGCGACAGCCTCATCATCGACGTGGTGCCGGCCGACGCTTCCCCCGCCTGAACGACACGTTAACAACAACCGCACTTGCAGCAATCACATTAACAACAACCCTATAAAAACTCTACCGCCATGTCTTACGTACTCATTGCACTCGTGGTATGCGTGCTGCTCTTTGCCAAGATGGCACTGGTCATCATCCCGCAGTCGGAAACCAAGATCATCGAGCGCCTTGGCCGCTACTATGCCACGCTGAAGCCCGGTGTCAACATCATCATCCCGTTCATCGACCGCGCCAAGGAGATCATCACCATGAACAACGGCCGCTACCTCTACACCAGCCGCATCGACCTGCGCGAACAGGTGTTCGACTTTGCACGGCAGAACGTCATCACCAAGGACAACATCCAGATGGAGATCAACGCCCTGCTCTACTTCCAGATCGTAGACCCCTTCAAGGCTGTCTATGAGATCAACAACCTGCCCAACGCCATCGAGAAGCTCACGCAGACCACCCTGCGCAACATCATCGGCGACATGGAACTCGACCAGACGCTCACCTCGCGCGACATCATCAACACCAAGTTGCGTGCCGTGCTCGACGACGCCACCAACAAGTGGGGCATCAAGGTGAACCGCGTGGAGCTGCAGGACATCATCCCGCCCGCCAGCGTGCTGCAGGCCATGGAGAAGCAGATGCAGGCCGAGCGCGACAAGCGTGCCACCATCCTCAACTCTGAAGGCACAAAGCAGGCACAGATCCTGCAGTCGGAGGGTGAGAAGCAGGCCAAGATCAACCGCGCCGAGGCCGAGAAGCAGCAGGCCATCCTCCTTGCCGAAGGTGAGGCACAGGCCCGCATACGCAAGGCCGAAGCTGAGGCGCAGGCCATCGACCGCATCACCGAGGCCGTGGGCAAGACCACCAATCCCGCCAACTACCTGCTGGCCAAAAACTACATCTCCATGATGCAGGACGTCGCCTCGGGCGACAAGACCAAGACCGTCTTCCTGCCCTACGAGGCTTCCAACCTCATGAGCAGTCTGGGAGGCATCAAGGAGCTCTTCAAGCAGTAACCGGCTGCGCCCGCGCCACAAAGGTGCGGGCCGGCAGTCACGATCATCCGCTTGTCCGCCAATGCTTTTTCGCATTCTGAAAAAGCTTTGGCGGACAAGTCGTTTCTTGTTGTCCACCGTCACATCGTGATGAAATTACAGATTGTCACTTTTGTAGCTTAATCTGCATACGGTGTTTATGATTTGTAAGCGTCAAAGGATTACAATCCGTTACTTTGTCGTATTTTTTAGATTTATCAAACCCCTTGCGGGTTATCAAAACGCTTGGAAAACCGTAACTTTGCAGTCAATTTGATAGGAAAGTCATTGTTTTACTGATTAATTGTAAAGATTATGGGGAAAGGATTGTATAATGCCGCCTATGAGCACGATGCTTGTGGCGTGGGCATGGTCGTGAACATCCACGGCAACAAGAGCCACAATCTCGTCGACAACGCACTGAAGGTGCTCGAGAACCTCCGCCATCGCGGAGCTGAGGGTGCCGACGGCAAGACGGGCGACGGTGCAGGCATCTTGTTGCAGATACCACACGAGTTCATACTGCTTCAGGGCATTCCGGTGCCCGAGAAGGGCAAGTATGGCACGGGCCTGGTGTTTCTCCCGAAAGATGCCAAGTGCCAGCAGCAGATACTGTCGATCATGATCGAGGAGATCGAGCGCGAGGGACTGAGCCTCACCCATCTCCGCACGGTGCCCACCAACCCCGGCTGTCTGGGCGAGGCCGCCCTGGCCACCGAGCCCGACGTGAAGCAGGTGTTCATCACCGGTGTCACCGACGACAAGGTGCCCACGTTCGAGCGCACGCTGTATGTCATACGCAAGAAGATAGAGAACCGCGTGGCACAGTGGGGCACACAGCACCCGGAGATGCCTGCCTCCGACTTCTACATCTGCTCGCTCTCCAGCAAGAGCATCATCTATAAGGGCATGCTCTCCAGCCTGCAGCTGCGACAGTATTATCCCGACCTCACCAACAACTATTTCACCAGCGGTCTGGCCATCGTGCACAGCCGCTTCTCCACCAACACGTTTCCCACGTGGAGCCTGGCGCAGCCCTTCCGCATGGTGGCCCACAACGGCGAGATCAACACCATCCGCGGCAACCGTGGCTGGATGCAGGCACGCGAGTCGGTGCTCTCGAGCGACGCCCTGGGCGACATCCGCGAGATAACGCCCATCGTGCAGCCCGGCATGAGCGACTCGGCCAGCCTCGACAACGTGTTTGAGTTCTTCGTCATGAGCGGCCTGTCGCTGCCCCACGCCATGTCGATCATGGTGCCCGAGAGCTTCAACGACAAAAACCCCATCTCCGAAGACCTCAAGGCTTTCTACGAGTACCACTCCATCCTCATGGAGCCGTGGGACGGTCCGGCCGCCCTGCTCTTCTCCGACGGCCGCTTTGCCGGCGGCATGCTCGACCGCAACGGCCTGCGCCCGGCACGCTACACCATCACCAAGAACGACACGATGGTGGTGGCCTCCGAGGTCGGCGTGATGGACTTCGACCCCACCGAGATTGCAGAGAAGGGACGACTCGAGCCGGGCAAGATCCTGCTCATCGACACCCAGGAGGGCAAGGTCTACTACGACGGCGAGATCCGCGAGCGTCTGGCTGCCGAACACCCCTACCGCCAGTGGCTCAACACCAACCGCATACAGCTGGAGAAGATACGCAGCGGCCGCAAGGTCACCAACGCCGTGGACAACCTCCAGAGCAAATGTGTGGAGTTTGGCTTCGGCCGCGAAGACATCGAGGACACCATCGTGCCCATGGCCGTGAAGGGACAGGAGCCCACCGCCTCGATGGGCAACGACACACCGCTGGCCGTGCTCAGCGACCGTCCGCAGATCTTCTTCAACTACTTCCGCCAGCAGTTTGCCCAGGTCACCAACCCCGCCATCGACTCCATCCGCGAGAACCTCGTGATGAGTCTCACCGAGTACATCGGACGCGTGGGCACCGGCATCCTCAACCCCAACGAGTCCAACTGCAAGATGGTGCGCCTGCCGCACCCCATCCTCACCAACACCCAGCTCGACATACTGTGCAACATACGCTATAAGGGCTTCAACACCATCAAGTTGCCCATCCTCTTCGAGGCAAAGCAGGGCGAGGCCGGCCTGAGCGAGGCCCTCGACCGCCTGTGCCACGATGCCGCCAAGAGCGTCGACGACGGCTACAACTACATCATCCTCAGCGACCGCGATGTCGACGAGACACATGTGGCCATCCCCTCGCTGCTGGCCGTGAGCGCCGTGCACCACTACCTCATCTCTGTGGGCAAGCGCGTGCAGACGGCACTCATCGTGGAGTCGGGAGAGATCCGCGAGGTGATGCACGCTGCCCTGCTGCTGGGCTACGGCGCATCGGCGCTGTGCCCCTACATGACCTATGCCATCCTCGACGACCTGGTGAAGCAGCGCAAGATTCAGGAGGACTATCCCACCGCCGAGGCCAACTACATCAAGGCCGTGAAGAAAGGCTTGTTCAAGATCATGGCCAAGATGGGCATATCCACCATCCGCAGCTACCGCGGTGCCAAGATCTTTGAGGCCGTGGGCCTGTCGGAGTCGTTGCTCAAGGCCTACTTCGGCACCGACCACAGCACCGTCGGCGGCATCGGCCTGAAGACCATCGCCCACGATGCCATCGTGCTCCACGATGAGGCGTTCGCCCTCGCGAAGGAGAGCCGCAAGGCATCCTATGTGGAGAAGCCGCTGCCCACGCTCGGACAGTTCCACTGGCGGCGCGACGGCATCCGCCATGCCTGGACCCCCGACACCATCGCCTCGCTGCAGCTGGCCACACGCCGTGGCGACTACCAGCTGTTCAAGAAATACACCCGTCTGGCCGACGAGAAAGACGAGCCGATCTTCCTTCGCGACTTCTTCGACTTCCGGCATGCCGCCACACCCATCGACGTGGCAGAGGTGGAGCCTGTGGAGAGCATCGTGAAGCATTTCGTCACCGGAGCCATGTCGTTCGGCGCACTGAGCAAGGAGGCCCACGAGGCCATGGCGCTGGCCATGAACAAGCTCGGCGCACGTTCCAACACCGGCGAGGGCGGCGAGGACGAGGAGCGCTTCCACTCCACCGAAGACGGCATATCGCGCTCCAGCAAGACCAAGCAGGTGGCCTCGGGCCGCTTCGGCGTCACCACCGAGTATCTGGTCAACGCCGAGGAGATACAGATCAAGGTGGCGCAGGGTGCCAAGCCCGGCGAGGGCGGCCAGCTGCCCGGCTTCAAGGTCAACGAGGTCATCGCCAAGACGCGCCACTCCATACCGGGCATCTCGCTCATCTCGCCACCGCCCCACCACGACATCTACTCCATCGAGGACCTGAAGCAGCTCATCTTCGACCTGAAGAACGTCAACCCGCGGGCTGCCATCTCCGTGAAACTGGTGGCAGAGAGCGGTGTGGGCACCATCGCCGCCGGTGTGGTGAAGGCCAAGGCCGACCTTATCGTCATCTCGGGTGCCGAGGGCGGCACAGGAGCCAGTCCGGCGTCGAGCATGCGCTTTGCCGGCATCTCGCCCGAGATAGGTCTGGCCGAGACGCAGCAGACACTCGTCAAGAACGGCCTGCGCTCGCTGGTGCGCCTGCAGGTCGACGGACAGCTCAAGACGGGCCGCGACGTCATCATGACGGCACTGCTCGGCGCCGAGGAGTTTGGCTTCGGCACGGCAGCCCTCATCACCCTGGGATGCGTCATGATGCGCAAGTGCTCGCAGAACACGTGTCCGATGGGTGTGGCCACGCAAGACCCCGCACTGCGCGCCCACTTCATGGGCCACTATGAGCACGTGGTCAACTTCTTCACGTTCCTCGCACAGGAGGTGCGCGAGTATCTGGCACTGATGGGCTACCGCAGCCTCAACGACATCATCGGCCACACCGAGCTCATCGTGCGCAAGCCGCTGACGGCCAAGCCCGCCTCGGCACTGGCTGCCGACAAGGCCATGGCAGAGGCTGTCACACACAAGTGGGATGCGCTCGACTTCAGCAACCTGCTGCACCAGGAGCAGGGCGACACCTCGTTCTACTGCACCAAGGAGCAGGAGCACGAGCTGGAGGGTGTGCTCGACGAGCAGATGGTGAAAGCCGCTGCCGCCACCATCGAGACAGGAGGAGAGATAGACCTCGACTACAGCATACGCAACACCAACCGCGCCGTGGGCGCCATGCTCTCGGGATACATGGAGCACCAGCGCTCGCTGAAGATCGAGCGCGAGATGCAGGCCTCCGGCGACGACGTGCAGACCGTCACCCAGCGGCTGGCCGGCGAGCGCGCTGCACAGATCAACGTGAAGTTCAAGGGCTCGGCCGGACAGAGCTTCGGTGCCTTCCTCGTCAGCGGGGTCGACTTCAAGCTCGAGGGCGACGCCAACGACTACTTTGCCAAGGGCCTCTCCGGCGGACGCGTGTCGATACTGCCGCCCATCCGCTCCAACTTTGCTGCCGAAGACAACATCATCGCCGGCAACACCGGCCTCTATGGCGCCACCAGCGGCGAGCTGTATGTCAACGGTAAGGTGGGCGAGCGCTTCGGCGTCAGAAACTCGGGAGCCATCGCCGTCATCGAGGGTGCCGGCGACCACTGCTGCGAGTATATGACCGGCGGACGTGTGGTGGTGCTCGGCGAGACCGGTCGCAACTTTGCAGCCGGCATGAGCGGCGGCGTGGCCTATGTGTGGGACAAAAACCACAATTTCGACTACTTCTGCAACATGGACATGGTGGAGATCAACCTCGTGGAGGAGAGCAGCTACCGCAAGGAGCTCCACGAGCTCATACGCCAGCACTATCTCTACACGGGCTCCAAACTGGCACGTACCATGCTCGACGACTGGAACCGCTATGTGGAGGACTTCATACAGGTGGTGCCCATCGAGTATAAGCGCGTGCTGCAAGAGGAGCAGGTGCGCAAGCTGCAGCAGAAGATTGCCGACATGCAGAGAGACTACTAAGAGGGACAAAAAAACTAAGCACTGACAAAAAATGGGAAATCCTAAAGCTTTTCTGACTATAGACCGTAAGGAGGCCGGATACCGGCCCATACACGACCGCATACACGACTATGGCGAGGTGGAACAGACACTCAACTCGCACGACAGACAGTTGCAGGCAAGCCGCTGCATGGACTGCGGCGTGCCTTTCTGCCACAGCGCCTGCCCGTTGGGCAACAAGCCGCCCGAGTGGAACGACGCGCTCTACAAAGGCGACTGGCGGCTGGCCTACCAGCTGCTCAACGCCACCAACGACTTCCCGGAGTTCACCGGACGCATCTGCCCGGCGCTCTGCGAGAAGGCGTGCGTGCTCAACCTCATAGAGCACCAGCCCACCACCAACCGCGAGGACGAGGCGGCCATCACCGAGCATGCCTGGGAGGAGGACTACATACAGGCCGTGATGCCCGAGCGCAACGGCAAGAAGGTGGCTGTCGTGGGCGCAGGCCCCGCCGGACTGGTGGCGGCCAACCGCCTCAACCGCATGGGCTATAAGGTCACCGTCTACGATGCTCGCGAGAACGCCGGCGGACTGCTGCGCTACGGCATACCCAACTTCAAGCTCAACAAGGAGGTCATCGACCGCCGACTGAATCTGCTCAAGCAGGAGGGCATAGAGTTTGCATTCGGCATGCACGTCGTGGCCGACAAGGAGACGGTGGGCGACATACAGAACGACAACACGCTGGGCAAGGCGCTCGTCATCACCTTCGACGAACTGGCCGGTGCCTACGATGCCGTGGTGGTGTGCACCGGCACACCGCAGGCACGCGACCTGAAGATCCCCGGCCGCGACCTGAAGGGTGTCTACTTCGCCCTTGAGATGCTGTCGCAGCAAAACCGTGTGCTGGCCGGCGAGGAGTTTAAGAAAGAACAGCTGGTGAACGCCAAGGACAAGGACGTGCTGGTCATCGGCGGCGGCGACACCGGCTCCGACTGCATCGGCACCGCACACCGGCAGGGCGCACGCAGCGTCACGCAGATAGAGATCATGCCCAAGCCGCCCGTGGGCCCCGAAGATCCCAGCAACCCCTGGCCCAACTGGCCGCGCACGCTGAAGACCACCTCGTCGCACGAGGAGGGATGTGAGCGCCGCTGGAACATCAACTCGCTGGAGTTTATCGGCAAGGACGGCAAGCTGACGGGTGTGCGCGTGCAGCCCATCGACTGGAAGCCCAATCCCGAGGGAGGCCGCCCCATCATGGTGGAGGCCGGCAAGCCCGAGGTCATCAAGGCACAGATGGTGCTGCTGGCCATGGGATTCCTGCGCCCCGAGCAGCCGCAGTTTGCCAGCAACGTGTTTGTGGCCGGCGATGCCGCCAGCGGCGCCAGCCTCGTGGTGCGCGCCATGGCCAGCGGGCGCGACGCCGCCAAGAAGGTCGACGAGTTCCTGAGAGGCTAAGCCTCGCACACAAGCCGCATGATGGCATAACAAAAACAAAGAACGGTAACGATTTTCCTATCATTACTTGTTAGGGCATTCCTCCGAGGTCAGTTGTGACAAAGGGGAATGCCCATTTTTTTAGGCAATTATATACTTTCAGGCACAGACGCGGGCTGAAAGCAATGGTCGACGATGCGGGTTGAAGGCCCAGCAATTACCCAGCCCAGGGCCGCTCGGCGACGAAAGGAGACGCTT
>CAVAXH010000015.1:0-29869 GCA_963592505.1 Bacteroidaceae bacterium
CAGCACGGCAGTGGCATCGGCATCGAGCTGATCAATGATCTTGGGGATCATGCCGTCGGTGTGTTCCGAGCACCAGTCGTTGATGTGGGCAAGCGTCTTGGGCGAACCGAAATCGAGACACTCCACATTGGCTCCATAGACCGACTGCATGGTCTGCGTGTAGTGGTTCTTGAGCGTTATCTGCCGGTTCACCGCGATGCAGTTGGCAATGTTGACCTGGGTCTGCTTGTCGAGGAGCGACGCACCGTCGATGATGGTCTTATAGGTCTCGTTGATTGTCTGCAGCGAAGTGCCGTCGGCACACATCGTCTTCATGATTTCCTGCAGGGTGGCGCCCTCGGCACCATTGGCCAACATGGCCAGCAGGTATGCCGCGCTCACGGGCGAAATGACCTTCGAGTCCATGCCTGCCTGCGTGCGAAAAAGGTTGAGGGCAAAATCGTTGGTCTGCTCCACGGCTGTCTGCTGTGCATCGCTCAGCGTCAGATAGCCGTCGTCGATGTTGGCCGCTGTCTTCGTGGCATTCGCGCTGCCGTCGCCGCTGTGTTGGTCTTTCTGTGCGGCACATGCCGTGAATGCCGTTGCAGTGAGGGCACCCGCGATGGCAGCATGTCCCATCTTTGCAATTCTTCTGTTCATCGTTGTCTACGGATTGTTGTCTAAAAAACTCTTATAACTCTCTATTACATTAATGCGGAAGATGTCATTTTATTGTCTGCACAAGTGCATTTTATTGTTTTTTTGCACAGTGCAGACAAGCGCTACAGCCGGGCCATGACACCGCGGTGCAGCCATCGTCCCTCCCCACAAAAAAGACCAACGACACAATAAGGCGAGCCCTCAAAACCCTTCAACAGGAGTTTTTGCAGGACTCGCCTTAATCTGTTATTGCAGAGCTATGGTTGCTTGCTTATTCGGCTTTGTCTTTCGGTTCAGCCTTCTTGCGCGGTGCACGCTTGGCAGGAGCTTTCTTGGGAGCCGGCTCCTTACCCTCGTATTTCTCACGCAGCTTGGTGTTCTCGGCTTCGATCTTCTGCAGCTTGGCCTGCAGGCGCTCTATCTCCTGGTCTTTCATGACGATCTCTTCACCCTCGTTCTTGATGGTGGTGAGCAGCGAGTTGAGCTGGTCGTTGTCGATCTCAGGCGGATAGAGGTCGTTGACACGTGTGATGAAGTCGCCGAGGATGTTCATGTAGTTGGTGAACGCATCGAACGGACTGCTGTAGATGCCACGGTCGAGGCCCACATTGGAGGGCTTGGTGGTCATGAAGCGGAAGTTGTTGCTGGCCTGCAGATAATCCCAGTCGACATTGATACGCGGGTCGTTGGCAATGCGCACACGCTCTGCCACGCTGTAGAGTTTCTCGAAAGCCTCGCGCTGCATGCAGTTGCCCAGCCAGCAGCTCACGTCGCGCTCCTCGTCGACCCACGAGAGGGTGTCGGGCACATAGAGCGCGTCCACACTCGGTGTGAGGTCGAAGATCTCCGACGGTGTGGCAAAGGCGACGCCTTTCTCCTTGGCACATGCGGGCAAGGCATGGATGAAGTCGAGGATGTTTGTGCTGAGCGGCTGTGCGATGCCCAGCGCCGACAGCTCCATGAAGATATTGATGACGTTGTCGCCCTCAGGCAGGTTGGCGATGTTGCTGATGTAGTTGTCGGCGAAGAGCGGATATCCCTCCCAGTTGGTGTTGCCGAAGCGCAGGCTGATGTCGTCGCTGAGCGTGATGTCGCGCAACAGCAGCTTCAGGGTGGGGGCGGCAGCACAGTGGTAGACATAGTGGGGGCTCTTCCATCCGAGCACATGCTTGGCACCCTCGGTCAGCATGCCCTTGAAGCCCATCTGGGCGGCCTGCAGGCCGATATCGTCGCTGTAGATGAGCGATGAGTTGCGCAGCACGGTGGGCTTCTTGCCGAAGTAGTCCTTGATCTTGTTGCACTGCTTCTGCACGTCGGCAGCAAAGCACTCCTCGTCCTTCAGTGAGCTGAGGCCGTGCGAATAAGGCTCTGCCAAGAACTCCACGCAGCCTGTCTTGCTGAGCTGCTGCAGCTTGTCGAGCACCTGCGGAGCATGCATCTCGAGCTGTTCGATGGCCACACCCGAGAGCGAGAAGGCCACCTTGAAGAAGTTGCCGTTCTCCTCGATCATCTTTCCGATGGTGTTGAGCGCAGGCATGTATGAACGCTCCACGATGTCGTTGATGCTGCGTTCGTTCTCGTAGTCGTCGTAGTAGTAATGGTCGGTACCGATGTCAAAGAAGCGGTAGCGTTTCAGATGAATGATCTGATGTATCTCAAAATATAAGCAGATTGTTTTCATTGTTCTTTTTGAGATTTGCTCTCCACCCTCAGGGGCGCCGGGCCCACAGGCGAAGGCAGAGAAGGTTGTATGATTTTATTGAAGATTATTGTTTATTGTGAGACAATGGGCTTGCAAGCCTTGCGGCCTGGCCTTACACCCAGTGGAGCGTGCGCAGGTAGAGTTCGCGTATCCAGGCGCCCACCTTCTCCCACGTGATCTGGTCGACCTCGCGCTTGCCTTCCTCCTGCAGATAGCGGAACAGGCTCTCGTTGTGGCAGATGCCGTAGATGGCGTCGGCCAGGGCATGGATGTCCCAATAGTCCACCTTGATGCAGTTGTTGAGGATTTCGGCACAACCGCTCTGCTTGGAGATGATGGTGGGCGTGCCGCACTGCATGGCCTCAAGGGGCGATATGCCGAAGGGCTCCGACACCGACGGCATGACGTAGACATCCGAGTCTTTCAGACACTCGTAGACCTGCTTGCCGCGCATGAATCCCGGGAAGTGGAAGCGGTCGGCAATGCCACGTTCGGCGGCCAGATAGATCATCTGGTCCATCATGTCGCCGGAGCCAGCCATGCAGAAACGCACGTTGCGTGTGCGGTGAAGCACCATGTTGGCAGCCTCCACAAAGTATTCGGGACCTTTCTGCATGGTCAGACGTCCGAGGAAGGTGACGACCTTCTCCTTGCCCGTGTGGTCGGGGCGCGGGATGGCGTTGTACTCGTCGCTGAGGGGATAGACGGCGTTGTGCACCGTAAACACCTTGCTGGGATCCTGGTGATAATGGTTGATGACCGTCTGCCGGGTGAGCTCCGACACACACATGATGCAGTCGGCATGGTCCATACCGTCCTTCTCGATGGAGTAGACGGTGGGGTTCACGTTGCCGCGGCTGCGGTCATAGTCGGTGGCGTGCACATGGATGCAGAGCGGCTTGCCGCTCACCTGCTTGGCATGCAGGCCGGCAGGATAGGTCAGCCAGTCGTGTGCATGTATGATGTCGAACTCTTCGGCTCTGGCCACCACGCCGGCGATGATCGAGTAGTTGTTGATTTCCTCGTGCAGATTGCCGGGATATCCACCTGCAAACTCCATGCAGCCAAGGTCGTTGACGTGCATGAAATTGAAGTCAGCATAGATATGGTCGCGGTATCTGTAGTATTCGTGCGGATCCATGAGGTTGCCGACACGGCTGTTCACATAGTCGTAGTTGACGTCGCGGTAGGCAATGGGCACACAGTTCATGGCCACGATGCGTGAGAAGTCGCGGTTCTCGTCGCCCCAGGGCTTGGGCAGGCAGAGCGTGATGTCGACATCGCCCTGCGCATGCAGACCTTCGGATATGCCGAAATTGGCAGTTGCCAATCCTCCATACACATGAGGAGGATATTCCCATCCAAACATTAAGACTTTCATAGACTTGTCCTCCTGATGATTAGAATTTATATGTTTCGAGTTGTTCCAGAGCGCGGAGTATCTCTGCCACGTTCATGGCAAACGACATGGCGCCGCGTCCGTGGAAGGGCGGGTTGCCGTCGAACAGTTCGGGCAGTGTGCCCAGGCAGTGATACATCATCTCTTCCTCATAGCCCACCATGTGTCGTTCGATGAAGCTCAGGCGTGTGCGCTTGTAGACCTTCAGGCTGGCTTCCATATAGAATCCGAAGAGCCAGGGCCATGCCGTTCCCTGATGGTAGGCATAGTCGCGTTGTGCCTGCGGTCCGACATACATCGGGTTGTAGCCGCTGCTCTTCGGCGAGAGCGAGCGCAAGCCCTTTGAGGTGAGCAGTTCGCGGGTGCAGAAGTCCACGATGCTCTTCTTCTGGGCAGTGTCGAGCGGCGAATAGTCGAACGCGGCAGGGAAGATCATGTTCGGGCGAACGCTCTGCTCGCGGAAGCCGCCGTCGACATAGTCGTAGAGATAGCCGTAGGGATTGACGAAGGTGTTGACAAACGCTGCCTGTGCCTTGGCGGCCATCTCCTCGAGATGTGCAGCATCGGCCTCTTTACCGGCTTGGCGGGCCAGCTCGGCACCAAACATCAAGCCGTTGTACCACAAGGCGTTGATCTCCACCACAAAACCGGTGCGCGGCACGATGGGGCGCCCGTTGGCGGTGGAGTTCATCCAGGTCACGGCCTGTCCGCGGCCGTCGGTCCAGACCAGTCCGTTGTCCTCAAGCGAGAGGTTGGGGTGGTTGTTCTCCTCCACAAAGTGCAGAATGTCCCACACCAGCTGTCCGTATTTCTCCACACATTTCTCTATGCCGGCCTCCTTGGCATACTGCTGCATAGTCCAGATGGCCCACAGCGGCACATCTGGATGTTCCATCTCATAGATATTCACTGTAAGCGGCTTCTGCTCCATAAACTCGCGCAGGCCTTTCTCGGCAGTCTTCATGACAGCCTCGAAGAACTCGTATTCCTCGATGGACAGCGTGAGGCCTGGCAAGGCGATGAAGGTGTCGCGTGCACGCGACTTGAACCACGGGTATCCGGCCAGTATGTAGGTCTCGCCGTTCTTGTCCTCCACATGGAACTGATGGGCGGCGTTGACCAGGCAATGGAAGAAGTTGTCGCGCGGAGCACGCACGTCCATCTCTTTCTCGAAGAGCGTCTTCAGTCCGCGCGTCTTCGACTCTGAGGTGGATGCAGCAAACACGATGCTCTCGCCCTTGCGGATAGACAGCTCGAAATAGCCGGGGGCGTAGAGGTCTTCGTTGGAGGCGTAGCCGCGCTCCTGCTCCTTGGGATACTCTATGCCGCGGTACCAGTCGGGCTGGTAGACAAACTCGCCTTTCTTGGAGAACTGCATGAAGAGGTCGGGATAGCCGGCATACATGCAGGTCTTGATGCCGTTGTCGACCTCGCTGTAAGAGCGGTTGGCCACGGCGTTCTCGTGTGTGAACTGCCGCACGCTGCGGAAAGCGAGGAACGGACGGAAGCGGAGTGTGGTGGCCGAGTGGGCATCGTCGAGCGTGTAGCGTATCAAGATGCGGTCTTCAAAATGCTGGAAGACCACCTCTTTTCTCAGGATGACGCCTCCCACACGGTAGATGGTTGTTGGCACTGTGTCACAGTCAAACTCACGGATGTACTTGTGACCATTGGGACTGAAATGGTTGCCCTGATACTTATGCAGACCGAGGTTGAACTCTGCGCCATGCTGTATGACCGTACAGTCGAGCGACGAAAGGAGCACATGGTTCTCGTCATCCAGCGTTGGTACCGGAACAACGAGTAACCCGTGGTATTTTCGCGTGTTGCAGTCTACAATCGTGGAGCATGAGTAAGCACCCGACCGATTCGTGCGGAGAATTTCTTTTCCCAGCGAATCTTGCAAGTTGGTCATCAGCGCTCTTTCGAATCTAAGATAACTCATAGTTCTCAATTAAGGCTTTTATGTTGTTTTAGATTAATTCATTAGGGTAAGGCCCAGGCTTTGACCAGCAGAGCACACAGGTCACCTTCTGAGCCCAAAGTTAGTAAAATTCCCACATAGCGCAAAGCAAAACGCAACTTATTTTCATCAAACCGACAAAAAAGCGCGTACTTATCGCACAAAACGCACAACGACACACCTACGGGCGCGCACACAGCGCCACAGGCATGTCACTACCTTCCTTGGGCGTGCCGGAGAGGCCACGTCCTATTGGTCATTGCTGACACAGCGTTTCCAGCCGCGTCTTGTTATGATGGTTGTGTTTCGCCGCACCACGTTGTGTCATCGTGCAGCATTGTGATATTGTGCGTTGTGTGGCACAATACGGATGGATCACTCGGGAATAAGGAAATTGATGACTTCCTGCTCGACGCTAATCTTGAAGGGGCCTACGGGTGTGTGCATCAGTCGGCCATCGATGCCCACGAGGGCATGTTCGGCTTTTTCCACGTTCACCTCGCGGGTGCGGTAGGGATGCACCGAGTGATGATTGAGAAACTTGCCTTTCACAAACAGCCAGATGCCCTCCACAAGTTGTGTGACACCCGAATGGTAGACCACCGACACATCGAGCAGTCCGTTGTAGGGCACAGCGTTGGGGGTCTGTCCGTAGCCCATGGCGTTGCCCACACACATCGTCATCACGCGGCGGTCGATCTGATCGGTGTTGATCTTGATCTTCATGCGATAGTCGAGGCGCTGGAAGATGAGCAGCAGGAACGAGAAGAAGAACGACAGGGTGCGTGACCCGAAGAAATGGCGCGTCTGCCTCCGCAGATTCATGATGGAGGCTATAAGACCGATGTTGATGCAGTTGAGAAAATAGCGGCGGCACGCCTCGTTCTTGCGGTTGGTGTAGCGTATGCATCCCAGGTCTATCTTTCTCACACGGTGCTCCTTGAGCCATTTGACGGTCTGGTCGCAGTTGTCTTCGTCGAACTCCCAGAAATGTGCAAAGTCGTTCATCAGTCCGTTGGGGATGATGCCCAAGGCCACACGGTCGCGCACGCTTTTCTCGTACATCATAAGGCAGTTGACGGCATCGTTGAGTGCGCTGTCGCCGCCCACGATGACTATCGTCCGATAACCGTTGTTGACAAACATCTTCACCAGCCGGTCCACACTGCTCATGTTCTCACTCGTCACATGGTCGTAGCAGATGCCGTTTTGCTTCAGGCACGCCTCTATCTTGGCCCACCGCTTGGCAGGCCGGTTGAACACATCCGACTTCGGACAATAAATGATTCCCCAACGATTATCTTCCATAAAAACAAATCTTCTTGCCGCCTTCCCCCTATGCCGGGTAGAAGCAGCATATATCATTCGTGTGCGTTATATCACTCGTGTGCACTACATTCGTGTGCGCTGCATCATTCGCGTGCGCTGCATTCGTGTGCACTGCATTCGTGTGCGCTGTATCATTCGTGCATGTTGTCGGCTTCCATCATTTCGCGGATGCCGGCCACGATGCTGTCCACGGGTTGTGCGGCATCCAGCCAGTGGATGTGCAGCCCGCGGCGTTCCATTCCCCTGAACCATGTCATCTGTCTTTTGGCAAACTGATGGATGGCTGTCTCGAGCCGCGTGAACATCTCCTTGTAGCTGATGCAGCCCGTGACATACTCGGTCACATACTTGTATTCGAGACCATAGTAGGTAAGGTCCTGGGGAGGTATGCCCTGCTGCAGTAGTCCCCGTATCTCGTCGACCATCCCTCCGTCGAGCCTGCGCTGCAGCCGGTCACTGATTTTGCGGCGGCGCACGTCGCGGTCAATGTCAAGTCCCACGATGAGCGAGTCGACAGGCGGCATCGTGCGCAGCTCGGTGGCATGCTCCAGGTTATAGGTCTCGATCTCTATGGCCCTTATGGCACGCTGGCACGAGTCTACATCGGTCACATTGTGCATCACCGATCCAGCCTTCGCCTTCAGTTGGGTCAGCAGGTCGGTGAGCTCAGGGAGCGACTTGCCTTCAAGCTGCGCGCGCAGCGCAGGGTTCTGCGGAACGGGCGACAGCGCATAGCCCTTGAGCACCGCTTCTATATATAGCCCGGTGCCGCCGCACAGCACGGGCACGCGCCCCCGCCGGCACACATCCGAGTAGGCTGCCTGAAAGTCCTGCTGATACTGGAAGAGGTTATACTTGGTGCCAGCCTCCACTATATCTATAAGGTGGTAAGGTATGGCCTGCCCTTCGACCAGATAGTCGTCGAGGTCTTTGCCGGTGCCGATATCCATCCCCCGATACACCTGCCGCGAGTCGGCAGAAATGATCTCTCCGCCGATATCATGAGCCAGGCGCACCGCGACAGCCGTCTTTCCACAGGCTGTAGGTCCGAGTATGGTTATCATCTTCATGCCGCAAATGTAATCAAAATATTGCAAATGAGCAAGAATAACAAACAAAAAATCCGCTCTCCCCGATGGAGGGAGAACGGATTGTTATTTGTTACCTGTTGGTAATACTGATATGTATACCTCGGGGTATTACTTCATCTCAGCGAAGTACTTGATGGTGCGAACCATCTGAGAAGTGTATGAGTTCTCATTGTCGTACCAAGAGACAACCTGCACCTGATAGGTGTCGTCGTCGATCTTGCTGACCATGGTCTGAGTAGCGTCGAACAGAGAGCCGAAGCGCATGCCGATGATGTCAGAAGAAACGATCTGGTCCTCGTTGTAGCCGAATGACTCGTTGGCAGCAGCCTTCATGGCAGCGTTGATGCCCTCAACAGTGACGTCCTTACCCTTGACAACAGCCACCAGGATAGTGGTAGAACCTGTAGGAGTCGGAACGCGCTGTGCAGAACCGATCAGCTTACCGTTCAGCTCGGGGATAACGAGACCGATGGCCTTGGCAGCACCCGTTGAGTTGGGAACGATGTTCTGAGCACCTGCGCGTGAACGGCGGAGGTCACCCTTGCGCTGAGGACCGTCGAGGATCATCTGGTCGCCTGTGTAAGCGTGGATGGTTGACATGATACCAGACTGGATAGCGGCATACTTGTTCAGTGTGTCGGCCATAGGAGCCAGACAGTTGGTGGTGCAAGAAGCAGCAGAGATCACAGTGTCCTCAGACTTCAGAGTCGTGTGGTTTGTATTGTAAACGATGGTGGGCAGGTCGTTGCCGGCGGGAGCAGAGATCACAACCTTCTTGGCACCAGCCTTGAGGTGTGCAGAAGCCTTCTCCTTGCTTGTGTAGAAGCCAGTGCACTCGAGAACAACGTCAACGTTGTTTGCAGCCCAAGGACAGTTCACAGCGTCCTTCTCAGCAGAGATCTTGATCTCCTTACCGTCAACGATGATAGAGTTTTCTGTAGCCTCGACAGTGTGCTTGCCCTCGCCGAACTTGCCAGCGAAGCCACCCTGAGCGGTGTCATACTTCAGGAGGTGAGCCAACATCTTGGGAGAAGTGAGGTCGTTGATAGCGACAACCTCGTAGCCCTCAGCCTCAAACATCTGACGGAATGCGAGACGGCCGATGCGGCCGAAACCATTGATAGCGACTTTTACGTTTGCCATTTTACTAGTGTTTTTAATATTGTTAAAAGATAACTTTTTATGCTTTTGAGGAGTGTGGGCTGCCGAGCGCACGCTCTTTCGCCATTTTCCCCCTCTTTCGTGTGCAAAGATACAAAGTTTTTTTTAATTTTGCAGCCGAAAAGTTTATTAAATTAATTAAAAAAGAGGGGAACATCACGGGAATGGCCTGCTGAGCGGTAAAAAAGCCGGCAAATGCTATACAGACATGACAAACCGGCCGCCCCTCCCTTGTCGCCCCTCTGAAGCCAACATTAAAACAACTGTTAGAATGGGAAAATTTATCAACGAGTTCAAGGAGTTTGCCGTGAAGGGCAACGCGCTTGACATGGCTGTCGGTGTGATCGTCGGCGGCGCTTTCGGCAAGATTGTGACGAGCATCGTCGACGACCTGATCATGCCTCCTATAGGCTGGCTGATCGGCGGCGTGAACTTTTCCGACCTGAAGGTGACGCTTCCGGCCGAGAAGATAGCCGACGGCATTGAGATGCAGTCTGCCACGATCAACTACGGCAATTTTGTGCAAAACCTCATCGACTTTGTCATCATTGCCTTCTGCGTGTTCATCCTGGTGAAGGCCATCAACAAGCTGGCCAACAGCAAGAAGGAAGAGCCCGCTCCCGAGCCTGCCCCCGAGCCTGCTCCCGAGCCGTCATCGGAGGAGAAGTTGCTGGCCGAGATACGCGACCTGCTGAAAGAGAAGAAGTAAGCACAGAAACGGTGCGCTGCGGGCCGTCCCTGCCGGAGGCCTGCACCGTCAAAACATGTTGAGAGCCATTGGCGTAGATCTCTACGGCAATGGCTCTCAACGTGTTTTGGCGCATGCCGGTCGCGACACGGATGCCGCCGTTGTCTTTCTGCCTACGCCTGCGCCGTCCTACAGTCGGAACGGCCATCCTACGGACACCTCCGTGTAGTCGGCCTTGGTCCAGTGTGCCTTGACGTTGGCACCTATCTGCAGTCCCCCGAGGTGCTTGAAGGTGTAGTGCACACCGATGCGTTCATAGTAAGGCTTCTCGAACTGCGACGACAGTTGTCCCATGTGGCGGTAGACATACACGCCAAGTGCCATGCTCAGCGAGAACTGGTGCCAGAACACCTCGTGCTTACCGCCAATGCCGATGCTCCACGGCGTCACTTTTTTGGTATAGCCGAGGGTGGCATTGACATCCCGCAGATGCGAGGCATAAGTGCCGTAGAAGACGTCGACACCCACCCCCGATGCCCACCGGCGCTGATAGCGGCACATCACATCGGCCGACAAGGCATAGGCGGCATACAGCCGGAAATGCTCGGTGCGGTAATCGGGGTCGCCGGGTTGCGTGTAGAGCTGGGTCTTCTTCCAGTCTTCCTCGAGCGTCCTGCCTCCCACGGCAGCCGTCAGGTTGACATACCAGTAGGGCTTAAACGCAGTGCGCGGCACCCGCCGGCAGGTGTCCACCATCTGGTCGTAGGCAGGCATATAGACCACTCCCAGCGTTGGCGCCACGAAGTTGGCGCCTTTGTTAGGCCGGTTGAGCGCTCCATTGCTGTGGTGGTAATACTCCACACCGGTGCGCAGTCCCCAGCTACGTGCCACACGCCACGTCAGGTGCAGGCCGGCACCGAAATAGATGAGCCAGCGCGAGCCGATGAGCTCATTGTCGATGTTGTTTTGCTTGTTGTATTTGCGATGCGAATAGGTAGTGCCGAAACTCAGCGAGTAGTCGGCCATCCAGTGGCGCGTGTGAAGGACGGGGCGCGTGAAGGTGGCATAGAGCGACAGGGCATTGCCCATCTGCGAGTCGTAGTCGACCTCCTCGGCCAGTCCCCATGTTTCCGACTGACTCTTGTGCATGGTCACACCATGGTTCCAGTGGCAGCGCACGCCGACGCTCACCGTAGGATAGCCATAGTCGCGTGCAAAGGCGTCGCTGTCGGCAGGCAGCGGCGTGTAGCCCACCTCGAGTGCGGCCGCCACATTGTCGCGTCCTTTCTGCCACAATCGCTGATAGCGGTCCATCACGATGGCCTTGCCGGGCATGACAGCCACCACCCCACCCCAGCGTTTCCACTGGAGCGAGTCGGCTGCCACGCACCGCCCCGAGGCTGATGCGATGAAGACAGCCGCGGCAAGCACGGTTCTGGCAATGGTGATTTTCCTCATATTCAGACACAAAGCCCAGGACTGCAGTCCTGGGCCGTATGTACGTCCCCCTCTCTTGTTCAAGGGGGCAAACAGTTTTAGTTGCGTATGTAGTCTTTGGCCACCAAATCATAGTAGAGCGCCTCGAGCTCAGCGAGCTGCAGGCGTTCCACACTATGTTCGATGGTTCTTATCAGTTCTGCGCGACGGCTCTCGTCGTCGCCGCCAAAATGGGTGAAGACTTTCATTGTCGAACGTCATCCATTTTACTCCCACTCGATGGTCGAAGGCGGTTTTGAAGAGATGTCGTAGCACACACGGTTCACGCCGCGCACCTTGTTGATGATCTCGTTGGACACCTTGGCCATGAAGTCGTAGGGCAGATGTGCCCAGTCGGCCGTCATGGCATCGGTGGAGGTCACCGCACGCAGTGCCACGGGATGCTCGTAGGTACGCTCGTCGCCCATGACGCCCACAGAGCGCACGGTGGCGAGCAGCACGGTGCCGGCCTGCCATATCTGGTCGTAGAGCGACACCTCTATCTCTCCGTTCTGCATGTCGGCGGGCACGCCGGCAGCGAGCACGCGCCGTGCCTCCTCGCCCGAGAGGCGCACCTTGTAGTCGCGCAGGCCACGGATGTAGATATCGTCGGCATCCTGCAGTATACGCACACGCTCGGGGGTGATGTCGCCCAGTATGCGGACGGCCAGTCCGGGACCGGGGAAGGGATGGCGGGTGATGAGATGTTCGGGCATGCCCAGCGAGCGTCCCACGCGCCGCACCTCATCCTTGAACAGCCACTTCAGCGGTTCGCAGAGCTGGAGGTTCATCTCCTTGGGCAGTCCGCCCACGTTGTGGTGGCTCTTGATGACCTTTCCGGTGATGTTGAGGCTCTCTATGCGGTCGGGATAGATGGTGCCCTGTGCGAGCCACTTGGCTCCGGTCTGCTTCTTTGCCTCAGCATTGAAGACCTCCACGAAGTCGCGGCCGATGATCTTGCGCTTCTGCTCGGGGTCGGTGACACCGGCGAGGTCGGCGAAGAACTTGGCCGAGGCATCCACGCCGATGACGTTGAGTCCCAGTCCCTCATAGTCTTTCATCACGTCACGGAATTCGTTTTTACGCAACATGCCGTGGTCCACGAAGATACACGTGAGGTTGCTGCCGATGGCGCGGTTGAGCAACACGGCGGCCACGCTCGAGTCGACGCCGCCCGAGAGGCCGAGTATCACCTTGTCGTCGCCAAGTTGCTGCTTCAGTTCCTTGACGGTGGTGTCCACAAACGAGTCAGCGCTCCAGTCCTGCCGGCTTCCGCAGATGTCGACCACGAAGTTTTTCAGCAGTTGTGTGCCCTGCAGCGAGTGGAACACCTCGGGGTGGAACTGCACTGCCCACACCGGCTGCTGCGTGGAGGCATAAGCCGCAAACTTCACGTTGGCCGTGGAGGCTATGCACTGATAGCCCTCGGGGATGGCGGTGATGGTGTCGCCGTGGCTCATCCACACCTGCGAGTGGTCAGTGAAGCCCTTGAAGAGCGGGTTTTCCTTGTCGAATTGTTCGAGGTTGGCACGTCCGTACTCGCGCGAGTCGGCAGCCTCCACCTTACCACCGTTGGCATGTGAGATGAACTGTGCGCCGTAGCAGATGCCGAGCACAGGGATGCGTCCCACAAACTGGCTGAGGTCTACCTTGAAAGCCTCCTTGTCGTGCACGCTGTAGGGCGAGCCGCTGAGGATGACGCCGATGACCGACTCGTCGTCCTTCGGAAACTTGTTGTAGGGCATGATCTCGCAGAAGGTGTCGAGTTCGCGCACACGCCGGCCGATGAGCTGCGTGGTCTGTGAACCAAAGTCGAGGATGATAATCTTCTGTTGCATATATTGAAAGAAAATGTGTGAGTTGGCAAGTGTTTCTTGAGTGTGTCGTGCCCCGTGGTGCTCACCCCTGCAGACTGGCGGCAAACGCGTCGGCCTGACTGATGGTGTCGGCCTTGCCCACGTCCATGAGTCGCAGGTCGGGCTTCACATAGCCCATGATGGGTGTGGTGGCACAGGCCTTCAGGTAGAAGTCGATGATGGGGAACTTCTCGGGCCATCCCACCATCTGCGGGAAGAGAGCGGGCGAGAAGGCGTGTATGCCGCTGAAGGCATAGAGGTGCAGGCGGCCGGCGACGACGAGCGGGCCGGCGGTGACATCCATCGGATAGCGCTGTGCCTGCAGGGCGGTGCGCACCTCGTCGAAGGGTGTGCGTATCTGGCCTGTCTCCACGTTGACCCAGCCCACGAGCAGCATCTGTTCGTTGAACACCAGATAGCGCTTGGTCTGCCGCCAACTGACGAGCAGGCGTGCTCCAGCCATGAGGTGGGGCACGCCGCAGTCGGCGCATGTCACACGCCAGTCGGCGCGGTAGAACGCGTCGAGGTCCACATTGCTCAGGATGTCGACATTGTGTATGAGGATGGGGCACGTGTGGCTGAAGAGGCTCTGCGCCTTGCGCAGTCCGCCACCGGTGTCGAGGAGTGCATCGGTCTCGTCGCTGACGCGGATGTCGAGGCCGAAGTTGTCGTTGGCTTTCAGATAATCGGTTATCTGCGAAGCAAAGTGGTGCACGTTGATCACGATGCGGCCGAAGCCGGCATCGGCCATCCGCTCCACCACGCGGTGCAGCAGGGGCTCTCCGGCCACGCTCACCAGCGCCTTGGGCATGGTGTCGGTGAGGGGTTTGAGACGTGTGCCCAGTCCGGCTGCAAATATCATCGCTTGCTTCATACGTGCAAAGGTAGTTATTCTTTTGTTAATCGGCAAGTGTTTAGGGCTGCTTTTTCGTGGCGGGGAGCGTCTGCTCTATGCCTTGCTCGCGGTGGCAGATGCGCACCTCCACGCCAAACTTGCTGTGGATGTGTTCGGCCAGATGCTGTGCGCTGTAGACCGAGCGGTGCTGTCCGCCGGTGCATCCGAAGCTGAACATCAGGCTGGTGAAGCCGCGCTGCACATAGCGTGCCACGTGCTTGTCGGCCAGGGCATAGACGTGGTCGAGGAATTCGAGTATTTCCCCGTCGTCTTCCAGGAAGCGTATGACGGGCTCGTCGAGGCCGGTGAGCTGCTTGTAGGGCTCATAGCGGCCGGGGTTGTGTGTGGACCGGCAGTCGAAGACATATCCTCCGCCGTTGCCCGACGGGTCTTCGGGGATGCCCTTGCGGTAGGAGAAGCTGCTGACGCGCACCACGAGGGGTCCGCGGCCGTCATACTTGGAGAAGGTGGCCGGTCCGTCCTGCGGGTGTGCGGCATAGACGTTGCGGTCGGTGGTCTTGTAGCCGTCGGAGCGCGGGTGGAGGGGCTGCTCGCGGTGTGCAAAGCGCGGCATGTCGGCCAGCCGTGTGAGCACCTCGCGCAGGTAGGGGTAAGGCAGCACATCCTCGCTGAGTGCCAGCAGGTCGCGCACGTTGTCGATGGCGGCCGGGATGCTGTCGATGAAGTGTTGCTTGCGCTCATAGAGGCCGCGGAAGCCGTAGGCGCCGAGCACCTGCAGCGTGCGGAAGAGCACAAAGAGGCTGAGCCTTCCTGCGAAGTGGCGCACTGAGGGCACCTCGGTGTACTGCTTCAGCGCATCGTAGTATTCGGCCACGAGCTGGCGCCGCAGCTTGTAGGGATAGCGTGCCGACGCCTGCCAGAGAAACGAGGCGAGGTCGTAGTAGTAGGGGCCTTTGCGTCCGCCCTGGAAGTCGATGAAGAAGGGGTTGCCCTCGGCGTCGAGCATGACGTTGCGCGCCTGGAAGTCGCGGTACATGAAGCTCTCCGACGGCTCTGCGGTGAGGTCTTTGGCAAAGCGGCGGAAACTGGCTTCGAGCTTCATCTCATGGAAGTCGAGGCCGGTGAGCTTGAGGAAGTCGTATTTGAAATAGTTGAGGTCGAAGAGCACATTGTCTTCATTAAACTCGGGCTGGGGGTAGCACACGCTCCAGTCGAGGCCGCGTGCACCGCGCATCTGCAGGTCGGGCAGTGCACGGAGCGTGCGCCGCAGCAGGCTCTGCTCGGCCAGGTCATAGCGGCCTCCGGCCTCGCGTCCGCCGCGGATGGCGTCGAAGAGCGAGGTGCCTCCGAGGTCGGTCTGCAGATAGCGCATCTCGTCGCCGCTGACGGCCAGCAGCTGCGGCACGGGCAACTGGCGCAAGGTGAAGTGCCGGTCGAGGCACACGAAGGCGTGGTTTTCCTCGCGGCTGGTGCCCACCACGCCGACGACCGTCTGTCCGTCGGGTGCCGTCAGCCGGTAGTAGTGGCGGTTGCTGCCTGCTCCGGCCAGTTTGTCGACCTTGGCGGGGGCGGCCCCTGCCCACTGCTGATAGAGTTGTATGAGTTGTTCCATTTATCGGGGAGATCGTGTCGGGTTGTTGTGGTCTGCCGGTCTGCCGGCATCATTGGCCATCGGCATCGTGGCGGGGCCGGTCAGCATCATGGCTGGGCTGGTCGGCATCTTGCTGGCGCAGCTGTTCTTCAAACTCGCGCCACTCGCGTTTGAGGCGCTTGGTGTCGGCCCAGTCGGCCAGCAGATAGTCGGCCACGAAGAGCAGCAGCATTATGCCAAGCGACATGGTGAAGGACCGTGTGATGTAGCACAGTCCTGCCGATACGATGAGGAAGACCACTGCTTTCTTCCAGTCAAAGCGTAATTTGAGTTTCATAGTGCAAAGTTATGTGTTTTTCCACAAAACGCCAACACCCGACGGACAATAAACAAAAAAAATCGGATGTCATCACGACAACCGATTTTCAAAACAAACTACTTAAAACTAATCTACTAAAACAAATCAAAAAATATCTTGTGTCTTGCTTATGCTTGTTGCATTTTACTTTGCAAAGATAATAAATAGGTATGAACCTCACAAACTTTTTTACAAAAAATAACGCAAAAGCATCAGCGGCGCCCCTATTCTTAACAACTCGTTAACGCGCTTGCACCCGTCCCCCCACCTATGCAAAAGCCCGGAGCTGTCGCTCCGGGCTATGCTGTCGGCCGTGCTGTCTGGCAGCGCAGCCGGGGGTTGTCCGTAGTAGGGGGCTGTCAGCTTACATCATGCCGGGCTGACCGACGGGAGCTGCAACCTTCTCCTCGGGCTTGTCCACGATGAGACACTCTGTGGTGAGGAACATGCCGGCGATAGATGCGGCGTTCTCCAGAGCCACGCGGGCCACCTTGGCGGGGTCGATGACACCGACGGCGCGCAGGTCCTCATACTTGTCGGTGCGGGCGTTGTAGCCATAGTCGCCCTCGCCCTGGCGCACCTTGTCGACCACCACGGCACCCTCGCCGCCGGCGTTGAAGACAATCTGGCGCAGAGGCTCCTCGATGGCGCGGCGCACGATGTTGATACCGGTCTGCTCATCGGCGTTGTCGCCCTTGAGGTCGGCCAGCTGCTGCTGGGCGCGGATGTAGGTGGTGCCGCCGCCCACGACGACGCCTTCCTCGATGGCTGCACGTGTGGCGCAGAGAGCGTCGTCCACGCGGTCCTTCTTCTCCTTCATCTCCACCTCGCTGTTGGCACCCACATAGAGCACGGCCACACCACCGGCGAGCTTGGCCAGACGCTCCTGCAGCTTCTCCTTGTCGTAGCTGCTCTTGGTGTTGGCAATCTCGTTCTTGATCTGAGCCACACGCTCCTGGATGTTCTCCTTCTGACCGGCACCGCCCACGATGGTGGTGTTCTCCTTGTCGACGGTGACCTTCTTGGCCGTGCCGAGCATGTCGATGGTGGCCTGGTCGAGCTTCAGGCCCTTCTCCTCGCTGATGACGACGCCGCCTGTGAGCACGGCGATGTCCTCGAGCATGGCCTTGCGGCGGTCGCCGAAGCCGGGAGCCTTCACGGCGCAGATCTTCAGGCCGCCACGCAGACGGTTGACGACGAGCGTGGTGAGAGCCTCAGAGTCGACATCCTCTGCAATGACGAGCAGGGGGCGTCCGCTCTCGGCGGCAGGCTGCAGGATGGGCAGGAACTCCTTGAGGTTGGAGATCTTCTTGTCGTAGAGCAGGATGTAGGGATCGTCCATCACACACTCCATCTTGTCGGCGTCGGTCACAAAGTAGCTGCTGAGATAGCCGCGGTCAAACTGCATGCCCTCGGTCACACCGATGGTGGTGTCGCGTGTCTTGCTGTCTTCCACGGTGATGACACCGTCTTTCGACACCTTGCGCATGGCGTCGGCCAGCAGCTTGCCGATCTCAGGATCGTTGTTGGCGCTGACGGTGGCCACCTGCTCAATCTTGTCGTAGTTGTCGCCCACCACCTCGGCGTTGGCCTTGATGTATTCCACCACCTTGTTGACGGCCTTGTCGATGCCGCGCTTCAGGTCCATGGGGTTGGCGCCTGCGGTGACGTTCTTCAGACCCTCGTTGACGATGGCCTGTGTGAGGATGGTGGCTGTGGTGGTGCCGTCGCCGGCGTCGTCGCCAGTCTTCGAGGCCACGCTCTTCACGAGCTGGGCGCCGGTGTTCTCAAACTTATCCTCGAGCTCCACCTCCTTGGCTACCGACACGCCGTCCTTGGTGATGACGGGGGCGCCAAACTTCTTCTCAATGACCACGTTGCGGCCTTTGGGGCCGAGGGTGACCTTCACAGCGTTGGCCAACTGGTCTACGCCCTGCTTCAGCAGGTCGCGGGCTTCTGTATTGTATTTGATGATCTTTGCCATAATCGTAAAAGATGTGTTTTATCGTGTGTTAATATAATAATGTGTGTGCGTCTCCTCCTTGCACCCTGTCCGCTCAGGCGTTGCTTAGTCCTCCACCACAGCGAGCACGTCGCTCTGGCGCATCATGAGATACTTCTCGCCCTCATTGTCGAGCTCGGTGCCGGCATACTTGCCGTAGAGCACTGTGTCGCCGACCTTCAGCACCATCTCTTCGTCCTTGGTGCCCTGGCCCACGGCCACCACCTTGCCGCGCTGGGGCTTCTCCTTGGCGGTGTCGGGGATGATGATGCCTCCTACTTTCTCCTCAGCCGGTGCAGCCTGCACCAGCACTCTGTCTGCTAATGGTTTGATTTTCATAATCGTAAGTGGTTTTATTGTTTTTTTTAATTTTGTTGCTTGGTGTTTGTCACACCCTCCCTTATGCATAAAGCGTGCCACAAATGTCAACGGTGCACAGATATGACAGTTCTGTCAGTCGGCAGTCTGCCAAATGTGTCACAACAGACAGCCGGCGACCATGCCGGCCGCCGCCACCTTGTCCGCATGGTTCCCAATCGGCATCATTCGCGTCCGGTTTTCGACAAGCGTCTTATCATGATGCGATATGAGCCACATCGCACCGCGACAAGGCACATATCGCACCGCGACAAGGCCCACATCGCACCGCGACAAAGCGCTCGAGCGAAAAAACGCAATTCTGGCGAGGGCGATTGTAACTATTTCTCGAAAAACTTGCGTCATCCTTGCAAAACCATTAACTTTGCATAGCCGCACCCCACAAACCTATATATACAAAGCATCAACCCACTTTACAACCTTCCAATAGCAAGATGACAACCAACAAACAAACCTGTCGGCGACTGGCTGCTGCCATCATCGCCTTTGCAGCGACGATGCCCTTGCTGGCACAGGGCTATCGCGACGTGACGGCCGAAGCGCTGGTGAACCCTTCGTTCGAACTGGCTGCCGACGGCGCCTCGCTGCCCGCCGCCTCCGAGACGGCCATCAGCGAGGCCTACGGATGGACGCTGCCCACGTCGACCTCCAACATGGCGCTGGCCGACGCCACCACCACGGCCATCGGTTTCACCAACAGCAAGGGCGGGGTGACACCCGCTGAGGGCAACCGTTTTCTGTGGTACCGCAAGGGATGGGCTAACCTCGCCACCACGGTGACCACCACCACCCGACCGCTCAGCGCCGGCAAATACTATGTCTGCGTGGACTACAAGGCGGCCGACTACTCCAACAACAACAAGCACACCACCAACGGCACCACCATGAACATCAGCGTGACGGATGCCGCCGGACAGACCGTGGGGCAGACTGCCGAGGCACGCCGCGCCCACTCGTTTACCAACGGGTCGAGCAACCCGGGAACCGACACCTACCTGGTGCAGGTGGGATGGACACCGATGGGCTGCTTCTTCACACTGGCTGAAGACGGCACGGCAACCATCGCCATCGGTGCCTCGCTGGTCAACAACGGACGGTCGGACATCTGTCTCGACAACATGCACATCTACCGCATCGACGACACCACGGCCACCGGCGACGACACGCCCTTCCCGCTGGATGCCACGGGCATGCTGGCCAACCCCAGTTTTGAGGCTGGCGCGGGCGGCACCTCATGGACCAACTACAGCCTGAACGGATGGACCGTGGCCAAGACGGGCAGCGAGATAAAGGCGGAGTCGGGCTCCACCTACACGGCCGTCTACGGCACGGCGCTCCACGGCCTGCGCATCTGCAACGCCTGGGACGGCTCTGCCACCACCGACAAGACCCTGCAGCAGCAGGTCAGCGGTCTGCCCGCCGGACGCTATCGGCTGGAGGCCACCGTCACCGGCTCCGAGGGCACACAGATGAACCTCTTTGCCGGCAACGACACACACGCCATCACCATCGGCAGCGGCGACACGGTGCAGACCGAGGCGCTCGAGTTTGCCAAGACCGACGACCTGCCGCTGGCACTGGGTCTGCAGTCGACGGTGTTCTACAAGGCCGACAACTTCCGCCTCTACTATCTTGGCAAGGATGCCGAGCAGGCTTCCGACGAATATGCTGAGGCACTGGCGCTGGCACAGCAGGTGCTGGCACGTGCCGCCAACCTGGGCGACCTGACGGCTGCCGAGCGCACCGCTCTGGCTGAGGCCATTGCCACAGAGCCCGAGCAGTCGCAGACCGGCTATCTGAGCGCCGCACAGGCCCTGCGCGAGGCTGCACAGGCCCTGGCCACTGCCGAGGACCGGCAGGTGGCCGACCACTATGCCGCCGTGATGCCGCTCGCCTCATGGACACAGACCAATGTCACCACCAACAAGGGACAACACTGGGACGGCACATCGACGACAACCTATTATGAACAGAAAGACGGATGGTCGGCCAATGCCTGGACCATGAAGATGCGCCAGACGCTGACGTTGCCGGCTGGCAACTATGTGCTGCGCGCCACAGGCCGCCACGCCGAGGGCGACATGTCGATGGCGCTGACCACGCTGAGCAGTGCCGGCGACACGCTGGCCTCTGCTGCCGACTTCCCCGCCAGTGTCAGCGGACTGGGCGTCAACCTCGAGGGCGGCGCCAGCATCCTGGCCACCGACGAGACGGGCTTCGCCAACGGCGGACTGGGATATGGCTGGCAGTGGCGCTACCTGGCATTCTCGCTCGCCGAGGAGGCTGCGGTCACGCTGGAGGTCACGGGCGAGGCCCGCGAAGCACACCAGTGGATGAGCATCTCCGACATTGAACTGCTGCGCGAGGGCGCCTCACAGGGCAACTTCGCCGTGAACAGCCGCAAGACCACCACACAGGTGGTCACCAACATCACGCTGTCCACACCCGTAGACTATGTCATCTCGTCGGCCACACCGTTTGCCGCATCAGGATCGGTGGACATCGCCCACGAGGACGCCACCATCATCCTCAGCGGCGTGAAGCCCAGCGAGGCCGACCAGTGGCTGGCCTATGTGAAGGTCAACGGCAAAGCAGCCGAGGAAGGCAACAACTGCTCCATCCGCATCTACGGCAACGGAGCCATGATCGTGCCCTACGGCGACTTTGTGCTGCCGCTCACCATCTACGACGGCATCAACCTCACCGGCTCGCAGAAGAGCGACTTCACCGCTGGCAGCAGCCGGTCGCTGAAAAACAACATCTTCAACAACCGCATACGCAGTTTCAAACTGAAGCGCGGATACATGGTCACCATGGCCACCAAGAGCGACGGAAAGGGCTACAGCCGCGTGTTCATCGCCGACAAGAGCAACCGCCAGGTGAACCTGCCCACATCATCGAAGATTCTCGACCGACACGTCTCGTCGATACGCATCTCCAAATGGAACGATGTGACCAAGAAGGGATATGCCGGCAACAACAGCACCATCAACGGCCTGCTCAACACCACATGGTGCTACAACTGGGATGCGGGATGGCACGAGTGGGACGACCGCGAATATGTCACGCAGCACCACCACGAGGGATGGCCCAGCATCAGCAATGTGGGCAACAACGGACCCTCGCCCAACATCCTGGGCAACAACGAACCCGACAACACGGCCGACGCACGCGAGACGGTGAGCTCCGTCGACGAGGTGCTGGCTCACTGGCAGGAGATGATGGCCACCGGCAAGCGACTGGGCTCGCCGGCAATGGCCAGCAACCTCAGCGGATGGCTCTACCCCTTCATCGACTCCATCGACGCACGCGGATGGCGATGCGACTTCATCGCCGTGCACGCCTACTACTATCAGGACTGGTCCGACTGGCTCAGCACGCTGCAGGCCATCCACGAACGCACCGGACGCCCCATCTGGATCACCGAGATGAACTATGGCGCCAACTGGACCGGATGGCCGGGCTCCAACACCAACGGCAACTCGGAGAACTATGCCATCGAAAAGACGCATTTCGCACCGGTCATCGACGGACTGGAACAGACGGGATGGGTGGAGCGCTATGCTGCCTACAACGAGGTGCAGAGCTGCCGCAAACTCTACAACAGCGGCGACGCCTCGCTGGCCTCGAAGAGCTATCTCACGCCGATGGGCGAATACTATGCTGCCAAACAGTCGAACATGGCCTACAACTCCAGCTACGGCTACACGCCGAAGGCTCTGCCCATGCACGGTCCGGCACTCACCGAGGCCACACTGCAGGGCGAGTCGCTCCACCTGGCATGGAACGACCCCAACGAGGAGTTCTCTGACAGCGTCATCGTGGAACGGCGCGGCACCGACGGCCGATGGCTGACCGTGGCCACCTGCACACCGCAGGAGGACAACGCTGCCTTCACGCTGACACTGCCGGCCGCTGACGGCGACGCCACCTACCGCATACGTACCGTCGACTACCTGGGCAAGAGCCACACGTCGGCAGCAGCCACCGTGGGTGCTCCCGACGGCGTGGGCACCGCTGTGCAGCACGACGGACAGACGCTCTACCTGGGCGGCAACCGCCTGCAGAACGCCGACTTCGACGAGGGCCTCACAGCCTGGACCACCGGCAGCGGAGCTGCTGCCACATGGCCTGCCTTCGAGGTCTATCCCGTGGGCGGTGTCGACGGAGGGGCTTTCCTTCAGGCTTTCAACAATGAGGGAGCGGCCGCTGCCGGCAGCCTGAAGCGCACGGCCAGCCTGACCGCCAACACACCTTATTATATTGGCGTGTTCCACAAGAACAATGGCGGCGACTACCAGAAGATCTCACTCTCGGCCGACGGCACCAGCGAGACCTCCACAGTGCTCTCGCTGCCCACAGCATCGGTGTGGAGCAAGGCATGCGCCACCTTCAGCAGTGCCGACCGCACCTCGCTGCTCATCAGCTACCGCTGGCTGGGCAAGCAGGCACAGTTCGACAAGTTCTGTCTGGCCCCGCTCTTCGGCACACCCGAGGAGGCTTATGCCGACGGCGCCGAGCAGGTGCGCCGACAGATCGCCGAGTTTGCGGCCTACAACACCACGGCACCGGCCGTCAACACGCTGCTGACCGCCGAGGCCGCACAGATAACGGGCAACGACGCCGAAGCATACGCTGCCCTGGCCTCCCTGCTGGCCCAGGCACGCCACGCCGTGGCCCAGGCCCACACGCTCGACTCGCTCCAGGCTGCCGCACAGACTGTCAGCGCCTTCCGACTGCCCGGCGCCGCCCAGCTGGCTGAGACCGCTGCCGCCCAGCAGCCGGCCACACTGGCTGCCTACGGCGAGGCTTGCCAGACACTGCAGCAGGCCATCGGCAGCGCCCTGCCCACCCACGACAAGACGAAGACCATCGTGAACGCTGACCTCAGCGCATCCACCGGATGGACAGCACCGGCCGGCACCTACACCGGCGGCGACCAGCGCACGGGCTCCTTTGGCGGACGCTCCTGCTGGAACGCCTGGTGGAACGTGTCGACAGCCACAGCTGCCGGCCGCACAATGGCACTCACACAGGACCTCACCGGCCTGCCCATGGGCTTCTACCGCCTGACGGCAGATGCCACCACACAGCACTACTGCCTCTCCGACCAGCACTGCTGGATACGCACGGCCGCCGACAGCACGGCATCGCCCACGCTGACCTTCGACCGCATGCAGATTGCCGACATCGCCGACTCGCTGCGCTGGGAGACGCTCTCCACACTGCCCGTCTATGTGGGCGATGAGGGTGCGGCCACCATCGGCTTCCAGTCGTCGAAGGACGGTGCCACCGAGGGGGCTTACGCCACCGACAAGCGCGAGGGATGGTGGCTGGCCACCGGCTTCCGCCTCTACTACACACCGGCCTACTGCCGCACGCTCCCGGCCGGTGACCACTGGACCACCGTCTGCCTGCCCTTCGCCGCCACACCGGCCGACAGCATCAAGGTCTACACGGTGAGCGGACGTTCCTACGACGGCAGCGCGCTCTACCTCACCGAGGTGAGCACCATGGAGGCCGGCAAGGCGTATGTCTGCCACTATGAGGGCAGCCGCCTGGCCTTCCTCGGACAGGAGGCCACCGTGTCGAAGCCGGCCACCGGCGGAGTGCTGACGGGTGTGTTCAAGAACGGCTCGCTCATCAAGGATGCCTACATCCTCGATGGCGACAAGTGGCGCAAGGTGGAAAACATCGCCGCCGACACCATTGCCAACTACAGCGCGTTCATCGCTTCGTTTGCCGACCTGCCCGTGGTGGAGGGCGGCGCTGCAGCCATGACGCTGCTGGGCACCGGCGACGGCATCGACACGCCCGTCAGCGGCACCGCAGCCACAGAGCCTGTCTACAACACGGCCGGACAGCGCACCCAAAAGAAGGCACACGGCGTGGTGGTCGGGAAGAACCGCAAGTTCATTGCACGATAGTCACCCCGCCCCCGTACACATCACCATCGCATGAGACCATCGCATCTATATGTTGCCCTGCCGCTTGCCGCCCTGCTGCCCGCAGGGGCTGCAGCGGCGGGGCTTCAGCATCCTAACATCATCTTCATCATGGCCGACGACCTCGGCTATGGCGACCTGGCCTGCTACGGCCAGCACCTCATCAGCACGCCCTGCATAGACCGCATGGCGCAGGAGGGCATGCGCTTCACACAGGCTTATGCCGGGGCACCGGTGTCGGCTCCCTCGCGGGCCTCGCTGATGACCGGACAGCACACGGGCCACACACGCGTGAGGGGCAACAAGGAGTATTGGCCGGAGGCGCCGCTCGTGCGCTATGGCAACAACACCGACTATGCCCGCGTGGGCCAACAGCCCTACGACCCGCAGCAGCCCATCCTGCCCGAGATCATGAAGCGGGCCGGATACGCCACAGCGCTGTTTGGCAAGTGGGCGGGCGGCTACGAGGGAAGCGTGTCGACGCCCGACAAGCGGGGCATCGACGAGTTTTATGGTTACATCTGCCAGTTTCAGGCGCATCTCTACTATCCCAACTTCCTCAATGCCTACAGCCGGCAGCAGGGCGACACGGCCGTCACACGGCAGGTGCTGGAGCAGAACATCGCCTTCCCCATGTCGGGCGACGACTATCGGCGGCGCTCACAGTATTCGGCCGACCTCATTCACCGGCATGCCCTCGAGTGGCTCGACAGGCAGGACGGCCGGCAGCCTTTTCTGGCGCTGCTGACCTACACCCTACCCCACGCCGAACTGGCACAGCCCGACGACTCGCTGCTGCGCGCCTACAAACAACGGTTCTTCACCGACAAGACGTGGGGCGGACAACCCGCCAGCCGCTACAATGCGGTGGAGCACACCCATGCGCAGTTTGCTGCGATGATAACCCGTCTTGACACCTATGTCGGACAGATCATGCAGAAGCTGCAGGAGAAGGGACTGGCCGACAACACCATCGTCGTCTTCACCAGCGACAACGGACCACACGAGGAGGGAGGGGCCGACCCTGAGTTCTTCGGGCGCGACGGCATGTTGCGCGGACTGAAACGACAGTGTTACGAGGGGGGCATACGCGTACCGTTCATCGTGTGGTGGCCGGGCCATGTGGGTGCGGCTACGGTCAACGACACGCCGATGGCGTTCTACGACATGGTGCCCACCCTCTGTGATCTGGCAGGGATAAGCACCGATGCCAGCACCGGCAGCCTCGACGGACTGTCGATGGCACGCACCATCCTGGGACAGCCCGGACAGCCGCAGCACGAGTTTCTCTACTGGGAGTTTTCGGAGACCGACCAGATGGCTGTGCGCATGGGCAACTGGAAGCTGCTCGTCGACCACGGACAGCCACGTCTCTACGACCTCGGCAGCGACGTGCACGAAGACCACGACGTGGCCGCGGAGCACCCCGACGTGGTGAGCCGACTGACGGCCATTGCCCGGCGCGAGCATGTGGCCAGCGCCGACTACCCTGTCACCCTGCCACGGTAGGCTGTGTGCCGCCTTGCTGCAAAAGCGGGGCGGCGATGCCAAAAACACCGGACAGGAACAGGACGGTGTCGATATTTTTATGTACTTTTGCACAACAAACATACACACACAAGAAATAAATAAAGGACCTATCGACATGTATCATCTGATAGACTGTTTTCTGCCTTGCGGCACGCAGGAAGAAAACGACCGCAACACCCAAGGACTGCAACAAGACATCGTGAACCAAGTGACCGTCATGCAGCAGAGCATGACCGAGAGCACCACATGGCAGACCATCGCCGGCCAGGCCACGGCGCCCTACACGCTGGTTTACCTCAACCCGCAATACATACAGCTGGGCTATCTGGCCCTCGAGCGCATGATCGCCGTGGCACAGATGACGGAGGCCGGCATGGTCTATGCCGACCACTACCGGCTGACCGCCGACGGACAACGGCTCGACGCACCCACCATCGACTACCAGCAGGGCAGCCTGCGCGACGACTTCGCCTTCGGCAGCGTGGTGCTCTTCCGCACCGACGCACTGAAGCAGGCTGCCAGCCGCATGACGGCACACTACCGGGCAGCTGGCTTCTATGACCTGCGGCTGAAGGTCTCGGAGCACCACCGCATAGAGCACATCAACGAGTATCTCTACTCGGAGGTGCAGCTCGACACACGAAAGACGGGCGAACGCCTCTTCGACTATGTGGACCCGAAAAACCGACAGTCGCAGATAGAGATGGAACAGGCTTGCACCGAACACCTCAAGGCGGTGGGGGCATACCTCACACCGGGCGACTTCCGCAAGACATGTGTCGACGAAGGCACGTTCCCCGTGGAGGCAAGCATCATGATACCTGTGCGCAACCGCATACGCACCATCAAAGATGCCCTGCAGAGCGCACTCAGCCAGAAGACGACCTTCGCGTACAACGTGTTTGTGGTGGAGAACGGCCCCGAGTGCCACTCTACCGACGGCACCACCGAACTGGTCGACGAGATGGCCAAGCAGGACCCGCGCATCATACACATCGTGACCGACCGCCGCGACCTGGGCGTGGGAGGCAGCTGGAACCTTGCGGCACACGACCCGCGCTGCGGACGCTTCATAGCCCAGCTCGACTCCGACGATGTCTATGCTGGCGACGACACGCTGCAGCAGATCGTGGATGCCTTCCACGAGCAGCAGTGTGCCATGCTCATCGGCGCCTACACGCTGACCGACATCAACCTGAACATACTGCCGCCGGGCGTGATAGACCACAAGGAGTGGACACCCGACAACGGACGCAACAACGCCCTGCGCATCAACGGACTGGGAGCCCCGCGGTCGTTCTACACGCCGGTCATACGCGAGGTGGGACTGCCCAACGTGAACTATGGCGAGGACTATGCCCTGGCGCTGGCCATCAGCCGCAACTACGAGATCGGACGACTCTACACGCCGGTGTACAACTGCCGCCGCTGGGACGACAACTCTGACGGCGACCTGAGCATTGAGAAGGAAAACCGCAACAACACCTACAAGGACCGCATACGCACCTGGGAACTCATGGCACGCATCGCCAAAAACAAACAATAGTCAGTGATGAAAAACGGCAACACATCGCCTTGGGCATGGATACCGACACTCTACTTTGCCGAGGGTCTGCCCAACGTGCTCGTCACCGTGGTGGCGGTCACCATGTATATGCAGATGGGACTCACCGACACCGAGATCGGCCTCTACACCGGATGGCTGCAGCTGCCGTGGGTGCTGAAGTTCATCTGGAGTCCGTTTGTGGACCTCTTCCGCACCAAGCGCTGGTGGGTGACGGCCATGCAGGTGCTGCTCGGCGCTTCGCTGGCGGGCGTGGCCTTCACGCTCAGCACGCCGTGGTGGTTCCAGGGCACGATGTGCTGTTTCTTCATCATGGCATTTCTCAGCGCCACACACGACGTGGCGGCCGACGGCTACTACATGCTCGAGCTCACAGACCACCAGCAGAGCCTCTTCGTCGGCATACGCAACACGTTCTATCGCTTTGCGGTCATCTTCGGACAGGGCGCACTCATCGCCCTCGCCGGACTGCTGCAGCAGCAGGTGAGCAACGACAAGGCGTTCACCTGGAGCCTGCTGTTCTATGGGCTGGCGGCCATGTTCATCATGCTCTGGCTTTGGCATGGCTACATCTTGCCTCATCCCAAGGCCGACGATGACCGGCCGGCCACGGCACGCGATGTGTTGGCCGGACTGAAGGAGACGCTCGTCACGTTTTTCACCAAGGTGCCGTGGCGGTCGTTTGTCTTCGTGATGTTGTTCTTGTTGTTCTATCGCTTCCCCGAAGCGCTGCTCACCAAGATGTGTGCCACCTTCCTGCAGCGACCGGCTGAGGAGGGCGGACTGGGACTCTCGCCCATCGAGTATGGCATTGCCAACGGCACCGTGGGCCTCATCGGCCTGACGCTGGGAGGCATCGTGGGCGGATGGCTGGCCTCGCGCGACGGACTGAAGCGGTGGCTGTGGTGGTTCGTCTGTGCCATCACGCTGCCCGACGCGGTGTATGTCTACCTGAGCTATGCGCTGCCGTCCAACCTGGTGCTCATCAGCTCGTGTCTCTTCGTGGAGCAGTTTGGCTACGGCCTGGGCTTCACCGCGCTGACGCTCTACATGCTCTACTATGCGCAAGGCCGCTACAAGACCTCACACTACGCCCTCTGCACCGCCATCTCTTTCCTCGGACTGATGGTGCCGGGCATGGCCAGCGGTTGGCTGAAGGACATGTTGGGCTACCAGCATTTCTTCATCGCCGTCATGGGCTTCTGCATCATCACGTTTGCCGTAACGGCCTTCATCAAGATCGACCCGGCATTCGGCAAGAAGCAATAAGGGGGGCATAAATCATTCGCCTAAGAGCACTGCGACAGACATTTTCTTCAACAACAACAACTAAAAAACAACATCACATCATGATACTGATAGCCGACAGCGGATCGACCAAGACCGACTGGGCCTTGGTGGACAACCATAAGGCCATAGCAAACGTACAGACACAGGGCATGAACCCCTTTCAGGTGAGCGGACAGCAGATAGCCGAAGAGATCAGCACCGCACTGCTCCCCCATCTGCCGACCACAGAGGTCGACGAGGTGTTCTTCTACGGAGCTGGCTGCACGCCCGAAAAACAACCGATCGTGGAGGAGGCGCTCCGCGCCACGCTCACCATACGCCGGGGATGCACCGTGGCATCCGACATGCTGGGGGCGGCCATCGCCGTGTGCGGTCATGAGCCGGGCATCGCCTGCATACTCGGCACGGGCAGCAACTCGTGTGCCTACGACGGTGAGCGCATCGTGAAAAACGTGTCGCCGCTGGGCTTCATCCTCGGCGACGAGGGCAGCGGCGCCTCCATGGGCAAGTATCTGCTGGGCAACATCCTGAAACGCCAGTGGCCCGATGCCATCATCGGCCGCTTCAACGAGAAATACGGACTGTCGGCTGCCGAAATCATCGACCGCGTCTACCGCCAGCCGCGTCCCAATACTTTCCTGGCCTCGTTTATGCCTTTCATCGAGGAGAACCTCGCGGAGCCTGTCGTCTATGAGTTTGTGAAAGACAACTTCCGCGCATTCCTCTCACGCAACGTGAAGCAGTATGACGGCTGGGACTCATTGCCCATCGGCTTCAACGGCAGCATCGCACAGATCTACCGCCAACCTCTGGAGGAGGCGCTCCGCGAAGAAGGCATGCACCTCGGACGCATCGTGAAAGCGCCGATGGACGGACTGGTGGAGTGGTTGTAACCTACACTATTCACAGGCGTGCTCGTGCATACATTCGGATGCCGATTTGTTTACCGGCAAATGATGCACAAGCATGAGGCGACGCGGGCTAAACCAAAGGTCGGCGACGCGGGCTGAAGGCCCAGCAATTACCCAGCCCAGGGCAACGCCCTGGGTTT
>CAVAXH010000016.1:0-2981 GCA_963592505.1 Bacteroidaceae bacterium
TTTCTCCTTTCGGGTAGGGTGTGCAAAAATCCATAAAACTCCTGCATGTTTCACAGGATGCAGGAGTTTTATGGAGTCTGCGATCTGTTTTCTGTCTTGCCGTTGACTACTACTCGTAGATGGACTTCTTCACCTGCTCCACAGCCTGCGCTTGATAGATGGCGTGCTGCACGGCCTCGAAACTGAGCGAGGTGGCAGGGTGGAAGTCGCTGCTCTTCATATACTGCAGGAGGCTGTGGCGGAGCTGGCGGGCCACAGGACGGTGGGCGGTGTCGCTAAGGTCTATGCTGCTCACCATCAGTCGGCCTTTGCCCACACAGGTCTGCCACACCAGGGCGAGGTTGCGGTTCTTGTAGAAATTGTCCATCATGCCCACGATGACCTCTGCACCTCCAGTGATGCTGTCGAGCTGCATGGTGGTGGCATGCTTGCAGAGATCCCACCACTGCCAGTTGCTGTGCGCCTCTGTGGGGAACTGGGCGAGGGCGGCATGCGCTGGGTTGCAGAGCACGCCCATGGTGCCGGGCTGGTTGGGGAAGTGCACCGGACTCCAGAACACGGGGAGAAACTTGCCTTCCAGGCCGATGGTGTTGGCCTGTGGCAGATTGAGCAGCACGCTGCGCCCCATGGCCAGCGCCTCCCGTGCCTTGTTGATGTCGTTGGTCTCGACGACGTCAGCGGCATCGGTGTCGAGCGTGGCCGGGTAGCACCAGATGTTCCAAGTGTTGGTGTAGGGTGTTCCGTCGATGCTCACCGACAGGGTGAGCCGCTCAGCTTGGCTGATGGAGGAGAGCGGCACGGCGATGTCGCCCAGCTCCTGCGTGTTGCCCACGGCAATCTGCTGAGGGGTCAGCCGGCCTTGTGCCAACGGCTTGCCCGTTGCTCCGGCCTTGAGCTCCCAGCTGAGGGTGGCGTCGCGCAGAAGGTCTGCAGAGAAGTTGGCCACCTTAAACGAAGCCCTGAACGTCTCGTCGTTTGTCCAGGTGGCCTTGTCGTAGAAGGCCAGCGGCACCACCGGTGCACAAGCCTGTCGGAACGTTTGTGTGGCCAGGTTGTCCTTGCTGTCCCAGAACACGTCGGCCAGTCCCACGAGTGCTGTGCCCTGGCCGGGATAGTCGGTGAGGCCCAGCAGTTGGTAGCCGCTGTAGCCGGGTGTCTTCAGTGCCCGTTCGATCTCTTCCTTGTAGAGGATGGCGGCAAAGCGAGTGGTGGCTTCGAGGTAGCGGGGAGCCATGCCGAGGCGTCCTTTGCGTTGCAGGTCGTCCTTGATGCTGATGAGGTTGAGCGGTTGCAGGTTGCCGGTGTATTTCGGTATGGCGGCAATGTCGGGATAGACGCTGTATTGTCCGATCTCGTGTGTGACCACCGGCACGGGCAGACCGTCGATGGCTGCCGAGTAGTCGTTGCGGAAGCTCACCGGGCGCTCCTCGAACACCCCCTGTCCGCGCAGCCATCCCTTCTTCGACCATTGGCTCACCCAGAAGTCGTCGTGTGGCTCGGGCCAGTCGCCGTGCCCTTTTTCGAAGGTGAACGACGTGGTGGTGTAGAGACGCCGTGGGTCTTTCTTCACGTGCAGCAGCAGAGAGTCGAGCGCCTGAAAGTCGCTTTGGAGTTCGTTGCCAAGGCTGAGGAAGCAGAACGAGGGATGGTTGCCGTAGGCGGCCAGTATGCGGTCGGCCTCGTCGTAGAGGAAGTGCATGGCTGCCGCGTCCTTGCCGATGTTGAGCGTCCACACGGGCAGTTCGATCTGCAGATAGAGTCCCAGGCGGTCGGCAGCGGTGAAGGCAGCCTCAGGCGGACACCACGAGTGGAAGCGCAGGTGGTTGAGCCCATACTCCTTTGCCTTCCTGAAGATGTCGGTCCATGCAGCCACGTCGGTGGCAGGGTAGCCCTTCAGCGGGAACACACAACTCTCCAGCGTGCCTCGCAGAAACATGCGGCGCTTGTTGATCTGCAGCAGCGCATTGTCATTGGTGAGTGTGCGGAAGCCAAACGAGGTCTGATAGCTGTCGGCACCCTTTGCGCCGACCACCTCTGCGCATGCCGTGTAGACATTGGCTGCAAACTCATCCCAAGGCTGCGGAGCGCTGAGGTGTGTGCTGAACGCTATGTCGCGGCCGTCGTATGCCACCACGGTGTCTTTGGCGGTGGTGCCCTGTGGTGAGACGATGGTGAAGTGCACCTTGCCGTGGCGTGCCTTCTTGCCGCCGGCCGCTTGTTTGTCGTCGAGGCAGATCCTCACGTTCACGCGCCCGCTGGCCGTCTCCGGATAGACCGCTACGCGGCTGACGAACGTCTGCGGTTTGGCCTGTAGCGATATGTCGCCCAGCATGCCGTTCCACTTGGTCTGCGTCTCGTTGGTGTAGCAGTGTGCCAGGTCGTTGGTGGAGATGTCGTAACGGCGTGAGTTGTCCACGGTTATGCTGATGGTGTTTGTCTGTCCGAACAGCAGCCGGTCGGTAATGTCATATTCGTGAGGCGTGCTCAGACTCTCTTGCTGTTGCGGCAGGGGTGCGCCGTTGACAGTCACCTGCGAGGTCCACAGGATGCGTTCGAGGTGAAGCACCACCCGTTGCTTTTTCCAGTTCTTCGGCACCGTTACCTGCCGGGTGTATGTGGCCTTGCCCACATAAGCGTGTTTCGCCTTGAGGTTGAGAAATGTCTCGCGCTCCATGCTTGGCTTGAGCGTGCAGGGGGTGCCGAGGCCGGCATCGGTGAGTGTGCCTGGCAGGGTGATGGAGGCGGGCGCCTGCCCGTCGAGTGTCACCTGCCACTGTCCGTCGAGCCTGATCATCCATTGGCTGGCGTCGTGGGCCGGAGCTGCTTGCGTCGGAGCGTCTTGTGGGGTCGGCGGTGTGGCCGCAGCCTTCAGCATGTTGCCCTGAAGCAGGGTGAGGGCCATGGTCAGAACAACAAAATGTTTGGTTGTAGATGGTTTCATGATATTCGTTTTTTCATTTGTTTCAAGTAATCCTCTGTAC
>CAVAXH010000016.1:3036-27901 GCA_963592505.1 Bacteroidaceae bacterium
TCTGTATGGAGAAAACACAAAGGCCTCCTCCATTGCTGATGCTGTGGAGAAGGCCTTTGGCTGTATCTGTCAGGGGTCGATGCTATTCATCATTTGTACTTTTCGATGCCTTTCTGCAGGAAGTCTACATAGGCCGGGATGTCCTCTTTGTAGGAGTAGCCGCTGGTGAGCGGGTTGCCTGCGTTGTCCACGGCCACATAGAACGGCTGCGTGTTGGCTCCGAACTTATGGCTCTGCAGCCAGCTCCACTTGGCACCCACGGTGCGCAGTGTGCGCTTCTGTCCGCTGTCGTCGGTGATCTCGATGGGTTCGGCCAGCGGTGTCTTGTCGTCCACGAAGAGCGAGATGAGCACATAGTCCTTCTCCAGCTTGCTGGCCACCTGCGGGTCGGTCCACACGGCAGCCTCCATCTTGCGGCAGTTCACACAGCCGAAACCGGTGAAGTCGAGCAGCACGGGCTTGCCCTGAGCCTTGGCAGCAGCCATGCCCTCCTCATAGTTGGTGTATTTGGCTTCCACCACCTTGGTGTTGAGGTTGAAGTCCTGTGTGTTGATGGGGGGAGCGAAAGCCGACACGGCCTTGCAGGGAGCACCCCAGAGGCCCGGCACCATATAGATGGCGAAGGCCAGCGAGCACAGACCCGTCATGATGGCCGGCACCGACATGGGCTTGTCCTGGTCGCCGGCGATGGTGTCCTGCTGGAACTTCAGCCAGCCCACGAGGTAGCAGCCCAGTGCGCCGAAGATCACGATCCACAGGGCGAGGAACGTCTCGCGGTCGAGGATGTGCCAGCCGTAAGCCAGGTCGGCCACGCTGAGGAACTTCAGCGAGAAGGCCAGTTCGACAAAGCCCAGCACCACCTTGATCTGGTCCATCCAGGAGCCGCTGCGCGGGCTCTTCTTCATCAGCGAGGGGAACATTGCAAAGAGCGAGAACGGCACGGCCAGCGCCAGTGCGAATCCGAACATGCCCACGGCCGGAGCCACCCAGTCGCCCGAGGTCACCGTCTGCACGAGCAGCAGGCCGATGATGGGTGCGGTGCACGAGAACGACACCAGCACCAGGGTGAAGGCCATGAGGAAGATGCTCACGAAGCCACTGGTGTTTGAGGCTTTGGTGTCCACCTTGTTGGCCCAGCTGTCGGGCAGCTTGATCTGGAACCATCCGAAGAAGCTCAGGGCGAACACCACGAGCAGCAGGAAGAGGAACACGTTGAAGACCGCATTGGTCGACAGGGCGTTGAGCGTGCTGGGGCCGAAGACGGCCGTCACGCCGATGCCGAGCAGCAGGAAGATGACGATGATCGACACGCCGTAGAGCACGGCGTCGCGTATGCCGCGGCGTCGGTCGTCCTTGGCGCGCTTCAGGAAGAAGCTCACTGTCATGGGGATGATGGGCCAGATGCACGGCATGACCAGTGCAAGCAGACCGCCCACGACACCCATGAGGAAGATGTACCACAGCGACATGTTCGACAGGTCGTTCATGCCGCCCATGTCCTGCATCTGCTTCACCACGGGTTTCCAGAGGTCTCCCTCGTCGATGCCTGCAGAGTCGGCAGCCATCACCGCAACGGCTGCGGTGTCGGCCGTCGGCGTGTTGGCAACCGTGTCGGCCGGTGCAGCATCCGCTTTTGCGGTTTCCTCAGCTGCGCCGTCCTTCTTGTCGTCCTTCTTGTCGGCGCCCGCTACAGCCGGGCTCTTGCCGCTGCTCTTGATGGACACCTCCGAGGGCGGCATGCAGTTCTGGTCGTTGCAGGCCCCATACTCCAGATAGGCGTCGATGGAGTAGGAGGGTTTGGTGAAACGCACCTTCTGCACAAACTGTGCGCTGTTCTCAAAGTAGCGCAGGTTCATGTCGAAGAGTTTGTCGTATGTGCTGATCTCGTGTCCGCGCGGTGTCAGTTTGCCCACGAGCTCCACGCCGTCGAGCTTGTTGACGTTGAACGTAGCCGTCACCGGACCGTTGTCGCCCAGGTCGGTAGAATAGACATGCCATCCTGCTTCAATCTTTGCCGAGAACACAATCTCGGCTTCGGCCGTGCCGTTGGTCTTCAGTTGCGAACTGAATTTCACGGGGTTGGCCATCTGTGCGTGTGCCACAAGGCAGACGAGCGCCAACAACGTGAGTGCAATAGCTTTTTTCATTAAAATGAGAGAAGTTAAGTTAATTGACTGCAAAGTTACAAAATAATAATGTCTTTCGGTTTATTTTGTGATATTTAATAGGACAATTAATTTCATTTTTCGCAATATTAGCTGCCGGCTGGCACGTTGCTAACGTGCATAGAGGCGAATGCAACGTCCGTCGTAGACGTCGGTCTGCTTGAGCGTGGCGTGCGGTGGGAGATGGGGAGCCGCCACACCGTCGCCAATGGAGAACGGGGCCGTCTCCACCCGAATTTCGTCCCACACATCAGCATCGATAAACGCCTGCAGGGTCTGGGCACCACCCTCCACGAGCAGCGTTTGCTGTTTGGCCGCCGTCATGTGGGTGAGGACAGCCTCGATGCTGGCCAGCGGCTTGAAGCCGGTGGGCACAGCCTCGGGGTGCGTGGTCAGCACCAGGCGCTCGGGATCACGTCCGCTCCACTCGCGCACGTTGAGCTGCGGGTGGTCGGCCTCGAGCGTGCCGCGCCCCACGAGTATGGCGTCGGCATGCACACGCAGGCGGTGCACCAGCATCTGTGTGAACGGCGACGAGAGGCGCAGGGGCTGCTGACAGTCACCACTGCAAGCGTGTCCTATGATGTGGTTGGCCGTCTCCGCCCACTTCAGGATGACAAACGGGCGCTGCCGTTCGTGGCTGGTCATGAAGGCCCGGTTGGCCGCCCAGCACGCATCGCTGAGCACGCCCACCGTGACCTCGATGCCCGCCTTGCGCATGCGCTCGATGCCCTGTCCCTGCACCTTGACAAAGGGATCCTTGCAGCCGCACACGCAGCGCCTGATGCCCTTGCTGATGATGAGGTCGCAGCAAGGCGGCGTGTGGCCCCAGTGGGCGCAAGGCTCCAGCGACACGTAGATGGTGGCACCGCTGAGCAGCGGCTCATCCTCCTTGTGCACCGAGGCAAAGGCGTTTACCTCCGCGTGCGGTCCGCCATAGGGCGAGGTGAAGCCCTCGCCGATGATGCGTCCGTCGGCCGCCACGATGACGGCGCCCACCGAGGGGTTGGGTCTGGCAGAGAGCAGTCCGCCGCGCGCAATCTGCAGACAGCGCCGCATGAACTGTTGGTCTTGTTGTTCTTGGGTCATCATTTGTCGTTTTGTGTTTAGGGTGGTCCTGTTGGTTACCACCGCCGTGTCATTGAATGTATATTGTTATAAAGCTAATCAATCTCTTTGCGTTGTCTGCGTTTTCTGCTATCTTTGCAGACGAAATTATGACCTACTCAGATCTGTGGCACCGGTTGCTGCCCCTTTATGAGCCCAGCGAGGCACAAAGCATTGTGCGCTGGTTGCTCGACATGTCGTTTGGCATGTCGCTGACCGACATTGTCTGTGGCAAAGTTAGTGAATTATCGCGAGACGACGCAGTGCGGCTCGAAAAAATGATGGTTCGCCTCGAAAGTGGCGAGCCCGTGCAGTATGTGGCGGGTGTCACCGAGTTTTGCGGGCGCCTGTTTGGCGTGGCTCCCGGCGTGCTCATCCCCCGGCCCGAGACAGCCGAGATGTGCCAGCGCATAGTGGCCGAATGGAGCCGCCCCTACTGTTGTCTGCAGCCGCCCGCCCCGCTTCGGGTGCTCGACATCGGCACGGGCAGTGGCTGCATAGCCGTCACGCTGGCCCAGTCGCTGTCGCCGGTGGAGGTCACGGCCTGGGACATCTCGCCCGACGCCCTCCTCGTGGCACGCGACAACGCCCGCCGCCTGGGAGCCAAGGTGCACTTCGAGTGCCGCGACGCCCTGCAGGCCCCGCTGTCGGCAGCACATGCCGATGCGGTGGAGCCGTGGGACCTCATCGTCTCCAATCCCCCCTACATAGCCGAGAAGGAACGGGCGGCGATGCGCCCCAACGTGCTCGACCACGAGCCGTCGCTCGCCCTCTTTGTGCCCGACGATGATCCGCTGCGCTTCTATCGCGCCATCGCCCGCTATGCCCGGCAGACGCTTCGACCGGGCGGTCAGTTGTGGTTTGAGATCAATCCGGTCTATGCCGCCGACCTCATGCAGATGCTTGCAGATATGGGGTTTGCCGACAGCAGTCTTGAGGAAGATGCGTTTGGCCGGAAGCGTTTTGCCAAGGCCGCAGCCAGGTAAGGCTACGGCTTTATTTATACTTTTGTTGCGAAATGGAAAACAAGAAAACCATCAGCGAAGAGAAGGCGCTGGCCAGTCTGGCTGCTCTCTGCTCGAAGGCCGAACACTGTGCCGGCGACCTGACCGACAAGATGCGGCGGTGGGGACTGGCCGACGATGCCCAGCAGCGCATCCTCGACCATCTCACGGCCCATCACTTCATCGATGAGGCCCGCTACTGTCGTGCCTTCGTGGAAGACAAGGTGAAGTTTGACGGTTGGGGGCGCCGCAAGATCGAACAGGCGCTCTATGCCAAGCGCGTCAGCCGCGAGGCAATGGCTGCAGCCCTCGACGGTGTGCCCGATGCCGACTATCTGGAGGTGCTGCGCCCCCTGCTGCAGAGCAAGTGGCCCACCATAAAGGGGCGCAACGACTATGAGCGCAGCATGAAACTCATAAAGTATGCCATGGGGCGCGGCTTCGAGATGCGCCTCATACGCCAGTGTATCGACGAGGCGGCCGATTGCGAGATGTGCGACGATGAAGGTTAGGTTTCTGCAGCGGTTGTTTGACGTTCTGACGCCGCACCGATGTGCTGTCTGCGGGCTGCCGCTCCATGCCGAAGACAAGCTGCTCTGTCCCTCGTGTGGACTGGCCCTGCCGCGCACCGACTTTCTGGCCCATCCCGACGAAAACCTTATGGCTCAGGTGTTCTGGGGCCGTGTGCGCAGCGTGTGCCGTGCGGCCGCCTTCAGCTACCACTTCGGTCATGCCGAGTCGGCCCGTCCCCTCTATCAGTTGAAATATTTCGGGCACCCGCAGGCAGGCGTGTCGCTTGGCCGCATCTTCGGCCGGGAGATGGTGCAGAGCGGTTTCACCGACGGCATCGACCTCATTGTGCCCGTGCCCCTCGCCCCTCTCCGCCTGAAGCAGCGGGGCTACAACCAGAGCGCTATGCTGGCGCGCGGCCTGTCTGAGGCTACGGGCATCGCCGTCGACGAACACGTGCTGCAGCGCACGGTGTTTGAAGGCAGCCAGACGGTGCGCGACCGTTGGCGCCGCAATGAGAATGTGAAGGATGCCTTCCGGCTGGGCAGCGCCGAGCGTGTGGCGGGCCGCCATATCCTGCTTGTCGATGATGTGGTCACCACGGGTGCCACCATGTGTGCCTGTGCCCAGACGTTGGAGCAGGCGCATCCCGCGCACATCAGTATGGCCTGCCTGGCCTTTGTCGACTACGACCGGTGACGGAGGTGGTCAGTGTTGGATGCCCAAACGTCGTAGAAATAAAACGGTATCCAACACGCGCGCGAACCTCCTTCTTTTTATTTCACGATCTGCTTTTTGTTTCCCACGATATACAAGCCGTGCCTTGTGGCCGTGCCGCCGGCAACGGCAGCCTGTCGGCCGTCGGGCGTGTAGACTGTGCCGGACGCGCTGCACAGCGGGTGGGCTGTGGCCACGCTGATGCCAGTCACCTCGTCGAGCGACGCCACAAAGCCTATGTAGGAGATGACCGATGTGCCCGTCGTCGACGTCAGTCCGAAGATGGTCTGTCCTGTGGAGCAGTTCCACTGGTCGCCCTTGCAGTTCTCGCTGATCCCCGACTGTGTGATGTCCCATGCCACCATCACCTCGCTGCCTATGCGCTTGCTGACGGTGGGCGCCACCTGTGTGCCCTTGTTCTTGCCGTTGAGCCACCACAGGTAGCTCTTGCCCGAGCCCATAGCCAGGCAGGAGCCCTTCACCACCAGATACTTCTGGGTGCTCTTCACCGTGTAGTCGGTGTGGGCATAGTCGAGGGCGAGCGCCACATTGTTGTTGCCCGTCCCGGCCTTCACGGTGATGGTGTTGTCGGTGGTGTTGTAGCTGATGTTGCCCTGCGCCACGCGCGCCGCGTCGCCCGTGACCCACTCGTTGGCCACAAAGCGGTAGGCCCCGCCGGTGTATCCGTTGAGCAGGCGCAGATAGTAGAGGCCCGGCGCCATCGTGCTGCCTGTGGCCTCGAGGCGAAACACCACCTTGTCCTTCACCGAGCCGTCGGCCCGCCGCATCACGCTGGCCGGCACCTCATACTCCACATTGAAGAAGCCGTTGTCGTCGGCCGTCTTGTACGAGGCCGGAATGGTGACGGTGGCCACTGCCGTGCCGTCGATGCTGATGGTGCCTGTGCGGCCGTAGTCGGCGGTGGTGAAGCGGCACATCACCGAGATGCTGTCGGCCCGTCCGCTGGTGTTGGCGAGTGTGTACTCCATGTATCCGCCCCGCTGTGCATCGCGGTAGTATTCGCCCTGATAGCTGCCCGATCCCGAGTCTGACGAGTGGGCCGCGTCGTGCCCCGCCTCGCTCTGCTGCTCGCCCGTCGCCACAAAGTCGAGGGTGCGGGCGTTGAGTGCCGCCTCCTGCGCGTCGGCCCGTCCCATGTCGCTGGCGGCATAGTTGTCGGCCGTCTGCTGGTACCAGTAGCAGTTGTAGCGCGCATGGTGCAGGGTGTAGAAAGGCACGAGCGTCAGGGTGTTCCACCGTCCCTTGTTTTGCACGTCGCTCACGTCGATGGTGAAACGGCAGGGCGTGTCGGTCGGTGTGATGCGCTTGAGCACGTCGGCACGCTCACCGATGAGCAGCGGCGACGAGGCCAGCGACAGCCGCTTGCCCATCGAGCCCGGGGCGTGGTCCATGCGTCCCTCGCCGGCATATTCGTTTTGCAGCGCTTCGTAGGCCAGTCCTGTCTGTTCGGCTTCGGCTGTGGAGGATGCTGTGGTCTGAGCGGCCAGCAGGATAGGTCCATACTTGAAAGCCACATAGTCGGCATAGCCCGGGCACGTCTCGTAGCGCACCTGCATGGGCAGTGTCACCTCCACCACGTCGCCCGCGCTCCACGTCCGCGTCAGCGTGGCATAGCTGGCCGCTCCGGTGCTGACGGCCGGTGTTGCGTCGGTGCCGTTGACCTTGATGGCATAGCCCTCGGCGGCCCATTGCGGGTGGCGTATGGCCAGCGTGAATGTGCCGGCCTTGTCGATGGTGATGGTCGATGTGTTGCTGTAGGGGAAGTCGGTCTGCTGCGTCAGCGCAAAGTGGTCGTCCTTGAGCTGTGAGGCGGTGAAGAGGTTCACGTAGAGCGTCTGGTTGTCCTCCGCGTGGGTGTAGACGAAGTGTCCGTATTTGGAGTGGTTCTCCATGCCCGTGCCCACGCAGCACCACATGGCCTGGTTGGCTTGCGAGTAGATGCGGTAGCCCTGTGGGCGCAGTGTGGTGAAGTAGACGTAGCCTCCCGTCTGCGGGTCTTGTGTGGAGAGGATGTGGTTCCACATGGTCGCCTCATAGAAGTCGGCATACTTGGCTTCGTGTGTCTCGTCGAAGAGGTCCTCGGAGAGCTTCAGCATGTTGTTGGAGTTGCACGTCTCCGGTCCGTCGAGGTTGCTGATGTACTGTTCGGCCCTGTCTGCCGGCAGGAAGTGTTCGCTCACGCTGTTGCCGCCTATGCACACGGTGCGGTTTGAGGCCACGTCGTCCCAGAAGTTGTGTGCTGCCAGCCGGTAGGCGGCAGTGGGCGAGGCGGCGCTGCGCAGTTGCTCCTGATAGATGCGTTCGAAGCCGATGTATTTGGGCACCTGCGTGTTGGCGTGCTTGCTGTCGAGAAACGTGGTGCTCGGCGTCTGCATGCCGTCGACCATCGTCTGGTGGCTGTACTTGCGTGCGGCGTCGAGGTAGCGGCTGTCGCCGAAGAGGCGGTAGGCGTCGGCCAGCGTCTCGTTCATGCCACCGTGCTCCCATCCCAGCACCTCCTGCATCTGCTGTGTGGTGAGGCGCTGCACCACGTCCACGCTCCAGTCGCACATCTTCCGGTAGAGGCGCTGTGCCCGCTCGCTGTCGGTGTAGAGCCATGCGTCGCGCAGGCCTGCCAGCACCTTGTGCTCGCAGTAGAAAGGCACCCATCCGCCATATTTGCGAAACTCGGTGAGGTCGCCCCGGTAGAGTCCTGTCCACACCTGGTTGATGGGCTGTCCGCCCAGGAAGCCCTTCAGTCCGGTGGTGTCGTTGTCGTAGGCCGTCTGGCAGTCGTCGAGCACCTGCAGCATGTAGTCGAGGCGCTCCTTGAGCTGTGCCTGCCGGTCGGCATCGTGCACGGCGGCATAGGCCAGTGCCAGCGCCGAGAGGTAGTGGCCGCCCACGTGTCCCTCGAGCGACCATGAGGAGAGTCCCCAGTTGGAGAACGACGGGTGCTGGTTCTGCCAGCCGTAGTATTTCGACGCTGCATCGCCGGTCAGTCCTGCCTGCCGCAGAAACGGTGTGAGCAGCCGGTCGGCGTCGTAGGTCAGCAGCAGGTCGGCATTGGTGTCCATTGCCGTCTTGAGCGGACTGTCGAGCAGGGTCACCTGCTCCAGGTCGAAGTGTTGCGGATAGATCTCGTGCTGTGCCTGTGCGGGGAGGGCGGCAAGACAGGCGGCAGCCATCGCTGCCAAGATGTGCGTTTTCGGGTTGAGTGGTCGGGTCATGATGTTGTCGGTCAGGTTGTTTGCGTTTTCAGAGCTGGTTTTTCTTTTGTGGCCACATGGCGTGGCGCGAGGCTGTCATCCCATCTTCGTCATGTGGTAGCCCATGGCCTTGAGCTGCATGGCCATGCCCATGAGGTACATCTGGTGGATGGCGGCCACATAGCCGCTGAAGGCCTCGCGTGTGCCAGGCTCGAGGTGGAGCCGGCGCAGGGTGTTGAGCGTGCGTGTGGCACACTCGCCCACGATGTCGTAGAGTTTCTTCTGCTCGTCGGGCTTGAGGAGCAGCACCTGTTCGCAGATGTAGTCGTCCATGTGGTCGAAGTCGCGCTGGTCGCGCAGATACTTGTAGATGTCTTCCACCTTCGAGTAGAGCGCCCAGTCGGTGTCCCAGTATTTGGCGAGCGCCATGCCCGTGTAGGCCATCCATGCCAGCGACACCACGGGGTAGTCGGCAAACTCGCGTATGCCGTCGGCGAGATAGCTCTGTGCCACGGTGGGCCAGAGGTCTTCGATGTCGGGTGCTTCGGGGAAATGTGTGTCTATGCGGTTCTGCGCCTGCAGATAGCGGCATAGGTCGGTGTGGAACAGTTGTTCTATGGGGTTGCTGTTGGTTTCCATGTGATGATGACGTGTTGCTGATTGCTCACAAAGTTAATGAAAAATGGCCGTTCCCGCAAGTGTTTACCCCTCCATTTTTTTGTATGTGTGCATCATTACCGGCCCCACCAGCGCTTCACGCCCCGCAGCCATCGGCAGAGGCGCCGCATGCCGAGCAGCTGCAGCAATGCCAGTTTGCATGTGTGGCGGTAGGGCAGGGTGGGCAAGAGGATGTCGGCATCGTCGGCCGAGTGCTCGAAGGTGGACAGCTGAATGTTGAGCAGGTCGGCATAGTAGTCGCCGAAACCCTCCTGGGCGCTGAGCGCACCGCTGCCGACGATGCGCAGATGTCCCTGCAGCAGGTCGCGCCAGGCCCGTGCGTCGGCTCCCACGGAGATGCCGTGGGGGTTGTAGGTGTAGTGGTATGAGCCGTGGGCGGTGGTGTGCAGGCGGCCGACCCTGGGCAGCAGGTCGCCCATGAGCCACACGTCCTCGAAGAGGCGCCCCTTGGCAAATGGCGCATCGCCCAGCAGGCTGCGCCTGAAGATCTTGTTCCAGGCGTAGGCATGGGTGTAGCCGCGGTCTGTCACCCAGTAGGCCTTCCAGCAGGTGTAGTCGCGCTGCTCCGGCGCGATGGTCTGCATGCCGGCCGGCGTGTCGCGCTCCACGGCAAACTCCAGCAGGTCGTACTCTGTGTGCTCGGCGAGCATCTCCATCAGCGGGCGGTAGGTGTCGGGCAGCAGGTAGTCGTCGGAGTCGACGAAGGTCACATACGCGCCGTTGGCCAGTCGCAGTCCCTCGTTGCGAGCGTCCGACAGGCCGCCGTTGGCCTTGTGCACCACCCTCACGCCGGGACGGCCGACGAAGCTGTCGGCCAGTCGTCCCGATGCGTCGGTCGACCCGTCGTCGACGAGTATGACCTCCATGCCTGCCACCTGCTGTGCCAGCACGCTCTCCACGCAGCGTGTGAGCGTGTGCTCCACGTTGTAGACGGGGATGATGACAGACAGTGGTGGTGTGGCATTCATGTGCGGCGGTTTTTGGTGTCAGGTGATGCAAAAGTAAGGATAAGACGCGACTTTCCGTTGGTCTGTGTAGTTAAATAGTCCTAACGGCGGTTGACGGCAAGGCCGGTCTTCAATGCGTCAGATACCGCTTGATCAGTCCGGCATGCGACAAGGGCTTGCTTCCGTCGTCGATGTCCTCGTTGGTGTCATAGTCGAGGAGTACCACTGTGCGCTCGGCCGACACTTTGCGGAGCATCTCGACGGTCTTTGCGCAACAGTGCTCGAGCATGTAAAAGTAGGACGGGATGTAGATTTTCTTTCGGGCTTCGATGTATCCCATCAGTTCCCCGTCATACATGTGGCCCAGGCAGCGCCCGTGTGTGCGGCAGGTGCGCTTCAGGTTGCGCATGGTCGTGTTGGCAAAGCAGGCGCGGTCGATGCTCTCGCCCTCAAACACCTTCAGTCCCTGCCATATGCCTTCCACCGAAGCCGAGTACACCCCCTTCACTCCCGGTACGGGGATGTGTCCGTGAGGATAGAACGGTGACATCTGCTTCATGTCGCCTTTCGACGTTACGTCGAAAATGACTGCGTCGGGATATTCCATCAGGATATTCTCGCGCTTGCATCGCTTGTTTTTTACTACTATCATATCTGCTTTATGGTTTATTGATTTGCCTCCACAGTCTGTGGTTTGACGATGCAAAGGTATGGCGTTTTTTCTCTGCCCGGAAACTTTTCAGGTCGCGCTGTACAAGATGTTGGGGATATTGTATGAGTTTTCCTATTTCTCGGTTTTCATGGTTGTTCAGGTGTTAGGGGTTTAAGGGTGGTGGTCGGTCGGCCCTCTCTCCCCCTGGGGCTTTGGGGTGGAGCGGTCTGCCGTCTACGGCTGCATGCTGCGAATGCAAAGGTAGGACATTTCTTCGATTCTGCCAAATTGTCAGCCCGTTTAAGCCCGATTATTTTCGAGGAAATTTATGGAGGCGGCTGCAAGCGGTTGAAACATAGGTGGTTGAGGGAGCGAAAGAGCGCAGGATTTGAGTATGTCAGGATTCGTTTTGTTACATTGTTACATTGTTACATTGTTACATTAAGCATTTTCCAAGGTGCCCAAATTGCTATAATATAAGAAATACATTATTAATTATTATTTATTAAATAGGTTTTGAAGGACATGTAGGGCCTTCCTGTGGGGTTAGAAAATGCTTAATGTAACAATGTAACAATGTAACAATGTAACATTTTGCCCGCCGGGCCCACTGCGCCCACAGGCATGGCATGATGTCGAATGTAAAGAAAACGGAAAATTTCGATTCCCAACACCCTGCCTTATGATGCCGCCGCCAATATGCCCGTGTGGCGTCGTAAGGCCCGTCTCGCACCGCCGTTGCTGTCGCTTCGCGCCGCACCGAAGCACTCTCCGCAAGGCCGTGCGGCCGTGGGGTGGGGGCGGAGGCGGCATTGGCCGAAAAGTTTTTGTCCGATGTAGCACGTATTTCGTTTTTTTTTGTTATCTTTGCAAGACAATATGCATCGGGCCATTCGGGGAGGACACTTTCGGCGTGTCCCACTCACTGGGGCTATTTGGCCGGTGCCTAAATTATAGCTATACCAACAAGAAGATGGGAATATTCGGACTATTCAGCAAGAAAAAGAAGGAGACCCTTGACCAGGGGTTGGAGAAGACCAAGCAGAGCGTCTTCAGCAAGATCAGCCGCGCCATCGCCGGCAAGTCGAAGGTCGACGACGAGGTGCTCGACAACCTTGAGGAGGTGCTCATCACCTCCGACGTGGGCGTCGACACCACGCTCAAGATCATCCGCCGCATAGAGGAGCGTGTGGCCCGCGACAAGTATGTCTCCACCTCGGAGCTCAACGGCATCCTCAAGGACGAGATAGCCGCCCTGCTCACCGAGAACCACACGGCCGACGCCTCCGGCTGGGACCTGCCCGCCGACCACACGCCTTACGTCATCCTGGTGGTGGGCGTGAACGGTGTGGGCAAGACCACCACCATCGGCAAGCTGGCCTGGCAGTTCAAGCAGGCCGGCAAGAAGGTCTACCTCGGAGCCGCCGACACGTTCCGTGCGGCTGCCGTGGAGCAGATCAAGATATGGGGCGAGCGCGTGGGCGTGCCCGTGGTGGCCCAGCAGATGGGTGCCGACCCGGCCAGCGTGGCCTTCGACACGCTGCAGAGCGCACAGGCCAACGGCGCCGACGTGGTGCTCATCGACACGGCCGGCCGACTGCACAACAAGGTGGGCCTGATGAATGAGCTCAAGAAGATCAAGGACGTGATGAAGAAGGTGGTGCCCACGGCTCCCGACGAGGTGATGCTCGTGCTCGACGGCTCCACCGGACAGAACGCCTTCGAGCAGGCCAAGGAGTTCTCGGCCGTCACGCAGATCACCTCGCTCGCCATCACCAAGCTCGACGGCACGGCCAAGGGCGGTGTGGTCATCGGCATCAGCGACCAGCTGAAGGTGCCCGTGAAGTATATCGGCCTGGGTGAGAAGATGGAGGACCTGCAGCTCTTCAACAGGAAGGAATTTGTCGACTCACTGTTCTAACCCCGCCGCACTGTGAAGAAAAACCAGATAGACATCATCACGATGGGGTGCTCCAAGAACCTCGTCGACTCCGAACGCCTCATGCGGCTCTTCGAGGAGCAGGGCTACCACTGTGTGCACGACGCCAAGCGCCCGCAGGGCGAGATAGCCGTCATCAACACCTGCGGATTCATAGAGAGCGCACGCGAGGAGAGCATCAACACCATCCTGGAGTTTGTGGAGGCCAAGACCTCCGGCCGCCTCGGCCGCCTCTATGTGATGGGCTGCCTCTCGCAGCGCTACCAGAAGGAGCTCGAGGCAGAGATCCCCGAGGTCGACAAGTTCTACGGCAAGTTCAACTACAAGGAGCTCCTGGCCGACCTGGGGCCGGCTGCCGCCGACGAGGCTGCCGACGCCACCTTCGCACGCCGCCGCACCGATGCCAACCGCCGCCGCAAGCTCACCACACCCTCCCACTATGCCTACATCAAGATAGCCGAGGGCTGCGACCGCCACTGCGCCTACTGCGCCATACCCATCATCACCGGGCGCCACACGTCGCGACCCATCGACGACATCCTCGACGAGGTGCGCGAGCTGGTGGCACAGGGCGTCAGCGAGTTTCAGATCATCGAGCAGGAGCTCACCTACTACGGCGTGGACCTCTACGGCCATACGCGCATAGCCGAGCTGGTGAGCCGCATGGCCGACATCAAGGGCGTGCGCTGGATAAGGCTCCACTATGCCTATCCCAACCAGTTCCCCATGGAACTGCTCGACGTGATGCGCGAGCGTCCCAACGTGTGCAAGTATCTCGACATAGCCCTCCAGCACATTGCCGACCCCGTGCTGCAGCGCATGCACCGCCACGTCAGCAAGGCCGACACGCTGGCCCTGCTGCAGGCCATACGCGAGCGCGTGCCCGGCATCACCCTGCGCACCACGCTCATGGTGGGGTTCCCCGGTGAGACCGACGACGACTTCCGCGAGCTGATGGACTTCGTGCGCACGCAGCGCTTCGAGCGCATGGGAGCCTTCGCCTACTCGGAGGAGGAGGGCACCTACGCCCAGCAACACTATGCCGACGATGTGCCGGCCGACGTGAAGCAGCAGCGCCTCGACACGCTGATGGCACTGCAGCAGACCATCAGCGAGGAGGTGGAGGCACAGAAGGTGGGCACCACACAGCTCGTGGTCATCGACCGCAAGGAGGGTGCCTGGTATGTGGGCCGCACAGAGTGCTGCTCGCCCGAGGTCGACCCCGAGGTGCTCATACCGGCCGAAGGACGGACGCTGCGCACCGGACACTACTATAACGTGAAAATCACAGGAAGCGACGAATTTGACTTATACGGAGAGGTATGAACAACAAGGAGTATATAGCCGAACTGGCACAGCGGTCAGGCTACACGCAGACCGACACGCAGAAGATGGTGGCCGCCGTCATCGAACAGATGGGCGACGCCTTCGAGGAAGGCAACAGCGTGCTGGTGCCCACCTTCGGAACCTTCGAGGTGAAGAAGCGCATGGAGCGTGTCATCGTGAACCCCGGCACACAGCAGCGCATGCTCGTACCCCCCAAACTCGTGTTGAACTTCCGGCCTAAAGAGGCTGTAAAGGAAAAACTTAACAAGGCTTAACAACCACCTGATGATGAGCAAGATAGGATTCAAGGAACTGGCGCGGACGCTGGTCGCCAAATATGGCCTGGAGCAGCGCGCCGCCGAGCAGTTTGTGGAAGACATGTTTGGCGTGCTCGCCACAGGCATCGAGACCGACCGCCAGGTGAAGGTCAAGGGCCTCGGCACCTTCAAGGTGGTGGGAGTGGCTGCCCGCAAGAGCGTCGACGTGAACACTGGCGAGCCCATCGTCATCGAGGGGCGCGACAAGGTGACGTTCACACCCGACAGCGCCATGCGCGAGCTGGTGAACCGACCGTTCTCGCAGTTTGAGACGGTCGTCGTCAACGAGGGTGTCGACTTCTCCACCATCGATGCGCAGTTTGCCGAGGGTGCCGAGGGTGCTGAAGGCGTCGAAAGTGCCGCTGCCGGTCAGCTTGCCGCCGACGACGAAGAGCCCGCCGCTCCTGCACCGGCCGATGTGCCGGCCGACGAGGCACCGCTGGCAGGCGCTGCGCAGGCCGCCGACAGTGGTGTGGTTGTCGCCGATGAGGCCGGAACCGATGAGGCTCCTGTCGTCTTGCCCGATGATGAAGCAACGAATGAATCGAAAACCGATAACCTTACTGAAAACGAACCTATTATGGACTATGACACCAACGATACACACGTGATCGACGACAACGTCGAGCCAGCTGTGGAGGCGCCCGCTGAGCCTGCCGTAGAGACCCCCGCTGAGCCTGCCGTAGAGCCCCCCGCTGCGCCTGCTGTGGAGACACCCGCTGAGCCGGTCGAAGAGGCCCCCGCTGCGCCTACTGACGCGAATGATGCCGCCCCCGAGACGGAACCTCAGCCCACAGCCGAACAGACCATGCTCGAGGCCGAGCGCATCGCCGACGATGCACGCAACCAGGTCATACTGATGCAGCAGGAGATGATGCGCCACAACCGTTTCATGCGCCTGTTTCTGGGCGTGGCCTCACTGCTGCTGGTGGCCTGTGTGGCCGGCATATTCTACATGGCGGCACAGATCACGCAGCGCGACCACCGCATAGAGCATCTCGAAGCGGCAGCCATCCTGGCCTCCAATACCCCGCAGGGCCGTGCCATCCTCGACGCGTCGGTCGACACCGCCGCCGTGGCCCGTGCCCGTAAGGACAGCATAGAGGCGGCACACCGACTGAGCGAAGAGGAGAGCGCACGCCAGCAGCAGGAGAAAGCCGTCAGCCAGCAACAATCGCAAACACTGGCAACCGCTGCCAAGGACGAGAAAAAGAGCGAAGCCAACGCCCAGCCCAAGAGCGAGCCGAAAAACAGCACCGCAAGCAATGCCAGCGGCAATGCCCGCAAGGACGACAAGGCCAAGACGGCGACTGCAGCGGCCGCGCAGACCGACAACGACAAGCTGCAGGCCAAATACAACAAGGATGTGCGCATCCGCACGGGCGCTTACGTCATCGTGGGCATTGAGCGCACCGTCACCGCCAAGGCCGGGCAGACACTGGCCGGCATCAGCCGCACCAATCTCGGACCGGGCATGGAGTGCTACATCGAAGCCGTCAACGACGCGCACGCACAGCTGAAGGCCGGCGACAAGGTGAACATACCCAAGCTGAAGCTGAAAAAGAAAAAGTGAAGCCCCTCTGAATGAACGGCGCTGCGGCGGCCGCGGGGAACCCCATGTGCTGCCCCGGCCGCGCTGCCGGAGTCTCACACCTTATTTAATTATACACACACTTACGCATCGGCTGCAAGTCCCTCCCCCTCATGCTGGGCTGCAGCCGCTGTCTGCCTACCAACACAATTAGCCAATCATGCCTGAAACAAACAATAAGTCGGCCGGCAAGCGAAAGCAGGCCGTCGCCCCCATCGACCCAGCCTACGGACATCTGCAGCCGCAGGCCGTAGACCTGGAACGCGTGGTGCTCGGAGCACTGATGATCGACAAGGACGCCTTCTCGGTGGTGTCGGAGATACTGCGCCCCGAGACCTTCTATGAGCCGCGACACCAGAAGATCTACCAGGCCATACAGACACTCAACCTGGCTGAGAACCCCACCGACATCATGACCGTGACCAACCAGCTGGAGAAGGACGGCACCATCGATGAGGTGGGCGGACCCACCTACGTGGTGGACCTCACGGCCCATGTGGCCTCGTCGGCACACATCGAGTATCATGCCAAGATCCTGCAGCAGAAGTATATGGCACGCCAGCTCATCTCCTTCGCATCGGTGGTGGAGACCAAGGCCTTCGACCAGACCGTCGATGTCGACGACCTCATGCAGGAGGCCGAGAGCAGCCTCTTCGAACTGTCGCAGAAAAACATGCGCACCGACTACACGCAGATCGACCCCGTGCTCCGCGAGGCAATGGAGATCCTGCAGAAGGCCTCGTCGCAGGCCGGCGGACTCACCGGCATACCCTCGGGCTACACCGCGCTCGACAATGTCACCTCGGGATGGCAGAAGAGTGACCTCATCATCCTCGCCGGACGACCCGCCATGGGTAAGACCTCGTTTGCTCTGTCCATCGCCAAGAACATCGCCGTCGACTATCGGGAGCCCATCGCCTTCTTCTCCTTGGAGATGAACAACGTGCAGCTCGTGGACCGACTCATCTCGAATGTCTGCGAGATCGAGGGCAAGAAAATCATGAACGGACAGCTGCTGCCCGACGAGTGGCAGCGCCTCGACAAGTATATGGCCCGACTCACCGGTGCACCGATCTATGTCGACGACACACCCGGCATGTCCATCTTCGAACTGCGCACCAAGGCGCGCCGACTGGTGCGCGAGAAGGGCGTGAAGATCATCATGATCGACTATCTGCAGCTCATGAACGCCAACGGCATGCGCTTCGGCAACCGACAGGAAGAGGTGTCGACCATCTCGCGGTCGCTCAAGGGACTGGCCAAGGAGCTCAACATACCCATCATCGCCCTCTCGCAGCTCAACCGTACGGTGGAGAACCGCGAGGGCCTCGAGGGCAAGCGGCCGCAGCTCAGCGACCTGCGTGAGTCGGGTGCCATCGAGCAGGATGCCGACATGGTGCTCTTCGTGCACCGCCCCGAGTATTACAAGATCCTGCAGGACGAGAAGGGACGCGACCTGCGCGGCAAGGCACAGATCATCATTGCCAAGCACCGTAAGGGTGCCACCGGCGATGTGCTGCTGGCCTTCCAAGGCCAGTACACCCGCTTCCTCAACCCCGAGGATGCTGCCGCTGCACCGCTGCCCGGCGGCCTGGAGGGCGAATATGTAGGGTCGCGGCTCAACACCAACGACTACGGCAACAACGATTTCGGGCCCGATCCCTTCGGCGGCGACCCGCTGCCGGCTCCCGGACAACCGGCGTTCTAGCCTCAGTGATTCGCAGGCGCAGCATTGGCCGTCGATCGCCAATTGCATTAGAGAGTGAGACGACGTGGGCTCGAACACCAGCCCGCGTCGTCTCACGCGTTTGCCGGCCCATAAGACAAACGCGGGCGACAACGCGAAATCAGCGTGCCGGATTATTGATTGCAACAAAAGCGGCAAATTTTCTTGCAATTTATTTGTTTGTCTGCCGCAGAATGTTTAACTTTGCATGCGTTAAGACAAACGAGAATAGATCATGAACAACCTGTTCGCAAGCATCATCAGCATTCTACTCGGTATTCGACTGTCGCAAACAGCCGGAAGTGAGAGAGCGCGTATATGCCAGTGAGCAGCATCACGAATACAAGGCCTTTCCACTTCCTGCAGTGGGAAGGCTTTTTTCTTGTTTTCAGGCAACGACAAAACGAAAAAACACATTATAAAACACTATGAGCGACAGACTTTTTATTTTCGACACCACCCTGCGCGACGGCGAGCAAGTGCCCGGATGCCAGTTGAACACCGTAGAGAAAATCCAGGTAGCCAAGCAGCTTGAGCTGCTAGGCGTCGACGTCATAGAGGCCGGATTCCCCATCTCATCGCCCGGCGACTTCAACTCGGTGGTGGAGATATCCAAGGCAGTGACGTGGCCCACCATCTGCGCACTCACACGCGCCGTGGAGAAAGACATCGACGTGGCGGCTGAGTCGCTTCGCTTTGCCAAGCACAAGCGCATACACACCGGCATCGGCACCAGCGACTCGCACATCAGGTATAAGTTCAACTCCAACCGCGAGGAGATCCTCGAGCGTGCCGTGCGCGCCGTGGCCTATGCCAAGAAGTATGTGGAGGACGTGGAGTTCTATGCCGAGGATGCCGGACGCACCGACAACGACTATCTGGCACGCGTCGTAGAGGCGGTCATTGCGGCCGGTGCCACCGTGGTCAACATCCCCGACACCACCGGCTACTGCCTGCCCCATGAGTTTGGCGCCAAGATAAAATACCTCATGGACCACGTGTCCAACATCGACAAGGCCATCATCTCCACCCACTGCCACAACGACCTCGGCATGGCCACAGCCAACACCCTCGAAGGCGTGCTCAACGGAGCCCGCCAGGTGGAGGTCACCATCAACGGCATCGGCGAACGCGCCGGAAACACCTCGCTCGAGGAGATCGCGATGATCCTGAAGTGCCACAAAGGCATCGACATCGACACCAACATCAACACGCAGAAGATCTATCCCATCTCGCGCATGGTCAGCTCGCTGATGAACATGCCGGTGCAGGCCAACAAAGCCATCGTGGGCCGCAACGCCTTCGCACACTCCAGCGGCATACACCAGGACGGCGTGCTCAAGAACGTGCAGACCTACGAGATCATCGACCCCAAGGACATCGGCCTCGACAACAACGCCATCGTGCTCACCGCACGCAGCGGCCGCGCAGCGCTGAAGTACCGCCTCGAGGTCAACGGCGTGGACATCAAGGACGACGAGAAACTCGACAACCTCTACAAGGCATTCCTCGAGCTGGCCGACAAGAAGAAGGAGATCAACGACGACGACATCCTCATGCTCGCCGGAGCCGACACGGCGGCCAACCACTCCGTAAAGCTCGACTACCTGCAGGTCACCACCGGCAAGGGCGTCAGGAGCGTGGCCAGCGTGGCGCTCGACATTGCCGGACAGAAGTTTGAGGAGAGCAGCTCGGGCAACGGTCCTGTGGATGCTGCCATCAAGGCCGTGAAGCGCATCATCCGCAAGCAGATGACCCTGAAGGAGTTTACCATACAGGCCATCTCCAAAGGCTCCGACGATGTGGGCAAGGTGCACATGCAGGTGGAGTATGAGGGCAGCGTCTACTATGGTTTCGGTGCCAACACCGACATCATCACCGCCTCCGTAGAGGCTTACATCGACTGTATCAACAAATTCAGAAACTAGCTTAACACCGACACCAACACATCGTCATGAATACACTTTTCGACAAGATTTGGGACGCACACGTGGTGCAGACCGTCACCGACGGCCCCACACAGCTCTATATCGACCGGCTCTACTGTCACGAGGTCACCTCGCCGCAGGCTTTCGATGGCCTGCGCAGCCGACACCTGCAGGTGTTCAGACCCCAACAGGTGTTCTGCATGCCCGACCACAACATCATGACCCACGACCAGGGCGAACCTGAGATCGACCCCGTGGGGCGCCACCAGGTGGAGACGCTCGACAAGAACTGCGCCGAGTTTGGCCTCACCGAGTTCAAGAAGAACACACCCGAGAACGGTGTCATCCATGTCGTAGGCCCCGAGACCGGACTCTCGCTGCCCGGCATGACCATCGTCTGCGGCGACTCGCACACCTCCACCCACGGAGCCATGGGAGCCGTGGCCTTCGGCATCGGCACGTCGGAGGTGGAGATGGTGCTGGCCTCGCAGTGCATACTGCAGCAGAAACCCAAGTCGATGCGCATCACCATCAATGGGGCGCTGCAGCCGGGCGTCACGGCGAAAGACGTGGCGCTCTACCTCATGTCGAAGCTCTCCACGTCGGGCGCCACGGGCTACTTTGTGGAGTATGCCGGCAAGGTCATCGAAGACATGAGCATGGAGGGCCGCCTGACGCTCTGCAACCTCTCCATCGAGATGGGAGCACGCGGCGGATTCATCGCCCCCGACGACACCACCTTCGCCTACATCAAGGGCCGCCGCTATGCACCGCAGGGTGCCGACTGGGACAAGGCCGTGGCCCAGTGGCGCCAGCTGCGCTCGGGCGACGATGCCGTCTTCGACCGCGAACTCGTGTTCGACGGTGCCGACATCCAGCCGCGCATCACCTACGGCACCAATCCCGGCATGGGCATTGCCGTCGACGGCACGGTGCCCACGCTCGACCAGGTTCCCGAAGGCGAGCAGGCCTCGTTTCTCAAGAGCTTGCGCTATATGGGCTTTGAGCCCGGACAGCGCCTGCTCGGACAGCCCGTCGACTATGTGTTCCTCGGTGCCTGCACCAACGGACGCATCGAGGACTTCCGGGCCTTCGCCTCTGTGGCCAAGGGCCACCGCAAGGCCGACGGCGTGGTGGCCTGGCTCGTGCCCGGCTCGTGGGCTGTGCTCCGGCAGATCAAGGAGGAGGGCCTCGACAAGGTCCTCGAGGCTGCCGGCTTCGAGATACGCCAGCCGGGATGTTCGGCCTGCCTGGCCATGAACGACGACAAGGTGCCGGCAGGCAAGCTCTGCGTCTCTACGTCTAACCGCAACTTCGAGGGCCGTCAGGGACCGGGCGCGCGCACCGTGCTGGCATCGCCGCTCGTGGCTGCAGCGGCCGCCATCACCGGCCGCATCAGCGACCCGCGCGAGTTCCTTTAAGGGTGGTGTCGGGATGAGGGCGGCTCGACAGATTGGCTCTGTTGCCGCCTCCATCACCCCCATCCGTGGATTACTCCCCCCAAAAAAAAGTTCAGACGTAACCAACCCAACCAACAACCCAACAAACGATGAAACAGAAATTTGACGTCATCACCTCTTCGTGCATCCCCCTTCCGCTGGAGAATGTGGATACCGACCAGATAATACCCGCACGCTTCCTCAAGGCCACCGACAAGGAGGGCTTCGGCGACAACCTCTTCCGCGACTGGCGCTACAACAAGGACGGCAGCCTGAAGGCCGACTTCGTGCTCAACGACCCTTCCTACTCGGGCGTCATCCTCGTGGCCGGAAAGAACTTCGGTTCGGGATCCTCACGCGAGCATGCGGCATGGGCCATCGCCGGATACGGCTTCCGCGTGGTCATCAGCAGCTTCTTTGCCGACATCCACAAGAACAACGAGCTCAACAACTTCGTGCTGCCGGTGGTGGTCAGCGACGAGTTTCTCCACGAACTCTTCGAGACCATCGACCACGACCATGCCGCACAGGTGCGCGTGGACCTGCCCGCACAGACGGTGACCAACCTCACCACGGGGCATGAGGAGCACTTCGAGATCAATGCTTACAAGAAGCACTGCCTGATGAACGGGCTCGACGACGTGGACTTCCTCGTGGCTGCACGCGACAAGGTGGAGGCCTACGAGCAGAAAGGCGTATGATGGACATCGGACCAAAGACGCTGGCAGGACCGCGCATAGAGATCATGGACTCCACGCTGCGCGACGGAGAGCAGACCAACGGCGTCAGCTTTCTGCCTCACGAGAAACTCGTCATCGCGCGCATGCTGCTCCACGATGTCAACGTGGACCGCATCGAGGTGGCCTCGGCGCGCGTCTCCGAGGGCGAACGCGAGGCGGTGACGCGCATCTGCAGCTATGCCGAACGCGAGGGATTCCTTGAGCGCATCGAAGTGCTCGGCTTTGTCGACGGGCACCGATCGGTCGACTGGATAAAGAGCTGCGGATGCCGGGTGGTCAACCTGCTCGTGAAGGGATCGCTCAAGCACTGCATACACCAGTTGCACAAGACGCCCGAAGAGCACCTGGCCGACATACGCCGCGTGGTGGACTATGCGCAGAGCCAGCGACTGCACGTCAACGTGTATCTCGAGGACTGGAGCTCGGGCATGAAAGACTCGCCCGACTATGTCTATCAGATGATGGACGGACTCAAGGACTCGTGCATCGAGCGCTACATGCTGCCCGACACCCTGGGCATCATCAACCCGTTGCAGTGTGTGGAGTATGTCAGGAAGATGCACCGGCGCTATCCCGACAAACACTTCGACTTCCACGCCCACAACGACTACGACCTCGCCGTCTCCAACACGCTTGCGGCCGTGCTCAGCGGATGCCAGGGCGTGCACGTCACCGTGAACGGACTGGGTGAGCGCTGCGGCAACGCGCCGCTGGCCAGCGTGCAGGCCATACTGAAAGACCAGTTTCACGCCAAGACATCGGTCAACGAGAGCAAACTCAACCAGATCAGCAGGCTCGTGGAGGGCTATAGCGGCATTGCCGTGTCGGCCAACCAGCCCATCGTGGGAAGCAACGTCTTCACGCAGGTGGCGGGCGTGCATGCCGACGGCGACAACAAAGACCGCCTCTACAGCAACGCCCTGGTGCCTGCCCGCTTCGGACGAAAGCGGCGCTACGCCCTCGGCAAGACCTCGGGAAAGGCCAACATCGAGATGAACCTCGAGGAACTGGGACTGGAGCTCACGCCCGAGGAGACGCGGCGCGTCACGCAGCGCATCACCGAGCTGGGCGACCGCAAGGAGATGGTCACACAGGCTGACCTGCCCTATATCATCGCCGACGTGCTCAAGCACAACACACCCGCCGAGCGCGTGAAGCTGCTCAGCTACATGGTCTCCACGTCCTACGGGCTGAAGCCCATCGCAAGCCTCAAGGTGGAGATCAACGGCAAGGAGTATACGGCCGATGCCACCGGCGACGGTCAGTATGACGCCTTCGTGAGCGCACTGCGCAAGGTGTATAAGAACAATCTCAACCGCACGTTCCCACGCCTGGCCAACTACACCGTGACCATACCGCCCGGCGGACGCACCGACGCCCTGGTGCAGACCATCATCACCTGGCAGGAAGAAGGCGGACGCGTCATCCAGACACACGGCCTCGACGCCGACCAGACGGAGGCGGCCATCAAGGCCACGTTCAAGATGCTCAACATCGTAGAGGACGAGCTAAACGAAAATCAAAACAAAAAATCATTATAACACATGAAACTGAATATCGCTGTATTACCTGGCGACGGCATCGGTCCTGAGATCATGCCGCAGGCCATCCATGTGCTCGACGCTGTAGCCAAGAAGTTCGGGCATGAGTTTGTCTACCACGAGGCCATCTGTGGCGCACACGCCATCGATGTGTGTGGCGACCCCTTCCCTGCCGACACCTTCAAGGTGTGCATGGATGCCGATGCCGTGCTCTTCGCTGCCGTGGGCGACCCGCGCTTCGACAACGACCCCACGCTCAAGGTGCGCCCCGAGACAGGACTGCTCGCCATGCGCAAGCAGCTGGGCCTCTTTGCCAACGTGCGACCGGTGGCCACCTTCGACTGCCTGCTGCACATGTCGCCGCTCAAGGAGAGCATCATCCAGGGGGCCGACTTCATGGTCATCCGTGAGCTCACCGGTGGCATGTATTTCGGTGAGAAATATCAGGACAACGACAAGGCCTTCGATACCGACTACTACAGCCGCCCGGAGATCGAGCGCATCCTGAAGGTGGCCTTCGAGACTGCGCAGCGCCGCCGCCACCACCTCACCGTGGTCGACAAGGCCAACGTGCTGGCCAGCTCGCGCCTGTGGCGACAGATCGCCAAGGAGATGGAACCGCAGTATCCTGATGTGCAGACCGACTATATGTTTATCGACAACTGCTCCATGCGCGTGCTCACCGACCCGCGTTTCTTCGACGTCATCGTCACCGAGAACACATTTGGAGACATCCTCACCGACGAGACCAGCGCCATCACGGGCTCTATGGGCCTCCAGCCTTCTGCCTCGCTCGGTGCCCACACGCCGCTCTTCGAGCCTGTGCACGGCTCGTGGCCGCAGGCTGCCGGCAAGAACCTGGCCAACCCGCTGGCACAGATCCTCTCGGCTGCCATGATGCTCGAGCACTTCGGCCTGAAGGCTGAGGGCGCCCTCATCCGCGAAGCCTGCAACGAGAGCCTCCTGCAGAACGTGCGGACGCCCGAGATACAGGTCGAAGGCGGACAGCACTACGGCACGGCCGAGGTGGGACAGTGGATCACCGACTACGTGGCCACCCACTGATGCCCGAAGCGGCGGGTGTTCAAAATCCATAAAAATCATGCAGGATTTTTAAGCGAATGATTAGCATAACTCATTGAGTATCTGCAACCATTTTGTTTAACCTGCATAATTAACAGGATGTTGCATTACAACTATTGCTGATTGGGTCAGTGCGTGAGCCGACGCGGGCTGAACCAACGGTCGGCGACCAACGGGAGTCAAGCCCCAGCTATTCCCTAGCCCAGGGCAGCGCCCTGGGTATCGTAATGCGTTGATTAGCAGCGC
>CAVAXH010000017.1:0-24723 GCA_963592505.1 Bacteroidaceae bacterium
CTCCCATGTGTGTCATGCGGTAAACGTATTCTGTCTTGTCGACGTAAAGCAGGTCGCGGTTGATAATCTCGCTGAACGTCTGTATGCCTATGGGGTATAACTTCAGTGCCATGGCCGGTGTCTTTTAGGGGGTTATGGGTGCAGCTAATGCAGGTGCATGTCGCTTCATTACATACTATTCCTTCGCAAAGTTACTAATAAATCTCGAAAGCAAGCATCTTTCCGCCATCCTTTTCCAACTGTAAATGTTAAATATTAGCCCAAAAAACCACGGACATGACAAGTCTCATTCGATTAGTTTTTGTAACTTTGCCGCCAAATTACAATTATTTCTATTTAAGGTAAAAAGATATTATGTGTGGAATAGTAGGATACATCGGAGACCGCAATGCTTATGATATACTGGTCAAGGGCCTTCACCGCCTGGAATACCGCGGCTACGACTCGGCCGGCGTGGCACTCATCAACGCCCACGACGAGCTGCATGTCTACAAGGCCAAGGGCAAGGTGAGCGACCTCGAGACGGCTGCCGCAGGCAAAGACTGCAGCGGCACGGTGGGCATAGCCCACACACGCTGGGCCACCCACGGCGAGCCCTCGGTGCGCAACGCACACCCCCACATCTCACAGTCGGGCAACCTCGTCATCGTGCACAACGGCATCATCGAGAACTTCGCCCTGCTGCGCGACCAGCTCCTGCAGCGCGGCTACACCTTCCAGAGCGACACCGACACCGAGGTGCTCGGCCAGCTCATCGACTATGCCCAGCAGACCAACCACTGCTCGCTGGCCGACGCCGTGCGCCACGCCCTGCAGAAGTGCATCGGCGCCTACGCCATCGCCGTGCTCGACCGCCGCGACCCGCACACCCTCGTGGCCGCACGCAAGGGCTCGCCCATGGTCATCGGCATCGGCGGAGACAACGGCGAGTTCTTCATTGCCTCCGACGCCACCCCCATCGCCGAATACACCAAGGACGTGGTCTACGTCGACGACGAGCAGATAGCTGTCTGCCAGCCCGGACAGGCGCTGCAGATCACCGACCTGCGCAACCAGCACGTCGACATAGACGTGAAGCAGATCGACATGGACCTCGACATGCTCGACAAGGGCGGCTTCCCCCACTACATGCTCAAGGAGATCTTCGACCAGCCCGACTGTCTGCGCGACTGTCTGCGCGGCCGCCTCTATGCCGACGACGCCAACCTGCCCGACGTGGTGCTGAGCGCCGTGCGCAACAACCGCAGCCGCCTGCTCTCAGCCACACGCTTCATCATCGTGGCCTGCGGCACATCGTGGCACGCCGGACTCATCGGCAAGCAGCTCATCGAACACTACTGCAAGATACCCGTGGAGGTCGACTACGCCTCTGAGTTCCGCTACCGCGACCCGGTCATCTATCCCACCGACGTGGTCATCGCCATCTCGCAGAGCGGCGAGACGGCCGACACGCTGGCCGCCATCAAACTGGCCAAGGAGAAGGGTGCCTGCATCTTCGGCATCGTGAACGCCGTGGGCTCGAGCATTGCACGCGAGACCGACACGGGCATCTACATCCACGTGGGCCCGGAGATCGGCGTGGCCTCCACCAAGGCGTTCACCGGTCAGCTGACATGCCTCATCATGCTGGCGCTGGCGCTGGGCCACACCAAGGGCACCATCGACGAGGACGAGTACCGCGAGATGATACACGAGCTCGGCACCATGCCCGCAAAAATCGAGGAGGTGCTCAAGCGCAACGACGACATACGCCTGCTGGCCCGCACCTACACCTACGCCACCAACTTCCTCTACCTCGGACGTGGATGGAACTACCCCGTGGCGCTCGAGGGCGCCCTGAAGCTCAAGGAGATATCCTACATACACGCCGAGGGCTATCCGGCCGCCGAGATGAAGCACGGACCCATAGCCCTGGTGGACAACATGATGCCGTGCCTCTTCGTGGCCACACACCACAAGGGCTACGAGAAGATCATCTCCAACATGCAGGAGGTGAAGGCGCGCGGCGGACGCATCATCGCCGTGGTGTCGAAAGACGACGAGGAGGTGTCGAAGATTGCCGATGCCGTGATCGAGATTCCCGACACGCTGGCACCGCTGGCACCGCTGCTCTCGGTGATACCCCTGCAGATGCTGGCCTACCACATCGCCGTGGAGAAGGGACTCAACGTGGACATGCCGCGTAACCTCGCCAAGAGCGTCACCGTGGAATAAAGGCAATGGGCTCTATGCTCACCCGGGGCACAACATGAAAGAAAAACAAAAGCAAAGATGAACTATTTCATTATAGAAAACGGCGCTCAGCAAGGTCCGTTCTCGGTGGCTGAGCTGCAACAGAAAGGCATAACGCAGGAGACGCTGGTGTGGACCGAAGGCATGGCCGACTGGACACCGGCATGGCAGGTCGACGAGCTGCGCACATTGCTCGACGGACAGACGGCTGGCACCGCCACACCGCCGCCCTATCATCCCGACAGCACACCGACAGACGCAGCGCAGACGCCACCGCCCGCACAAGGGCCACAAGGCCCACAAGAGAAGCCGGCACGCCGACACCACTACGCCCTCTGGGGTGCCGTGGGCCTCGCCGTCGTGGCAGGCTTGTTTGCAGCCACCAACCCCTCCGAGGCGACGCACAAGCAGGCCATCCTCACCCACATCACCAACGGGGTGAGCAGCGCCATCACCGGCGAGGGCGACGACCACAACCCCATAGCGCAGGCCGTGGGCAGCCTCGCCGGCATGTTCACCAGCAACATCACCGAGATGGTGCTCAACGAGGCGCTGGAGTATCACAACTACCTGGTGTTCTCAACCACCTCCATACACATCGGCAAGCACGACGTGCGCACCTCGGTGGGATGCCTCGGCAAGGTCTACACCGTGAGCGAGGACCAGCTGACAGAGGGCCTGCAGAAGGCCATCCCCACCCTCGGCGACAGCACCGGCGACCTCAGCAGCGACAACAGCGACAATGAGGACAACGGCAGCACCGACGACGTGCAGGTGCAGCGCACAGAGAAAGACACCACCTTCGTCGACGAGGCAGGCCGCGCCATCGGCCGCGCCGTGGTGAAGCAGGTCACCAAGACCGTGAAGCAGAAGGTCAGCGAGAGCACCGACAGCGCCACCTCGGGCAGCGTGGGCCGCATCATCGACGAGATAGAGAAGCTCATCGGCGCAGAGTAGCGCCGATGGGCCCTATCCCATCACATGACACAACTGGTTGACATCGGCATTGAAAGTACTTGGATCTTTGGCCATTTTCCTTAAGGCCGTCTTGTAATTGTATATCGTCTGTGTAGAATAGAACAAGAGGGTGGCCAACTCCTGCCCGTCGGTAATGCCAAGCCGCATCAAAGCATAGATGCGCAGTTCCTTGGTGAGGCAGTTGGGAGCTGGAAGCGTTATCTGCTTGTCGGGCAGCAGCAAAAGGTTAAACTCATCCACAAAATTGGGATACAGATCAATGAAAGCCTTGTCGAAACGGCTGTAGAAGTTGGCGGCCTCTTCTTCAGCCAACTTGTAGCTGTTGATGGCGACCAGGAGCTCGGCCGTTTGCTTTGCCTTTATTTTTCGGCTCACCAGCTTGCGATATTCTTCGAGTTTCTTGATATACACGGCGCTGATGTCCATGAACAGATGCATGGAGGTCTCTCTGTGCCTGTTGGTGCTGACCAGCTTCTGGTTCAGATTCTCCAAGAGTTCGTTCTGGCTCTTGATCTTTTTGCGGCTCTTGTTCAGACGCAGGTTTATCTTGAATGTATAGACAGCCATGGCAAGGAAGCCAAGCGACAGTATGCTCACAATGACTAGCGATAGGGTTACGATGCGGTTCTTGCGCACTTCCAGCTGATGGGTTGTCTCAGTGACAAGTGGCAGAATGCGGGATATTTCGACCATGCGAAGGCGGTTGTTGTAGAATTGTGCATCCTCCATCGAACAATAGAGATACTTCGCCGCCCGCTTGGCATAGGAGCTGTCCTTATAATATAAATAGGTAGAGAACTCCTGAAGGGCAAGGTTCTCTTTCAAGGGGCACACCAGGTCGGAAACGGCAGCCTCGACGATGTATTTCTCATAGAGGTCCATACGCTCTGTATCACGATAATAACGGGCTACGCAATAGGCCGCCGAAGCATGCACCCTGCTGTTTAGCGGACTGGTCGAAAGAGCCTTCCAATAGTAAGCCAGCACATTCTTGCCAACGTGCTGCTTGCGATATTCTATTTCGCCCGACAGATAATAGTATAGGGGCGACTGCTTGTCAGCGATATGTTGGACGGCCTTGTTCAGATAGAAGGTGTTCTTGGCAATAAGTCCGTCCTGAAACTCCGACTTGTCGCAGAATGTCTCCCAATAGGTATATACCCAGGCCAGTGTGTAATAATAGTATTGCAGGAGCTTGGGCGACATCTTTTCCACGTTCATAGACAGCATCAAGTCTTCTGCCTGACTGTAGAAGCCGCCGGTGGACAGCACTGCCGCACGGTTGATCCTGTTCAAGTCTGTGTAGTAGGCATCATGAAGCTTCTCTGCCAGCTGGTAGCCTTTCTTGGCGTAGGCCATGGCAGAATCATAGCGGTATGTGTAATACCCCCGGTATATCTGATTGTAGAGACGTAGCTGTTGCTGCTTGTCGGCCGTCATGCGCACCTGCTTCTTGAGACCAGCAAGCTGGTGTTCCTTTCTTTGTGAGTATTTGCTACGCTGCGCTATGTAGCTGTCTAAACGGCGGAACAGCTGTTCCTCGTTTTCCGAAGCACTTGCCATGGCAGGCATCATCATCATCAATAACCACAACACAAGTTTTATCATAGTCATGCTCTGTTTATCGTTACTTGCAGGTACAGAAAGCCGACAAGAGGCTATCCGCAAGCAAAGATATAACTATTATTGCTCTTTTTACCATCTACTTTCCTAAAAAGTATTAAATATGCTTATATAACTGATATATAGCACATTATGCATCAAAAGCAGTGCTACAACATCTACTTGCCGTCTACACACAGCACCAACGGCCCACAAATCGGCTTAATTTTGCGGCCGGAATCGAACCGCATTCGATGCCAGCTTAAAAACCCTTTCAAAACTTAAACAATGAAGAACTTGAAACTTCGAACCTTCTCGATGGCATTAGTAGCCATGTCTGCTGCCAGCCATCTGTATGCACTTCCTTCAGATGATTCTGACAATAAGGAAGAGAAAAAGGAAGAGCGCAATGTGATGCTCAACGCATCAGATGCCAACAAACCCCGCGAGATCCAGATAGGATTGCCCAGCGAGGATGTAACCGTGTACGAAAATGGCTTGCCTGCCGTCTACTCATCTTCTATACACAAGTTGTCTGCCCATTGGCGCAGCGATGCCTCGCTGAAAGGCACCGACCTGATGACGCCTTCCGAGTCAGCGATCGCCACAGGAAACATTGCATACGCGGTTTCCTCATTCAGCGAGTTGGGCCAAAAGGAGTTCAAGGGCAAGTTCAATTACAAGGCCAATCACTTCGGAATGCAGAACTTCGACCTCAATGTCTCAGGGGGAATAGGCAACAGCTGGCTCTATACAGCCAGCATGTACCAGAACTATGACCCCGGCAGTTTCAAGCTGCGCTTTACCGATTATGCTGACCGCACCCAGATTTATCATCTTGGAATCACACGTGTGCTGAACGACGGGAAAGGGCGTGTCTCCCTGTTGTATAAGTATTCCAACAGCAAGAACCCCGGTTGTTTTGCCAATGCGGCTCCGTTCATTTATATGGGCGACGGCAGCATCAAGAAGATAGACGGTTTCGACCCGGGGCTCGACTCTTACGTGCAGCGCCAAGGGTCGTTCCAGTACCTGAACACCAAAACCGGGAAAATGGAGACATGGAACATGAGTGACGGCAGCGAAAACCATGCCCACGAGATAGCCCTCGTCTCCCAGTATCAGTTTGACAACGGATGGTTGTGGAAATTCAATGCCAAGTACATGAACGCCCCTCATGCCAACTATGTGGACTATGGCGGCAGCACCATTTCGGAGGTGAGCGAAGCTGATGGCTACCAGCTGTCTGACGGTTCTGCCTACAGCGGCCTTATGGAAGGCCGCCGCACATGGTTGCACGTGGGCAAGGTGAGCAATGCGCTCCTGACAACGGAAATCAGCAAGCGTCTGAACAACCACCAGCTGATGATTGGCTTGAACGAGTGGTATTATCACCTCAACTACTATTCTTCATCGTTTCAGTGGGCAGGTACCGTTGGGGCTTACCCCCGCACATTGAGCCAGATGTATGTCAACCCACTTGACCCCACGCAGACAGCCCGTCGCTCGGAAACATTCGGCTACAACGAGCTGAGCCCCGAATACACCAAGGGCTCGGAGAACAAGCTGGCTGTTTACCTCACCGACGAGTGGCGGGTAACCCCCAAGTTCAGGGTGTTCTATGGAGGACGCCTGGAGTACTACCGCATGTCGGCAGACCAGATTGCCACATCGCGTTTCCAAGGCTTCCATCTGGGTACCTACAACACATACGCTACGGCGGCCGACGGATCGGTTGTGGCAACGGCACACGACATAGAGCCAAAGAATGTGACCAAGAACAAGCTCAACTACGCTGCCACCCTGCAGCTGACATACAACCTTACCCGCCAGTTTGGCTTGACTGCCGACGCAACTATAGCCACCCGTTTCCCGCGCATCAGCGAATATGCAGGAACGGGTCCTACAGCAGAGCAGTACAAGCGTGTGACCATCCCACTGATTCGCGGCGGCATCTTCTACAAGAACGACTGGATAGACCTTTCCTCGATGGTGACATATATCTCCAAGTCGAACAACATCGACCAGCAGAACCTGACCAAGCCGGGCACTACCGAGGGCAAGACCGTGCTGCTCATCTACAACATCCAGACCTTGGGCTGGACCACTTCTGCAGAGATCAATCCATTCAAGAACTTCCACATGCATGCACTCTTCACCTATCAGAAGCCGGTGTACAAGAACTATAACGCGAGCGTGACATTCAGCGACGGCCAGACAATGGGCGTGAATGCCAACAACATGATCGTGAAGGAGATTCCGCAGGTGCTCATCGAACTGGATCCCAAGTACGACATCACCAAAGACCTGAACGTCTGGTTGAGCTTCCGCTATTTCGGCAAGACCTACGCCAACCTGCAGGAGGCACTCTACTTCAACGGACACTGGGAGACATTCGGCGGCATCAACTGGAACGTGAACAAGAAACTGAGCCTTGGCGTGAGCGTCGTCAACATCTTCAACGAAAAGGGGGCCAAGGGTACCATCAACGGATCCGAGCTGATCACCAAGGACGAGGCTGGCAAGTATGCCGGCAAGTATATGAGCGGCAGCTATCTCCGCCCGTTCACCGTGGAATTCTCCGCAGGATTCAAGTTCTAACACAATACAGATATCGCAAAAGCAGTTTAGAATAAATAACAATCACTAAAAACCAAAGAGCAATGAAAAAGACTTTTATGTTTATCGTTGCGATGTGCCTGGCATCGGTCACGGCATCCGCACAAAAGACCATCAGGGTGTCGACCGACAAGACCGACCTCGTGATGCAGGTTTCTCCCAAGGGCCGCCTCTATCAAGTATATCTGGGCGACAAACTGCAGAACCCTTCCGACTACAACGCCTTGAAATGGGATGTCTATGCAGCCTCCGACGGCTCCGTCAGCCAGCGTGGTCACGAGGTCTATGCCACCTCCGGGGCAGAAGACTACTTCGAACCGGCCGTGGCGGTGACCCATGCAGACGGCAACATGACCACATATCTATATTATCAGGGCACCGAGGAGAAGGCCATCAAAGGTGGCACCGAAACCGTCATCACGCTTCAAGACAAGGTGTATCCGCTGACCGTGAAGCTCCATTACGCAGCATACACGAAGGAGAATGTCATCAAGGCATGGAGCGAGATCTCACATAAAGAGAAGGCGCCGGTCACCCTCTGGAGATACAGTTCCACGATGCTGTATTTCAAGGCCAACAAGTATTTCGTAACCAACTATCATAGCGACTGGGCGAAGGAGGGGCAACCGGAGACATGCCAGCTGACAACAGGCAAGAAAATCGTAGACACCAAGCTCGGCACACGTGCCGCAATGCACGAGGAGCCCTTCTTCGAACTGGGCTTTGACGAGCCTGCCAAGGAAAATGAAGGCAAGGTAATGCTCGGCACCATCGGATGGCCCGGCAACTTTCGCTTCACTTTCGAGGTGGACAATGTGGGGGCGCTCCGTGTCATCCCTGCCATCAACCCATACGCTTCCGACTATAAGCTGAAGGCCGACGAGACGTTTACGACCCCAGAGTTTATCTTTGCCCTGAGCGACAATGGCATAGGAGAGGCTTCGCGCAACCTGCACAACTGGGCTCGCCAATACCAGGTGAACATGGGCATGGAAGACCGCCTCACACTCTTGAACAACTGGGAGAACACCGGCTTCGACTTCAATCAGCAGAGCCTTGCCGACCTGATGAAGGATGCCAAGGACCTGGGCGTGGACATGTTCTTGCTCGACGACGGCTGGTTTGCCAACAAATATCCCCGCAAGGACGACCACGCTGGTCTGGGCGACTGGGAACCCACCAAGAGCAAGCTGCCGGATGGCATCCCCGGACTGGTGAGAGATGCAAAGAAGGCTGGCGTGAAGTTCGGCATCTGGATAGAACCGGAGATGGTGAACCCCAAGAGCGAACTGTTCGAGAAGCACCCCGACTGGGTTATCATGCAGCCAAAACGCGACACCTACTATTATCGCAACCAGCTGGTGCTCGACATCAGCAACCCTAAGGTGCAGGACTATGTGTTTGGCATTGTCGACCGCATCATGACCGAGAATCCCGACGTGGCTTATTTCAAGTGGGATTGCAACAGCGTGATTACCAATATCCATTCACCCTACCACAAGGAGAACCAAGGCAATTTCTACATCGACCATATCCGCGGCATCTACAATGTGCTCACCCGCATCCACAGTAAGTATCCCAAATTGCCCATGATGCTCTGCTCAGGTGGCGGCGGCCGGATGGACTATGAGATGCTGAAGTATTTCACCGAGTTCTGGTGCTCCGACGACACCGACCCCTACGAGCGCATCTACATACAGTGGAGTTTGTCGAAGTTTTTCCCGGCCAAGGCAATGGGATCGCACGTAACCAACTGGAACAAGAGCACCAGCATAAAGTTCCGCACAGATGTTTGCAGTTCGTGCAAGCTGGGCTTCGACATCGACCTCAAGTCGCTCTCGCAAGATGAATATAAGTTTGTACAGAATGCCGTAAAGAATTATAACGCTATGAAGCCGATGATTCTTGAAGGCGACCAATATCGACTGGTGTCTCCATACGAAGGCAACCACTGCGCCCTCAACTATGTCAGCAAGGACAAGCAGCATGCCGTTCTTTTCGCCTATGACCTGCATCCCCGATACAGGGAGCCTGTCATGAATGTGAAGTTGCAAGGCTTGGATGCTGACAAGGTCTACACCGTAAGGGAGACCAACCTGATGCCGGGCACGGAGTCGATGTTGGACTGCAATGGCAAGCAGTATAGTGGCGACTATCTGATGAAGATCGGCTTGAATGTCTTAGGACAGACTGACGGCGTCAGCCATGTATTGATATTGGAATAAATAGTCTGCCTTATAAAACCTGGACAGGCCGTCACTCCAAGGGAAAGGAATGACGGCCTGTCTCGTTATGTGATATAAAGCAACGGGTGTGCTTACTTCTTCATGATCTTCATCGTGCGGCCGTTGGCCATCTTCACGATGTTGAGGCCCTTCTGGGGAGCGGCGAGGCGGGCGCCGTCAGCAGAATAGTAGGCCACGGAAGCCGACTCGCTGTCGCCAGCCACAGACACGCCTTCGATGCCGGTGGTATAGCTCATGATGGCGCACTTGTCAGCATTGACGATGAGGCCCGTGTTGCGATCGATGAGCATGGCCACCACCTCGAGCTTCGACTTGTCCTGGATGAGGTCGTCGCCGACAGAGGTCACGCTGGTGATGCCATCGGTGATGTCGAAGGAGTGGACGTGGGTCCTCTTCATGCCATCGGTGATGACAGTGGGGATGGAACCCTCTGCACCCTCAAGGATGTCGGAGGCGGCAACGGCCACGTGGTTGTAGGTCATGTTGGTGTTCAAAGGAAGCGTATATGACTGTCCGCTAAGGGTGATGGCAGTGGTCTGCACATCCTCGTTCTCCACCCAAGCATAGAGATAGGGCTCGTCCTCGTAGCCAGTCTGCCCATAGAAGGGATCATACTGATACCAATAGGTGGGGTTGGATGTTGTCTCGGGAGCCTTCAGACCGTTGGCCAGCAGCACATAGGCCAGACCATAGTCGGCGTTTTTGTCGCTGGTGCTGAACTGCACATCGGTGACCACACAGATCTTGTTCTGATCCTCGTCGAAGGCAGCCTTGGCGCTCACCAAAGCCTCTGTGGGCTGTGCCACGGCATACTGGTAGTCGGCGTCGATATCCAGGGCATTGTTGCCTGAGCCATAGTAAGGATCAATCCACGACATACGGTTCATCAGGGCTGAGGGATAGCCCGAGGCATACTGAGCCACATCTTCATAGTCTTCGCAGTACATGGGGTCATACCAGTTGACACCCGGAGCGTGCACGGCGATGCCGATCCACGAGTCGGGATAGGTGTCGGCAAGATAGCTCATGCCGGCATAACCGCGGCAGCAATAGCCGCAACCGGTGGCAGTGAACTCCTCCTCGACGGCCTTGCGGGGGAACGACTGCGACATGGAGCCAAGGCGGAAGCCGACGACTGTCTCCTCAGCCTCGTTGGGCTTGCCGTTGACCTTGGTGAGGATGAACTGCTTGTCCTTGACGCAGGCCACCTTGGGGGCCTCGAGCTTGAAGCTGAACACGCCTGAAAGGAAAGCGGGGAGCTTGCCCTCCACCGTCTGCTCCTCAGAGGTGGCGCCGGTCTCCACGTCCTTCACAACATAGCTGAGGCTTGTGGTCTCCAGGCCGTTGTTTATGAGGGCGATAGACACCGTGGCCGAGTCGCCGACGAGCACATAGGGCGAGGTAGCATCGCTGACCGTCACGTTGCAGTCAGGGTAGTCGCCGCTGATGACTGCCGAGAGGGCGAAGTTATAGCCGTCCTCGCCACCGTCATACCATGAGGATGACGAAGAGGTGCCCACCTTGTAGAACACGCAGTCGGAGCTCGATGAAGGATAATAGAGCAGGGGATACATGCCGGGCTCTGTGGTGTTGTTTTTCACCGTGAAGGAGATGCCGACATAGCAACCCTCATCGGGCACGGTGATGGGCGTGCTGAAATAACCGGTCGACACCTGTATCTCCTCCACATCATCGCCGACATTGGTCTTCAGCACGACGCTGTCGGCCTTCACAGCGGCCTTAGTGGCCGATGTGGGAAGCGTGGCATTCTCCCACACCTTCACGCTGCTGAGCACCGAGGTGTCGTAGAGCAGGAAGTTGACCTGTTTGATGGACTTTCCGGCAAAATCGGCAGGAATATACATGGCCGTGAGATAGGTGCTCTTCTGTCCGGTACCCACGGCATAATAGGCATCGGTGATGTCGCCCGTGGGGACATAGGTGAACTCGACGGAGCCCTGAACCTTCATGGGCGCCTTCTTGACGGCGCTCTTGTGGAAGGGGACGGCAATGCGGTCGCCCTTGATGAGCTCCTGTGCGCTGAGACCCACGCAGACGGTGAGCGTCAGGGCAAAAGAAAGTAATCTTTTTACCATAGACTGATAATTTGTAAAGAACGAATTAAAAATATATTATACTGTTTTTTATCTTGTTTGCTGTCGGCAGCCGGTGCAGGCATCATCGTCCGATGACCTTCACCGTCTTGCCGTTGTCGTAGCGCACGATGTTGAGGCCCTTGCCCACGGTGCGCACCTGCTGACCGTCGGCCGTGTGGACAGACACCACCTTGGCCTGGCGGCTGTCGCTGACGCCGCTGATGCCGGCAGGGTCAGCGTAGTTGTAGACCACGGTGATCTTGCTGCCTGACCCGACGTTCATGTATGACGTGCCATACTTGCTGTCAAACCTGGTGTAGACCTGTATCTGGTAGTCCACTTTGAAGGTGTTGTACTCCTCAAAGTTGACCCAGGCCGTCTCGAGGTCGCGCGGCTGGTCGTTGCTGGTGAGCGGCCCGGTGTTGGGATCGGCCTTGGCGCCACCGGCCTCGGTATCCACGTAGATGTCGGGATCGCCATCGCTGGCAACCTTGGAGATGCATTCCATGGGGAAGCAGATCTTGAACATGCCGTTGGTCATGCCCACAACCTCGCAACTGATGCCCACAAAGCCACCCTCCTCGGTGTTGGCCTTCACGAAGATGGGAGGATGAATGGCACCGGTGCCGTCGTCGGGGTCTACACTGCCGTTGAAGAGCAGCGTCGACCCGTTGGGGATGACGGTGCCGTCGGCATAACAGAAGTCGAAGGTGGTGTCGAGTTCTTCTTCCTCGCCCTCGTCTTGTGCGGATACGGTGATGCAGGCCATGAGGGCCATGAGCATCATGAGTAGTTTCTTCATATTGTTCTGATTGTTGTTATTGCTGATGTTGTTGATATTGCAGTTATTGCAGCCAATGCCGTCGCTGCTACTTGCCCATGATGGGCTGCTTCACCACCTGCTGCACGTTCTTGTGGTCGGCGTCGGTGACGAAGGCCACCACGGAGACATGCGCGGCATCCCACTTCTCGGGCAGGGTGTAGGTGTAGGTCTTGGTGACGGTCAGTCCCTCGCCCACGCTGACGGCTTCGCCCCAGAGGTCGGCGGTGACGTTGGCGCGGAACACATGGTTGTGCACATAGTCGTAGACGCGGCCGCCCCCCAGCTCGGTGGGCATGTCCTGCAGCGACACGATGCTGTCCTCGACGAGCCACACCTGCAGATTGCCGTCGGTGGTGCCGTTGGTGCCGAAGGCGTCGACGCTGACGGTGAGCGAGCGGTCGGCCGAGAGATACTGGTTGTTGACGGTGAGCGCGAGCGGCGCGGTCTTCTCGATCTCCGTGCGCACCTGGTTGGCCCAGGTGGTGTAGCCGGTGGTGCGGTCGGTGGCGCGGTTGACGAGTCCGGCGGGCTGGCCGGGGCGTCCCCAAGCGGCATAATACTCGTTGCCGGTGTCGCACATGAGGCCCTGATACTTGGAGGTGGCAGTGGTCTTCATGCCTAGTCCGCAGTGTATGCCGACGGCGATGACATGCTCCTCGCCATACTGCTCGATGATGTTCTCGATCTCGGTGGCTGCGAAGGGGCAGTTGATGCACTTCTGTCCGGTGAAGTCCTCGATGAGCACGGCGCGGTTGACCTGTGCCGGCTTGACATAGATGAGCCGTTCGTCGTCGTCGACGGGTGTGCAGGCTGCCGTGGCCAGGAGCGCAGCAGCGATGGCTGCATGGCCTATGATATTAGTGAGTTTCATGCGAATGTGATGCTGTTGTTAGAAGTTATAGTTGTAGGAGATGGTCACGCCCTTGCTGGCGGGTATCCAGCGGCAGACGCCACCTGTGCAGTTGTAGCCCGAGCGTGTGCGTCCGTAGCCCACCTGCAGGCGGTGTGCCTGGTGGGTGAAGGTCACGAGGCCCTGGTAGTAGTGGCGGTTGGTCTCTCCGGCGTTGTAGAGGTCGGAAACGGTGAACATCCAGTTGGGCAGCACCGACAGCTCCAGGAGTCCGAAGAGCCAGTCGCCCTGTGCGCCGTTGCTGTTCCACTTGAACCAGTTGCCGTTGGCCCCGTCTGTCGACTTCATATACTGAGCCTCGGCGCGCAGCGTGGTCTTCTTGCTGATGGTCCACTTGCCGTCGGCCACGAAGATGTGGTTGAGCACGTCGGCCACGGGGGCGTCGTCCTCGCGCTCGATGGCCTTGAGCACGTCGTTGTTGTAGTACTGGTTCATATACATCAGGCTGAGCTTGAACGAGCGGTTGTATTTCTGCTCATACTGCACGTTGAAGTCGCGGTAGTAGGTCTCGCCACACTTGAAGAACGACGAGCCGTAGCCGTCGGTGCCGTAGCCTCCGCCGTCGCGCACGCTCTTGTCGATGGCAAAGACGTGCGAGTAGTTGAGCTTGAAGCTGGGGGCATAGCGACCCTTGAACTTATAGCCCACCTCGCCCTGGAAAGCCCACTCGCCGTCGGGGCGTGTGGCATAGGGGTAGAGGGCGGCCAGCGTGTAGGTCTGCTCCTGTGTGAAGGCCGGCAGGTTGTTGATGTTCGACGACAGACCATAGACATTGCGGTCGGAGCGGAACGACATGTCGTCGGAGCGCTTGGCCTGTGCCAGCACGCTGAAGCCCTTCTTCGAGTAGGAAGCCGAGAGCATGGCCACCTTGCCGGTGCGGTAGATATACTTGTTGTCGTAGGACGGGTCGTCGGTCTTCCAGGCATACTCGGCCAGGAGGTTGAAGTTGCCGGCCTGCAGGTTGGCACGCACGTCGAAGGCATTGACGTTGCGCGGGAAGCGCAGCATGTGGGTGGCATCGACCATGATGTCGCCCTCGTTGGCAGCCTGATACTTGTTGACCCACGAGGCGCCGAGCGTCAGGTAGGTGCCGTGGTCCTGCAGGGCCTTGAACCACTCGTCGACGTTGAGCTCGAGGTCGGCGCCGCTGACCCATCCGCTGTTCCACTTCCAGTAGTGGCGCTGCTTGCCGGCGAGTGCCTTCACCTGCACGCCCTTCACGGGTCGCACCACGAGGCGTCCGCCGAGCAGCGAGTTGTCGATGCCGAGGCTGCGCTCCTCATAGGTGCGGAGGATGAAGCCCGAGCCAAACTGCTCATAGAAGGTGCCGAGGGTGAGGTCCCAGTTGTCGAAATGGGTCTTCACATAGAAGTGGGGCACGCCATAGCCCTTGAAGCCGCCCTCGGGAGCCGAGGCGTAGCCGGGCAGGGGGTGCTTGGTGAACTCGAAGCGCAGGCCGGCGTCGATGTGGCTGCTGCGTGCGGCGATGTCGGCGTAGGTGTTGGTGAGCGCCCACTCGTTGTACTTGTCAGTGCCGATGGCCTTGTCTTCCTGCGGTATGAGCACGTCGCTCTGTATGCTGCCACTGATGGTGAACTTGTCGTCGTTGCTAGTGCTGGTGGTGTCCTGTGCCTGCACGGTCATGGTGGCGAGCAGTGCGGCCAGCGGGAGGTATAGTCTTGCTTTCATGTGCATGATGTAAGCCCCATGCCGCGTTGGCAGCACGGGGCGATAGCTTGTGGGGGTTATACTATATATATAAGGTGTGGCATGTACTGCCGCGGTTTATTTGCCTTCGGCCACGAGCTCGCGCACCTTCTCGATGAGCTCCTGCTCGGCGCCTTCGGTGTAGCCGTTGTGCTTGGCCACGATCTTGCCCGAACCATCGCAGAGGATGACGAAGGGAATCATCTCGCCGCCAAACGACTTGCGGAAGTCGGAGTTGGGGTCGAGGATCACCTCATAGGGCCATCCGTGCTGGTTGACGAGGGGCTTCACCTTGTTGGCGTTCTGCGCCTTGTCGATGCTGACGGCATAGACCTTCACGCCGGTCTCCTCCTGCCAGTCCTCGTAGACCTCGGCGATGGCGCTGAGCTCGCGGTTGCAGGGCTTGCACCATGTGGCGAAGAAGCTGATGATGAACGGACGTCCGTCGTTGCTCAGCGTGTCGGTAGAGACGGCCTTGCCGTCGATGGTCTTCAGCTTGAACGACGGCAGTTGTGCGCTGGCCGTCTGCACGGCAGCGAGAAACATCATGGTAAGGAACAATACTTTGCTTATCTTGCCACAATGGTGTGAGAAATGCATGCTCATAAAAATTTCTTTATTTTTAAAAACAATCTATAATTGCATGCAAAGGTAATCGGAAAATTGCTGATACGCAAATAAATCGTGTATCTATTCTCTTTTTTAAGGCAAAAAGTGGGATTTTCTGTATTTTTCGAAATTATCGGTAACAATTTGATAACAATCTGCCAAGGCAGAAAGGTGGTGGGGCGGGCGCATCAGAGGCCGCCCCTCTTAGTTGCCCACCTGCACGCTGACACCGGGTGCATAGCTGACGATGTAGCGCCAGAGGCTCTCGCCCTCGGCACCGTCGAGGATGTTGCCGGTCTCGAGCGAGTAGGTGCGTCCGCAGGAGGCACAACGCACGCGGGTGGCGTCGTCGGTCCAACGGAGCTGGTACTTGGTGATGTAGTCCATGGTGCAGTTGGGGCAGAGGGCGTCCCATGCCACACGTCCGTTGAAATTGGTCTGGCCCATGATGATGGCGCCCGAGGAGCCGCCGGCACCGAGATAGATGCCGGTGGTGTAGTAGCGGTTCTCGAGCTCGTTGGTGAGCTTGTTGGTCTCGCTGCGCCCCTGACGGTCGCTGACGTTGACGGTGTAGGCTCCGCCGCCACCCTGCACGCCGATGCTGACGCGCACAAACTCGTTGTAGGCGGTCATGGCCGTCACCACCATGCTGGTGGGGTGCCACTGGGTGTAGAACAGGAATCGGCAGGGATACCTGCGGCTGATGGGGTCGTCGGCACAGCCGGCGAGCAGCGTCAGCATTGCGACAAGGGCTAACAGGGTCTTCTTCATATTGCGATCAGGGCCATAAATCATTGGAACGTCGTCGCCCTACGCTCCGAGCAACTTTTCCTCGGCCTGCCGCACGCGGTCGAAGCCAAACTCGCTGAGGGTGGTGTCCATGAGCGCGCGGATCTTGTCGTTGCAGAGGTTGCCGATGGAGCCTTCGTGGGTGTGGTGGATGTTCTTGTCGGCACGGAAGGTGCCGGCCTCAATCTCGAGTCCCACCTTCTTGTAGGCATCGCGGAAGGGCATGCCGGCAGCCGCCAGCCTGTTGACCTCCTCAACGGAGAACATGGGATCGTACATGGGGTTGTCGAGGATGTGCTCGTTGACCGCCATCTTGTTGATGATGTAGGCCGCCATCTGCAGGCAGTCCTTCAGTTCGCCGAAGGCAGGGAGAAACACCTCCTTGATGATCTGCAGGTCGCGGAAGTAACCCACGGGCAGGTTGTTCATGATGAGCATGACCTGCTGCGGCAGGCTCTGCAGCTTGTTGCTCTTGGCACGTATAAGCTCGAAGACGTCGGGGTTCTTCTTGTGGGGCATGATGCTCGATCCGGTGGTGCACTCCTTGGGCAGCTTCACAAACTGGAAGTTCTGGCTGTTGAAGAGGCACGCGTCGAAGGCGAGCTTGGCCAGCGTGCCTGCCACGGTGGCGAGGGCGAAGGCCACGTTGCGCTCCATCTTGCCGCGCCCCATCTGGGCATAGACCACGTTGTAGTCCATGGTGTCGAAGCCGAGGAGCTCGGTGGTCATGGTGCGGTTGAGGGGGAACGACGAGCCGTAGCCGGCGGCCGAGCCGAGGGGGTTGCGGTTGGTCATGCGGTAGGCGGCCTGCAGGAAGAGCATGTCGTCGGCCAGGCTCTCGGCATAGGCGCCAAACCACAGGCCGAAGCTCGAGGGCATGGCGATCTGCAGGTGTGTGTAGCCGGGCATGAGCACGTGGGCATACTGGTTGCTCTTCTGCAGGAGCTCGTCGAAGAGTGTCTTCACGCCGTCGACGACCTCGGTGAGCTCTTGGCGTGTGAAGAGCTTCAGGTCGACGAGCACCTGGTCGTTGCGCGAGCGCCCGCTGTGTATCTTCTTGCCCATGTCGCCGAGCTTGCGGGTGAGCATGAGCTCCACCTGCGAGTGTACGTCTTCCACACCGTCCTCGATGACAAAGCGGCCCTCCTCGCAGGTGCGGTAGATGGCCTTCAGCTCGGCCAGCAGCTGCTGCAGCTCGTCGGCCTCGAGCAGCCCGATGCTCTCGAGCATGGTGATGTGGGCCATGGAGCCCAGCACGTCGTACTTGGCGAGGTAGAGGTCCATCTCGCGGTCGCGGCCCACGGTGAAGCGCTCTATCTCTTTGTTTACCTCAAAATTCTTTTCCCAGAGTTTGTTGGACATGGTCGGATTGGTGTGGATTGGTGTGGTTGATGCGAATGGTGATGCGGCAGGGCGGGGATGCAGAGCCTATGCCTGATAGTTGATCATCTGCAGGGCGTCGGCAATGCGCTCTATGCCCTCCTGCAACGGTTTCTTCACCATGCCGCCGACAAAGGGGTTGACGTCGGCCTTGATGGTGAGCTTCATCTTGCAGGTGTCGGGGGTGACGGGCAGCAGCTGTATCCAGAAGTTGAAGGGCAGCGGACTCTCCTGCGACTCAAACTTGATCTCCTTGGGTTCGTCGCGGCCGACGACCACGAGGCGCACGCTGCCCATGGCGGTGCTGATGCTGATGCTGTCGGCCGTGAACTGCAGGTCCTTCACCTTGTCTTCGGGCAGGCGGTCTTTCACCCGCTCTATGTTGCTGAGGTCGCTGAGCATGTTGTAGACCGCCTGTTGCGGACTGGCTATCTGGCGGACGGTGCTTTCTATCTTCATTGTGCTGATTGTTTTTGCTGTCTTGACGTGTGATGACGGTGATGACGGCGTGTGGTCACTTGGCCTCGGGAGCCTGCCATGCGGCGGGATCCTTGCGCCACTCCTTCAGCACCTCGATGTCTTCCTTCGACACGTAGCCCGTCTCGGCGGCGATCTCGATGGTGTGGTCGTAGTCGCCGAGTGTCACGAGGCGCAGGCCGGCTTTCTCGAAAGCCTCCTCGGCCACGGGGAAGCCATAGGTGTAGCTGGCCACCATGCCCACCACCTCGAAGCCTGCCTCACGCAGGGCATCGACGGCCTTGAGCGAGCTGCTGCCGGTGGAGATGAGGTCTTCGACGACCACCACCTTGGCGCCCTCGGGCAGACGTCCCTCGATCTGGTTCTTGGTGCCGTGGTCTTTGGGTTTGGGGCGCACGTAGGCGTAGGGCAGCTGCAGCTCGTCGGCCACGAGGGCACCCTGGGCAATGGCTCCGGTGGCCACGCCGGCCACTGCGGTGGCCTCGGGGAAGTGTTCGTGTATGGCGTGGCAGAGCTCGAGCTTCACAAACGAGCGCACGTCGGGATACGACAGGGCTATGCGGTTGTCGGTATAGATGGGCGAGTGCCAGCCTGAGGCCCATGTGAAGGGGTTGGCGGGCTGCAACTTGATGGCTTTGATGCGCAGCAGTTTCTCTGCGAAGGCGTGTTTCAGATGACTCATAATCGTGTTGGGTTTTAATTTTCCACAAAGTTACGGCAAAAAGGCGACAATAGCAAGACATTTGCCGTTTTTCGCGCCCGCCGGCGGACAAAAAGGATGTGGCGGCAGGCATACCCCCGCAGCAAACGCAAGACAGTCGCGCCGGCGCTCCACCAAGGGGGAGGCGCTGACGCGACTGCTCATTATTGTCTGAAAAAAGTGCGGGGCTTCAACAAGGGTGGGCTGTGTCTATGGCACCACCCTGATGCTGCGCCGCCGCAGAAGAGGGGGCATCTTACTTCTTGAAGAACTTCTTGCCGCCCTGGATCACCATGCCGCGATAGCCGTCGGCCACACGCTGGCCAGCCAGGTTGTAGATCGGAGCATTGACGCTGTCGACCTTCAGGCTGTTCACGCCGGCTGTCTGGCCATTGACGCTGATGAGCTGGCTGTTGGCATTCACCTCGGGAGTGGTGGTGTCGCCAGAGGTGTAGTTGGTGAGTGTGCCGAGAATCTTCACCATGTCGCCCTTCTTCAGGAAGAAGTCGCTGGTGAACCACTTGCCGCCGAAGCTCTTGCCGCGGTACACCGTCAGGGCATTGCCCGTCTGACCGTCGTCGGTGAGCTGGTAGGTGAGGTTGCCGTAGGTGCCGATGCCGGTGGTGTCGACATCCTCGCAGATGGTGCCGGTGATGTAGCACACGCCGGTGGGCTGTGTGCCGGCGGCCAGGGCTGCCAGAGCCTCTGTGACGGTGAACGACAGGGTGTCGACCTTCACAGTCTCGCCCTCGGTCTTGCCGTTGAGGGATACGAGGTAGTTGCCACGGGCCAGCTCGATGGTGCTGTTATACTGTGTGATGGCACCGAAGAGCACCACCTTGTCGCCCTTCACAGGAGCCTGCTCGATGGCGGTGTACTTGGCCTTGTGGAAGTAGTAGCTGTTGTAGGCCTCGATCTCGTTCTCGGTGTTGCCGTCGTCGGAGAGATAGTATGACACGTCGCCATACGACGACACGCTCGTGGCAGCCTGCGACACGATGCCCGACACATAGACTGAGTCAGCAGGGGCGCTGCCGCTGTTCTGCAGCGAGATGACGTCGGCCACGGTGAAGGGGTTCTCGAGGGTGCCCTCGCCGGTGGTGGCGAGCTTGACAAACGTCTGCTGGGCCACCTCGCTGGCCACCTCACCCTTGTAGGCCACAGCCTTCACGGTGGTGGTGGCGGTGACGGTGAAGGGAGCGGTGTAGTCGAGCACCTCACCACGGTCGTCGGTGGGGTCGTCGCCGTTGACAGTGTACTTGATGGTGGTGCCCTCACCGGCGGTGATGGTCACCGTGGTGCTCTCCTTGAAGGTGGCGTCGCCCGAGATGACGGGGGCAGCCACATAGGCACCTTCTGCGGCCAGTGTCACCTCAATGGCGGTGGCACGCAACTGGTTGTTGGGGGCTGTGAACACCACCGAGGCAGCCTCGCCGGTCCATGTGCCGGTCACGCCACTCTCCTCGTAGGTGTAGGAGCCTTCGGTGGTGGTGAAGCTGCCGGGGCCATACTTGGCGGCACCCTTGGCCGTGCAGGTGAGCACGATCTTCACGATCTTGCCGGAGGTGGCAGCGAAGGTGTTGCTGCTGTTCTTGGCAAAGCGGTAGGTGTACTCACCGGTGTTGGCGTTGGCACAGTTGAAGCCGCCTGCTGTCGTGGAGATGGTGACACCGCCTTTCGACATCTCGTCGGCACCCGAAGCCGACGTGTTCGAACCGACTTCGGTGCCGGCGGTGAAGGTAACGGTGGTCTGGGCTACAGCCACCTGTGCCACGAGCGCCACGACGAGCGCCAGCGATAAGCGTAAAAGTTTTCTCATAAGCGTTTCTGAAGATTACTGAATGATTATAATGTTTATTTGCATGCAAAGTTACTAATAATATCCAGAAGGCGACGGCTCGCAAGGTGTTAAATTTCCGTGAATACTACACAGAGACTGGTTCGTGTCTGCATTAAAAATCCTCAGCCGATTGATTCCGCCCTACCAGCACATGTCAGCGCAAAGCATCTATCTCCTCTTTTGTCAACCCCGATGCCTGAACGATCGTGTCCACAGGAACGCCTAACGACAGAAGGTTCAAGGCCATCTTTGTCTTTGCCTCCTTCTCGCCTTCAGCCTTTCCTTTTGCCATGCCTTCCGCCATGCCTTTTGCCATGCCTTCCGCACGGCCTTTTGCCATGCCTTCCGCACGACCTTCTGCCATGCCTTCCGCACGACCTTCTGCACGACCTTCTGCACGACCTTCTGCACGACCTTCCGCACGGCCTTCCGCACGGCCTTCCTGCAATCCGTCGTCGTAGCCTGTCTTCAGGACGCTGCGCTGGTAGCGCAGGTTGTCCATGTGCTTCTCGTAGTCTTTCTTCTCGGCAGCGGTGAGCTTGTCGAAGTTCAGACACTCGCGCGCATCAGACAAGCCGGGAGCATTCGACGCATCGTTGATCTCGCCCGTCTTCAGGAAGGCTATCCATTCGTCGAGGTTGTTTACGGCCAGCTTGTCGAAATTGTCGACACACAGCAGATAGTACTCCGGGAAGATGTCGCCGGCCTCGCGCTTCGTCAGCGCTCCCTTCTCGATGACGTCGCCAAAGAACACCTCGCTCTGTCTGTTAGACAGCTTCAGGATGTCATTGGGCGCATGCAGGCCCTTGAACACGGTGCGGCCGTGGTAGACGTAGTCGCTGGCCTGCCCGAGCGTGAAGTAGACGATGTTGATGGAGTAGACCTTCTTCAGCTTGTCGTAGTCGTCGCCAAGGCCCATATAGTCGGTCAGCACCTTCGACACGCCATACAGTATGCGGTGGAAGTAGGAAAGTTCGCGGGTGTTTTGTATCTCGAAAATGGCCAGCTCGCCCTTTTCGTTCTCGGCAAGGATGTCCACACGGTTGAACTTGTCGTTCTCTGCCGTCTGGTTGGCCTCGCTCTCGAGAAACCGCTTTATCGTGAACTTCTCGTTGAGCAGCGAGTACATCAGGCCCTCCAACACGGCATGGTTTGCCTTGTTGCGAAGCAGCCGCTTCATGGCCCAGTCGAATCGTATGTAGTTGTTCATTGCCTTGTCTTTTAAGCCGTTGACCACGGCCTCATTCCTTTCATGCGCAAAGTTAATCAATATTTTTCTATCCGGCAATCTCTTCGGGCGAAAAAACAAGCTCTTCCGCTAAATGCATTGATTAGGACAAAAGAAGGCAATGTGAGCAGCATTGTCAGCACGTGCGCCAGCGGCGCTTGCACCAGCGCACGGCCTCGCCGGCCCACAGCACCAGCGAGGTGGCCAGGGTGATGATGAGCCAGTCGGCAGGATGCACGCCGCCCTCAGCCACATTGAACATCTCCTGCAGGCCGGGACATTCGGTCATGAGCACCTGGCCCACGAAGATGACCAGCACGATGATGATAAACCACCGCGTGTCGGTCCACGACAAGCCCTTGAAGGCCGACTCGCCGGTCATGAACGCCTTGGCGTTGAAGAGGTTCCAGAACTGCAGCATGACAAAGATCGTGAAGAACAGACTGAGCTCATAGGCCGACAGACCGTCGTAGGCACCCCACCGGGCTGTGCCGTCGAAGATGTCGGCGAGGGCCGTCACGCTGGTGTGCTGCAGGAAGATGCAGAGGGCGAGCAGCAGCGCTGTGAACGCGCATCCCACCCCCACGATGCTGGTGCCCATGCCCTTGAGGATGCTCTCGTCGACGGCACGCGGCTTCTCGGCCATCACCGTGCGTGTGGGCGGCAGCGAGGCCAGCGCCAGCGCGGCAAAGGTGTCCATGATGAGGTTGACCCACAGCATCTGCGTCACCGTGAGCGGCGACTCCTCGCCGATGAAGGCGCCGATGGCCACGATGAGGCATGCCGCCACGTTGACGGTCATCTGGAAGAGTATGAAGCGCTTGATGTTCTTGTAGAGCGAGCGTCCCCACATCACGGCGTTGGCGATGGTGGCAAACGAGTTGTCGATGATGGTCATGTCGCTGGCCTCCTTGGCCACGGCGGTGCCGTCGCCCATCGACAGTCCGACGTTGGCGGCGTTGAGTGCGGGCGCATCGTTGGTGCCGTCGCCGGTGACGGCCACCACATAGCCCAGGCCCTTCAGCAGGCGCACGGCGCGCTCCTTGTCGTTGGGGCGTGCCCGCGAGATGATCTTCACCCGGGGCAGGCGTGCCCGGAGCGTGTCGTCGTCCATGGCGGCCAGATCGGTGCCGATGAGCAGGTTGTCGTCGGTGTCGGTGGCTTGCCAGAGGCCCAGCTGCCGGCCTATCTCCTTGGCGGTGCCGGGAGCGTCGCCGGTGACGATCTTCACCTGTATGCCGGCGCCCAGACAGTCGGCAATGGCAGCAGGCACATCGGTGCGCACCGGGTCCTCGATGCCCACGATGCCCATCATCGTGAGGTCGCCGACGGCCAGGCGGCCGTCGCGGAACGTGCCGTCGGTGGTGTCGAGCTGCTTGCAGGCAAAGGCCAGCGTGCGGTTGGCGTGGCTCTGATAGTCGGCCAGCCGGTCGAGGTAAGCCTGGCGGTCGGCATCGCTGAGCGAGCACATGCCCATGAGGATGTCGGGGGCTCCCTTCACATAGACCACGGGGCAGCCCGTGACGGCCGACCTGACGATGGTGGCCATGTATTTCAGTTCGGTGGAAAACTGCAGGCGGTCAATCACTTCGACCGACTCGCGCAGGGCGAGATAGTCGACGCCCTGGCCGTTGAGCCAGAGGAGCAGTGCCCCCTCCGTGGGGTTGCCGATGGTCTTTGTCCGGCCGCCATTCTGGGTGTCGGAGAAGTCGAGGTTGGCCGTGGTGTTGACGGCGATGCACTCCTTGAGGAGCGCCGACGCGCGGTCGTCGGCCAGCCGCTGGTCGGCCAGTCCGGCAAATGCCGTTCCGACGACCGTCATCTGGTTCTGTGTGAGCGTGCCCGTCTTGTCGGAGCAGATCACCGACACGGCGCCCATCGTCTCGCAGGCGTGCATGGTGCGCGGCAGCGTGTTTTGCTTCATCAGCCGCTTCATGCTGAAGGCCAGGCTCAGCGTGACGGCCATGGGCAGGCCTTCGGGCACGGCCACCACGATGAGCGTGACGGCAATCATCACCGAGCTGAGTGCATGCTGTATGAGCAGCGGCCAGTCGGTGGCTGCGGTGCCCGTGGCAAAATAGACCACGATGCCGGCGATGGGCAGCACCATGAAGCAGAGCATCTGCCACAGTTCGATGCTGTGGGCGTTGGCGCGCGTCTTGCGCCAGTGGAGCACGGCGGCCACGGCGGCCGCCAGCAACAGCGCCACCGTCAGGCAGACAGCCAGGGCACCCGTGCGGGCCCCGGGCAGCAGCAGTGCGTGGCGTGCCATACGGCCCACGACGATCACGATGCCTATGGCGTAGCTGGCCTTGGTGATGAGCTCAGCCAACTGGTTGAGGCGCAGGCTGAGCGGCGTGGCCTCGCCGTCCTTGACCTGTGCGGCCTCAAACACCTTGCCCGATGCCGTGGCGTCGCCCACGGCAAACACCCGTGCCACGCAGTCGCCCTCCATGACGGTGCATCCCTTCATGATGTGGTTGGAGG
>CAVAXH010000018.1:0-24223 GCA_963592505.1 Bacteroidaceae bacterium
CGATATATTCATATAAATTGATTAGCAGTCGTGCCTAACAGTATATAGTTGCCTTTTTTAGTCTGCACAATTCATAGGCGTAGCATGCCCATCTATTGCCAATTGGTTCTGACTGCATCGTCGCATGTATTAATCCAATTAGCAATAGTCAGTATGATGTGCTGCGCCTATGAATTATGCAAGCTGGGCCTTCTGCCCAAACACTTGAGTCCTCGAGCCCTAACACTCGAGTCCTTGAGCCCTAACACTCGAGTCCATAAGCCCTAACACTCGAGTCCCAAGAGCCAAAGGACCCGAGTGTTAGGGCTTATGGACTCAAGTACAAAGGGCAAACGACTGCAGTTCTTCCACCTGCCCCGTATAGAACAGCAATAGCACGCCTATGAATTATTGAGGCAGGGTATCTATTATGTACAACTAAGATAATAGCCTAGCTTGTAGATCTGAAAGGCCAAAAGGCTCGGTTTGGCAGAGAGCAGATTGGCCAGAAGGGCTTTTTTCGTCAGCCGAAACAGGCTGGCCGTCAGCGGTTTGAGATGCCATCGTTCAAGCGCGCTGGCAATGGGGAGCAATGCCGAGAAGCCCTGCAGCTCGCTACTGAAGAGGCGCAGCGTGCGCATGCCTTCTTCGGTCTTGCGCAGAAAGTCGGCGTTCGTTTCAAAATCGCTGAACACCACGGGGTTGTCGATGTGTGTGATGCTTATGCCGTGGCGCTGCAGCTCTTTGCCGAAGAACACGTCTTCGTAGCCGTAGTGGCGGAAGCGCTCGTCGAAGGGAATGGCTTGCATCACCGCACGCGGCACAAGGAAGTTGGAGGTATGGAAGTCTGTATAAGGGTGCAGGCTGCGCATCTCGGGTGTGTGGTTTCTCTTGCCTTTGTTTTCGTAGACAAAGCGCAGGTTTGAGGTGTCGCTGCCCTCCACGGCATAGCCCCCGTAGACCACCTGGCTCAGTTTGCTGGCGGCGAGATATGCCTGCAGAAAATCGGAACTTGCCACGTGCATGTCGGCATCCACGAAGAGCAGCAGGTCGCCCTTGGCCTCAGCCACCAGCAGGTTGCGTATGGCGGCGCGGCCAATGTTTGCGGTGCTCCTGACCAGGCGGCAGCCGGGCTGCTGCCCTATGACGGCGTTGCGGGCAATGACATCGCTGTCGGTGGAGCCGTCGTCGGCCACCACGATCTCCCAGTCGGCCGGGCCTAGTGCTTGTGCCTGCCGCGTAAGGTCAGCCACGAGGTTGCTGCAGTCGTCGTTGTATGTCGGTATGAGTATTGACAGCATATATGGGCGAGTGGTGAAAGAAAATAGGGTGCGGGTGTTTCTGGGAATGCTTGGCGTCAGAGTTTCTCTTTGAGGTATTTTCCGGTGGCGCTTGCCTCACACTGTGCCACCGTCTCGGGCGTGCCGGCACACACGAGCTGTCCGCCTCTGTCGCCTCCGTCGGGGCCGAGGTCGATGACCCAGTCGGCCTCCTTGATGATGTCGAGGTTATGCTCGATGACGACGAGGCTGTGTCCGCGCTCGATGAGTGCGTTGAAGGCGTGGAGCAACCGAGCGATGTCGTGAAAGTGCAGTCCTGTGGTAGGCTCGTCGAAGATGAAGAGAGTAGGATCCTGCCGTTCCTGTCCTATGAAGTAGGCCAGTTTCACGCGTTGGTTCTCGCCCCCCGAGAGTGTTGAGGAACTTTGTCCGAGGCGTATGTATCCCAGTCCCACGTCGCTGAGAGGCTTCAGTCGTGAGGCAATGGTGTGGCAGCCGTGCTGTGTGAAGAAGGCGATGGCTTCGTCGACGGTCATGTTGAGCACGTCGCTGATGTTCTTGCCCTCGTATCTCACGTCGAGGATGTCGCTTTTGAAGCGTTGTCCGTGGCAAGCCTCGCAGGTCAGCGTGAGGTCAGCCATAAACTGCATCTCCACGGTGATTTCACCGGCACCCTTGCAGTCCTCGCATCGTCCGCCCTCAGCGTTGAATGAGAAATACTGTGGTGTGAAGCCCATCTGCTTGGCCAGTGGCTGGCTGGCAAAGAGATCGCGTATGGCATCGTATGCCTTGAGGTATGTGGCGGGGTTGGAGCGTGTGCTCTTGCCGATGGGGTTCTGGTCCACAAACTCCACGTGGCGCAGTGCGGTCCAGTCGCCTTCCAGGGCGAGGTGCTCTCCCGGCGTGTCGGCCACCTCGTTCATGTGGCGTTTGAGGGTGGGGTAGAGTATGCCCTTCACCAGGCTCGACTTGCCCGAGCCCGACACACCCGTCACCACGGTGAGCACGTTGAGTGGCAGTTCCACGTCGATGCCCTTGAGGTTGTTCATGCGGCAGCCACGCAGCACCACCTTCTGGTTCCACTGCCGTCGTGCTGTGGGTGTGGCTATCTGCTCATCGCCTGTCAGGTAGCGCAGGGTGTGGCTCTGCGGGTGCTCGGCCAGCATGCGCTGCAGGTCATCGTTGTCCTTGGCGGCAGGCGGCAGGGAGCCCTCATAGACCACTTGTCCGCCTTGTTCTCCGGCATCGGGGCCGATGTCGATGAGCCAGTCGGCAGCACGCATGATCTCCTCATCGTGCTCCACCACCACCACGGTGTTGTCGAGCGCCTGCAGTTCCTTCAGCACGTGTATGAGCCTGTCGGTGTCGCGGCTGTGGAGTCCGATGCTGGGCTCGTCGAGGATATAGAGGCTTCCCACGAGCGACGAGCCGAGCGATGTGGTGAGGTTGATGCGTTGGCTCTCGCCTCCCGAGAGGGAGTTGCTTCTGCGGTTAAGGGTGAGGTAAGGTAGTCCCACCTCGCAGAGGAAGTGGAGACGTGTGGTGATCTCTGTGAGCAGCCGCTTGGCGATCTCGTGCTCGTGGGCAGGCAACTGCAGGTTGTCGAACCACGTGGCCAGATGTCCTACGGGCATCTCCGTGAGGTCCACGATGCTGCGTCCGCCGATCTTGACCCAGGTGGCTTCCTTCTTCAGTCGGCCGCCCAGACAGTCGGGGCAGACGGTTTTGCCGCGATAACGGCTGAGCATCACACGGTATTGTATCTTGTATTGGTTGTTTTTCACCATCTGGAAGAAGGCATCGATGCAGACCGCATCGTCGTGCAGCGAGCCGTCGGCTGTGCGGTCGCAGGGCAGACCGTGCCAGAGCCATCCCTTCTGTTGTGCGGTGAGCTCCATATAGGGCGTGAAGATGGGGAAGTCGTCGTGTCTGGCCCTACGGCAGAACTCGTCTTTCCATCCCTGCATCTTGTCGCCATGCCAGCACTGCACACAGCCGTCGTAGACCGATAGTGTGGTGTTGGGCACCACCAATCGCTCGTCGATGCCGATGATGCTGCCAAAACCCTCGCAGGTGGGGCAGGCGCCGATGGGCGAGTTGAATGAGAACAGGTTTTCGGTGGGCTCCTCGAAGGTGATGCCGTCGGCCTCGAAGCGCGATGAGAAGTCGTAGGCCAGTGCAGAGGGCATGAAGAGCAGCCGGCAGGCGCCATCGCCCTCATACATAGCCGTCTCCACCGAGTCGGTGAGACGTGCCACGCTGTCTTTGGCATGCGACACGCTCATGCGGTCGATCACGAGATACATGCCTTCTGTCTCAAGCGGTGTGTGAGCAGCGAGCAGGTCTTCGATCTTCACCACGTCGGCACCCGTTGCCACGCGTGTGTATCCCTCCTGCAGATACATCTCCAGCTGCCGCTCCACGGTGCGTCCTTCGGTCACATGAAGTGGAGCCAGCACCATGAAGCGCGTGCCGTCGGTGAAGGTGAAGGTCTGGTTGACCACGTCGTCGATGGTGTGGCGGCGCACCTCTTGTCCTGACTGTGGCGAGAAGGTGTGGCCGATGCGTGCAAAGAGCAGCTTCATGTACTCGTAGATCTCCGTGGAGGTGCCCACGGTGGAGCGCGGGTTGCGTGCAATAACCTTCTGTTCAATGGCTATTGCGGGCGGCAATCCCTTGATGAAGTCGCATTCGGGCTTGTTCATCCTGCCCATAAACTGTCGGGCGTAGCTCGACAGGCTTTCAACATAACGTCGTTGACCTTCGGCATACAGTGTGTCGAAAGCCAACGACGACTTGCCGGAGCCTGACACTCCGGTAATGGTGATAAACTTGCCGCGTGGAATCTTGAGGCTGATGTTCTTCAGGTTGTTGACTCTTGCGCCCTTGACCTCTATGCAGTTTTCTTCCATCCTTTATATCTGATTGTTTGCGGTGTGGTGGCGTGGGTTATCGGCGGCAGCCTTCGCCCGCTCAGTGCGGGCGGAGTGGGGAAGAGGCAGTGCTTCTTATCCCAGATACTTGATGAGCAGTTTGGCGTAGCCGCTCTCTCTGAGCTTCACGATGCTCTTCTCGCGTATCTGTCTGACGCGCTCGCGAGTGAGTCCGAGCTGGTCGCCAATCTCTTCGAGTCCCTTCTCGTTGCAGCCTATACCAAAGCATTCACGCACGATGGTGATCTCTCTGTCTTTCAGTACGTTGCGCAGCACGGTGTCGAGCTCGTGCGACATGCTCTCATAGTCTACATGCTTGTCGGCCCGGCTGTCTTCGCCTGATGCCAGCACGTCGGCCATGCTGTTGTCGTCGTCTTCCTGGAAAGGAGCGTCGATGCTCATGTGGTGGTTGTCGGCCTTGATGGTCTGGTCGATCTTGATTTCGTCGATATCAGTCAGCTCCGACAGTTCGTGCACCGAAGGACGGCGCTGGTGTTCCTGTTCAAACTTTGATATCACAGCATTGATTTTCGACAATGCTCCCACCTGGTTGAGCGGCAGACGCACGATGCGGCTCTGCTCGGCAATGGCCTGCAGTATGCTCTGGCGAATCCACCACACGGCATACGAGATAAACTTGAAGCCACGTGTCTCGTCAAACTTCTCTGCGGCTTTCACCAGTCCGATGTTGCCCTCATCGATGAGGTCAGTCAGTCCCAGTCCCTGGTGCTGATACTGCTTGGCCACCGACACCACGAAGCGCAGGTTGGCCTTCACCAGTTTGTCCTTGGCCCGTTCACCTATGCGCCCTCCTTTCTTGATCTTCTGTGCCAGTTCTATCTCTTCCTCCACAGTGATCATGGGCACTCGCCCGATCTCCACGAGATACTTGTCCAACGCTTCGCCTGCGCGGTTGGTTATGCTTTTGGTAATTTTAAGTTGACGCATGTTTTTGTTATATTGTTCAAATGCCTGTTTTTTACCCTGATGCCTTCTGTTATAGCACAAAAGGTTTGCAAAGGTAATAAAAAATCGGGAAATATCCCTAACACGACGCCAAAAATCGTAGTTTTTTTATGGATCGCCTGCGCATGGCGCGGTTCTGAAGGGGGCATTGCCTCAACGGACAGCCCCTTCATATACCCCTGGCTTACAGATGCCACTTGTAGTTGCGGCGGGCGCGCTCGGGCTGTGTGACAAATCCGCCGCTCCCGCCCGTTGCCGCTCCCGCCATGCCGCGGTATTCAGCCCACCGGCTGCGAATCTTGTCGACATAGTCGACCGTCTCGCCACCGCGCATGTAGCCGTGCTTCACCACGGGATCGTTGTAGTAGGCGGGAGAGCGCAGTGCCAGCACATACTGGCGCACGTCGGCCCACTGGTGTGCGTCGGCGCCATGCTTGGTGGCCAGCGCCATAGCGTCGCGGATGTGAAAGTAGCCGGCGTTGTAGCTTGCCAGCACGAAGAGCGTGCGCTCGGCCCCAGGCACATCCTGGAAGCGGGTGGTGAGCTCGCGGATATACTTCACCGCTGCCGCGATGTTCTGCTCAGGATCGAAGATGTCGGCGCGGGCAAGCCCCAGATAGTCGGCAGTGGCCGGCATGATCTGCATGAGGCCGCAGGCACCTGCCCACGAGCGGGCCTTGGGGTCGAAGGTCGACTCCTGATAGCACTGGGCGGCCAGCAGACGCCAGTCCCAGCGCGCCAGCGGCGCATAGCGGCGGAAGACGTTGTCGTAGCGCGAGATGGCTCCGGTGGAACGGTCGAGCATGGGTGCGTAGACGTGGCGCTTGATGCTGCGTGCCGACAACACAAACTGCTCCTCGCGCCGCACCCCTTCGGCCAATGCCGGGGTGTACCAACTGTTGAGGCTGTCGGCCAGTTCGCGGCATCCTGCCTGCACGGCCCATGCGGTGTGGTGACGCCCATCGGTGACACCGGCATGCAGCACGCCCTTCACCTGGCGCGGCAACGGACAGGCAATGACGTCGCCCTCGCCGCGCTGCAGGCGCGCCACCATCTCCGCCGTGTCCTTGCACACCTCCACGCGCAGCGACACCCCCAGCCGTTCGGCAAACTTCTGGCAGAGCAGATAGTGCAGTCCCATGCCCCGCCCGTGATAGTCGTAGTAGGTGTCGGGGCCCGACAGGGTGAGCATGATGAGCTCGCCATTGCTCTGGATGTCAGCCACGCTGATGTCACTGCTGATGGTGTCGCCCTCGAGCGAAGTGCCCCAGGGGGTGAGTGCCGGCTTCTTCGTTTCGGTGCACGAAACGAAAAATAAAAACAGGATAAATATGTAAAACGCGTGTGATTTCATCATAAATGGCTACAAAATTAATACATTTATTGCACAAATGGATGGAAATGACTAATTTTGCTGCATCATTTTATATAATATTAGATATTCCGGTAACACTCACACATAAAACAAGAATAGGTATGATAAGATTAGCCGTTCAGTCGAAAGGGCGCCTCTATGAAGACACGATGAATCTGCTCAGAGAGGCCGATATCCAGGTGAAAGAAAGCAAGCGCACACTGCTCGTGCAGAGCAGCAACTTCCCGCTGGAGGTGCTCTTCCTGCGCGACGACGACATACCGCAGAGCGTGGCCAGCGGCGTGGCCGACATCGGCATTGTGGGCGAGAACGAGATACGTGAGAAGCAGGCCGACGTGCAGACCGTCAGCCGGTTGGGGTTCTCGCGTTGCCGCCTTGCACTGGCCATCCCCCAGCACACCGACTATGCAGGTCTGTCGTGGTTTGACGGCCGCAAGATAGCCACCTCATACCCCAACATCCTGCGCGCGTTCATGGACAGCCACCACATCAGCGCTGACATACACGTCATCACCGGCTCGGTGGAGATCAGCACCGGCATAGGACTTGCCGATGCCATTTTCGACATCGTGTCGTCAGGTTCCACGCTCGTGCACAACAACCTCAGGGAGGTGGAGACGGTGATGACCAGCGAGGCCGCTCTCATAGCCAATTGGCAGATGAATGCCGAGAAGCGCACCATCCTCGACGAGATGCTCTTCCGCTTTGAGGCCGTGAGGGGAGCGCAGGGGCGCAAGTATGTGATGATGAACGTGCCGCGCCAGCAGGTGGAAGCCGTCACGCAGGTGTTGCCCGGCGTGAAGAGCCCCACGGTCATACCCCTCTCTGATCCCGACTGGTGTGCCATACACACCGTCATCGGCGAAGACCGCTTCTGGCAGATCATAGGCCAGCTCAAGGAACTGGGCGCACAGGGCATACTGGTGTGCCCCATCGAGAAAATCATCATGTAGGAGATACGAACATCCCAATAAGCACTGCTATCACTATGAGAACCGTCATACATCCAGCCCCGGAACAGTGGGCTGACCTCACCCGCCGTCCCCACCTCGACACCGCACGCCTGCATGCCACTGTGGCCACCATCCTCAGCGATGTGAAAGCCGGTGGCGACGAGGCCGTCAGAAAATATGAAGAGCAGTTTGACCATGCCCGTCTGCACGACCTGGCCGTCAGCGATGCCGAGATGCAGGAGGCTGCCCGCCTGGTGCCCGCCCACCTGAAGGAGGCGCTGACGCTGGCCCACAAGAACATTGCTGCGTTTCACGAAGCCCAGCGGTTTGAAAGCCGCCGCATAGAGACCGCCCCCGGCGTGGTCTGCTGGCAGAAGAGCGTGCCCATAGAGCGGGTGGGGCTCTATGTGCCCGGCGGCACCGCCCCCCTCTTCTCCACGGTGCTCATGCTCGCCACGCCCGCCCGCATAGCCGGATGCCCCCACATCGTGCTCTGCACGCCCCCCGACCGCGAGGGAAAGGTCAACCCGGCCATCCTTGTGGCAGCACAGATAGCCGGTGTGCACCACGTCTACAAAGCCGGAGGCGTGCAGGCCATTGGCGCAATGGCCTACGGCACCGAGACCATACCGCGCGTCTACAAGATTTTCGGACCGGGCAACCAGTATGTGATGGCCGCCAAGCAGCTGGTGAGTCTTGATGCCACAGCCATCGACATGCCCGCTGGTCCCAGCGAGGTGTGCGTCATCGCCGACGAGAGCAGCGACGCAGCGTTTGTGGCTGCCGACTTGCTGTCGCAGGCCGAGCACGGCCCCGACTCGCAGGTGCTGCTCATCACCACCTCCACCCAGGTGGCCGACCGCGTGACGGCTGAGGTTGACCGGCAGCTGCAGGCCCTGCCCCGAAAGCAGATAGCCTGCCAGGCCCTCGAGAGCTCACTCTGCGTGGTGGTACACGACAAGCAGGAGGCTGTGCGGCTCAGCAACGCCTATGCCCCCGAGCACCTCATCATTGCCACCAGCGACTATGCGACGCTGGCCCAGCAGGTGGTCAACGCCGGCAGCGTGTTTCTCGGCAAATGGGCCTGCGAGAGCGCCGGCGACTATGCCAGCGGCACCAACCACACGCTGCCCACCCATCAGCATGCACTGGCATACAGCGGCGTAAACCTCGACAGTTTCAACCGCAAGGTCACCTTCCAGCATCTCGACGAGCAGGGCATAGCAAGCATAGGCAGTGCGGTGGCGTGTATGGCTGAAAATGAACAACTCGAGGCACACGCGCAGGCTATGCGCATCAGAATGAGCAAGTTGGGCCTGCAACCCTCAGAATAAAAGGGTGTTTCTTATAACGGCCACCGTGAAATTGTCGGATGAACGACAGTTTGCGTTTGCTGATTTATAGAACCACGCAACAATATCCCATCCCTACGAAAACAAACAGACGAAGAGCAACGACGATGAAACCACTGCAACAACTGGTCAGACCCAACATCTGGAACCTGGCACCCTACAGCTCAGCCCGAAACGAATATGCCGGACGGCAGGCCAGCATATTCCTCGATGCCAACGAAAACCCTTACAACACCCCCAACAACCGATATCCCGATCCGCTGCAGACAGAACTCAAGGCGGCACTGGCCAAGGTGAAGAATGTGCCCGAGGAAAACATCTTTCTCGGTAACGGGTCGGACGAGGCCATCGACTTGGTGTACAGAGTGTTCTGCCAGCCGGCCATCGACAATGTGGTGGCCATAGAGCCCACCTATGGCATGTATCGCGTGGCTGCCGACACCAACGATGTGGAATACCGCCCCGTGCTCCTCGGCCCCCACTATGAGATGCACGCCGACGCACTGCTCAGTCGCTGCGACGAGCACACCAAGGTGGTGTGGATCTGCTCGCCCAACAACCCCACAGGCAACAATCTCGATGTGGAAGAGATAGAACGCGTGCTGCGACAGTTTCAGGGCATCGTGGTCATCGACGAAGCCTACAGCGACTTCTCCTCGGCGCCGGTCTTCCGCACCCGCCTGACCGAGTTTGACAACCTCATCGTGCTCAACACCATGAGCAAGGCGTGGGCATGTGCTGCCCTGCGCCTGGGCATGGCCTTTGCCAGCCGGGACATCATTGCACTGTTTAATAAGGTGAAATACCCCTACAACGTCAACCTGCTCACCCAGCAGCGCGCCCTCGAGATGCTTGCCGACCGCGAGTCGGTGGAAAAGTGGGTGACCATGCTGCTGCAGGAGCGCACCCGACTCATGCGCGCCTTCGCCGAACTGTCGGCGTGCGAGGAGGTGTATGCCTCAGACGCCAACTTCTTCCTGGCTAGGATGACCGATGCCCAGGCTGTCTACGACTATCTTGTGGACCGCGGCATCATCGTGCGCAACCGCACCCGCGTGACCCTCTGCCGGCAGTGCCTGCGCATCACCGTAGGCACCAAGACCGAGAACACCCAGCTGATGGCCGCCCTGCGGCAGATGGCCTGATGCCCTGCGTGTGAGCCGATGCCGATGCAGTTCGGCTCACACCGCCAGCTCAGAAAAGATACTGCATGATGAAGTGCTCGGCCACAGGCAGAAACCTGTCGTGGCCGAGGGCGTTGAGGTGTGCGTGGTCGCGTGCACCGCCCTGGAAGTAGATGTTCCGGAACGCGTCGCTGCGTGCAAAGATGTTGCTGTCGTGAAACGCATCGAAGACCGGTATGCCCAGGCTGCCGCAGATGTCCTTGGTGGCATCCACGATGGTGGCAAAGTTGGGATTGTCGTGCGCCCAGGGCGTAAACCAGAAGATGCGTGCCTTGGGATAGCGCTCGATGAGACCCTGGCAGAGCCGTTGGCACTCCTCGCGGTAGTGGGCCAACGTGGTGGTGGTGTCGCTGACGGTGGCCGCCAGACGAGCGGCATCGTTGTGGCCTGCAATGACGACGATGATGTCGAGCGAGTCGGCCATCTCACCGTAGCGGTGGGCCACTGAAGGCCCCCACACGCGCATGTCGGCCGACACGCAGCTGCCGTTGCGACCGTAGTTGTAGTAGCGCATGCCATACTTGCGTGCCAGCTTGCAGTGCCACGTGTTCTCCACCGGCTCGCGGTGGTTGCGCACATAGCTGTCGCCGATGACTCCCATGCGCAGCCCCTCGGCAGGGGATGTCTGCGCAGCAGCGTAAGCGGTGGCGCCCAGCAAGGCAGCCAGCAGAAGAAAGAGACGTCTCATGGTGTCTGTATAAATATTGAATAATGATTTTGTTTCAAACAAATAGTGTCGGTGTAGACATATATATAATGTGTCCCAGACCGCAAAGATAACAAAAAGCTGCGACAGTGACAGACGGAATAAACATTTTTTTGTAACTTTGCACGGATAAACGCATTAGCGCAACAAATGATTTCAGTAGAAAACCTTAAAGTGGAGTTTGGCGTGCGCCCGCTCTTCCAGAACGTCAGTTTCGTGGTGAACGACCACGACCGCATAGCCCTCGTGGGCAAGAACGGCGCAGGAAAGTCCACCATGCTCAAGGTGCTCTGCGGGCAACAGCAGCCCACGGCAGGCACCGTGGCCATCCCCAATGACACCACCATAGGCTACCTGCCGCAGGTGATGCGCCTCACCGACGACACCACCGTGCGCGAGGAGACCCGCAAGGCCTTCAGCGACCATGTCGGCATGAAGGCCCGCCTGGACAGCATGCAGCAGCAGATGGCCGACCGCACCGACTATGACAGTGCCGACTATATGTCTCTCGTGGACCGTTTCACCCAGGAGCACGACCGCTTCATGATGATGGGCGGCGACAACTATGAGGCCCAGATGGAACGCACACTGGCAGGACTTGGATTCGACCGCTCCGACCTCGACCGTCCCACGCGCGAGTTCTCGGGTGGATGGCGCATGCGCATCGAGCTGGCCAAGATACTGCTGCGGCGTCCCGACGTGCTGCTCCTCGACGAGCCCACCAACCACCTCGACATAGAGAGCATACGCTGGCTGGAGACCTTCCTGGCCCAGACCGGCAGTGCCGTGGTGCTCGTGAGCCACGACCGCGCCTTCATCAACAACGTCACCAACCGCACCATAGAGATCACCTGCGGACACGCAGAAGACTACCGGGTGAAATACGACCAGTATGTCACCTTGCGCGAGGAGCGCCGCCAGCAGCAGCTGCGTGCCTACGAGAACCAGCAGAAGGAGATGGCCGACATACAGGCCTTCATCGACCGCTTTCGCTATCAGGCCACGAAGGCTGTGCAGGTGCAACAGCGCATACGCCAGCTGGAGAAGATGGTGCCCATAGAGGTCGATGAGGTCGACCGCCGCGCCATGCACCTGAAGTTTCCGCCGTGCCTGCGGTCGGGCGACTATCCCGTCATCTGCCAGGACGTGGCCAAGAGCTATGGCGACCACACCGTCTTCAGCCACGTGGACCTCACCATCAAGCGCGGCGAGAAGGTGGCCTTCGTGGGCAAGAACGGCGAAGGCAAGTCGACCCTCGTGAAGTGTATCATGGGCGAGATCACGCACACCGGAACACTCAAGACCGGCCACAACGTGCAGATAGGCTACTTCGCACAAAACCAAGCCCAGCTGCTCGACGAGAGCATCACCATCTACGACACCATCGACCAGGTGGCCACGGGCGAGATGCGTCTGAAGATCAACGACCTGCTCGGTGCATTCATGTTTGGCGGCGAGACGTCGGAGAAGCGCGTCAAAGTGCTCTCGGGCGGCGAACGCTCGCGTCTGGCCATGATACGCCTGCTGCTCGAGCCCGTCAACCTGCTCATCCTCGACGAGCCCACCAACCACCTCGACATGGCCTCGAAAGATGTGCTCAAGGAGGCCATCAAGGCCTTCGACGGCACCGCCATCATCGTGTCGCACGACCGCGAGTTTCTCGACGGGCTGGTCACCAAGGTCTACGAGTTTGGCGGAGGCAAGGTCACCGAGCATCTCGGGGGCATCTACGACTACCTGCGCACCCGCGGGGCAGCCACCGTCAGCGAGGCCCTGCAGCAACAGCCAGCAGCAGCTCAGCCTGCCGCCACAACCCAGTCACAGCCCGCCGATGGCTCGGCGGGCAAGCAGAGCTACCTCGACCACAAGGAGCAGCAGAAGAAACTGCGCAAGGCCAGCCGCGACGTGGAGGAGTCGGAGAAGCGCATAGCCGGGATGGAAGCGCGCATAGCCGAACTCGATCAGCTCTTCATGCAGCCCGAGAACGCCGCAGACATGAAGCTCGTGAGCGAATACACCGCCACGCGCCAAGCCCTCGACAAGGAGAACGACCGCTGGCTTGAGCTCTCCGAGGTTCTCGAGCAACTCACAGCCGACAATAGTAAATAAACAAAACATACACACACCAATGATGAAAATGAAGCAAATCATCCCCGTGCTCATGTTTGCCGCAGCACCTGCCTGCGCGGTGATGGGCCAGAACAAGTCGGGACTGGTGATGGGCGACCTTGACAAGACCGTCAGTCCAGCCAGCGACTTCTACCAGTTTGCCACCGGTGGATGGCAGAAAAACAATCCCCTGCCGGCTGCCTACAGCCGCTACGGCAGTTTCGACATGCTGCAGGAGAACGTCAACAAGCAGATCAACCTCATCCTCACCGACCTGCGCAAGAAGAAGTATGCCGAAGGCACCAACGAGCGTAAGCTCAGCGACTTCTATGCGCTCGCCCTCGACTCTGCCCGCCGCAACCGCGAGGGCATAGCCCCCGTGAAGCCCCTGCTCGACGAGATTGAGGCTGCCAAGACCCTCGACGCCCTGCACCAGCTGCAGATGAAGTATGCCAAGATGGGCCTCGGTGTGCCTTTCGGCGGCTATTTCGGTGCCGACGACAAGAACGTCACGATGAACATCTTCTCGCTCGGACAGGGCGGACTGACCCTCGGCCAGAAAGACTGGTATGTCAACAACGACAAGGCCACGCGCGACATCCGTGAAGCCTACAAGAAGTATGGCGTGCAGATGTTCCAGCTCTATGGCTTCAGCCAGGCCGAAGCACAGAGCAAGATGCAGGCCGTCTTCCGCTTTGAGACCGAGCTGGCGCTCATCTCCAAGAGCAACGTGGAGCTGCGCAACCCGCAGGCCAACTACAACAAGACCACCCTCGCACAGTTTGAGCAGGACTATCCCAACATCCCTCTCAAGGCCTACTCGCAGGCACGCGGCATCGACCCGCAGTATCTGCAGGAGCTGATCGTCGGGCAGCCCGCCTTCTTTGCCGGTCTCGACAAGCTGCTGCCCCTGCTCTCGGCCGACGAGCTGCGCGCCTATATGGAGTGGGACGTCATCCAGAGCAGCAAGGCCTATCTCTCCGACGAAATCCGCGAGGCCAACTTCGAGTTCTTCGGCAAGACCATGAGCGGTAGCAAGGAAGACCAGCCTCTCTGGAAGCGCGCCACCAACCAGGTGCAGAGCGCCATGGGTGAGGCACTCGGCAAGATGTACTGCGAGCGCTTCTTCCCCGCCCAGTCGAAGAAGATGATGGAACAGCTCGTGCACAACCTCCAGGTGAGCCTCGGCGAGCGCATCGACGCGCAGACCTGGATGAGCGACTCCACGAAGGCAAATGCCCACAACAAGCTCGACAAGTTCTATGTGAAGATTGGCTATCCCAACAAGTGGACCGACTACAGCAGCCTCACCATCGATCCTGCCAAGAGCCTCTATGAGAATGTGGTGGCCACACACCTCTTCGCCCTCAACAAGCAGATTGCCGAAAAAGCCGGCAAGCCCGTCGACCGTGACGACTGGCATATGACTCCGCAGACGGTCAACGCCTACTACAACCCCACCACCAACGAGATCTGCTTCCCCGCAGGCATCCTGCAGCGCCCCTTCTTCGACCCCAAGGCCGATGCCGCCTTCAACTATGGAGCCATCGGCGTGGTCATCGGTCATGAGATGACACACGGCTTCGACGACCAGGGCCGCCAGTATGATGCCGACGGCAACCTCCACGACTGGTGGACAGCCGCCGACGCCAAGGGCTTCGACGAGCGCGCCACGCTCTATGCCAACTTCTTCGATGCCATCGAGGTGCTGCCCGGCCTCCACTGCAACGGCCGCTACACCCTCGGCGAGAACCTCGCTGACCACGGAGGCCTGCAGGTGGCATTCAATGCCTTCAAGAACGCCACAGCCCAGCAGCCGCTCAAGAGCAAGGACGGCTTCACCGCCGAGCAGCGCTTCTTCATCGCCTATGCCGGTGTGTGGGGACAGAACATCACCGAGCAGGAGATACGCAACCGCGTGAAGCGCGACCCCCATTCGCTGGGCGAGTGGCGCGTCAACGGTGCGCTGCCCCACATCGCAGCCTGGTATGAGGCCTTCGGCGTGAAGCAGGGCGACAAGATGTTTATCCCCGAGAGCGAGCGCCTGCAGCTCTGGTAAACACCCGCACCGCCACAGACAGATAGGGTGGGGCATGACGCCCCAGCCACACACACAGCAAAGCCCCGCAACCGGCAAGTACGGTTGCGGGGCTTTATGTTAGGGCTGTATACAGCTGGAGGGTACGGCTTAGAAAAGCGTAATCCATCGTTTCTGATAGGCGTCATGCGAACTGCTGTCAGAACAGCTGTTCGCTTCAGCCTCTTTCTGTTTTTGCCGATAGCCCTGAGGACTGAAGAAGTAGCAACAGCCCAATATCACCGCCAATGCAGCAGCGAATACGATTCCTGCCTTACGCACCCTTTCTTTGAAGTTCTTTTCCATTGTACTTTAATCTTAAATAGTCAACCAGTTCTTTTCGGGTGCAAAGGTACTATACGGATGTGACAAATGGTGACAGAAGGACAGAAAAAGTTGTCATCGAAATTATGATAGAGTATGGCTCGTGCGGTGCCGTGGAACATTTTAGCGATATTTTATGCCTGCATAAAACGTGTTGTCACATTTTATTGCTAACTTTGCTGAAATTAAAAAGAAAAAGACACATTACACATGCCGCTCAGATTACCCGACAGGCTTCCTGCCATCGAACTGCTCAAGACGGAGAACATCTTCGTGATGGACGAGAGCCGCGCCCACTCGCAGATGGTGCGCCCGCTCAAGATCGTGGTGCTCAACCTCATGCCCCTCAAGATCACCACCGAGACCGACCTCATACGCCTGCTCTCCAACACCCCGCTGCAGATAGAGATCAACTTCATGAAGCTGAAGAACCATACGCCCAAGAACACCCCCATCGAGCATATGATGATGTTCTACAAGGACTTCGACATCCTGAAGCAGCAGAAGTGGGACGGCATGATCGTCACCGGAGCCCCTATCGAACTGCTCGACTTCGAGGACGTGGAATACTGGGATGAGATTACCGGCATCTTCGACTGGGCGCGCACGCATGTCACCTCCACCCTCTACATCTGCTGGGCTGCACAGGCCAGCCTCTACCATTTCTACAACATCCCCAAGTATGCACTGCCCAAAAAGATGTTTGGCGTGTTCCACCAGCGCGTGCTCGTCGACCGGCTGCCCATCTTCCGCGGTTTCGACGACGAGTTTATGATGCCCCACAGCCGCCACACCGAGATACGGCGTGGCGACCTCATCACCCACCCGGAGCTCACCATCCTGGCCGAGTCTGGCGAGAGCGGCGTCAGCATGGTGATGGCGCGTGGCGGTCGCGAATTCTTCATCACCGGACACCTCGAGTATGCCCCCGACACGCTCGACAAGGAGTATAGACGCGACTTCGGCAAACGCGACGACGTGGAGCTGCCGCGCAACTACTACCGTGCCGATGACCCCGGGCAGGGGCCGCGTGTCACGTGGCGTGCCCATGCCAACCTGCTTTTCAATAACTGGATCAACTATTACGTCTATCAGGAGACGCCCTACAACATCAACGAGATACGCTGAATACCCTTTCATCCCGCCCATGAGAACCCTCGAACTGCTGGCTCCCGCCAAAGACCTGGCATGTGGCATTGCTGCCATCGACCACGGAGCCGACGCTGTCTACATCGGTGCCGACCGCTTCGGCGCGCGTGCTGCTGCCGGCAACAGCCTCGACGACATCCGCCGGCTTACCCTCTATGCCCATCAGTTTGGCGCCAGGGTCTTCGTCACCGTCAACACCATCGTCTATGAGCATGAGCTCGAGGCCACACGCCAGCTGATGGCCGACCTCACCCACATCGGCGTCGACGCCCTGTTGGTGCAGGACATGGCCACGCTCGACATCTACCGAAGTCTTGCTGCCACGGAGCAGCACGTGCCCCAGCTGCACGCCTCCACCCAGTGCGACACACGGTCGGCCGAGAAGGTGGAGTGGTTGCAGCAGCTGGGCTTCAGCCGGGTGGTGCTGGCGCGCGAACTGTCGGCCACGGAGATTGCCGACATACACCGCGCACACCCCGATGTGGAGCTGGAGGTCTTCGTCCACGGAGCCTTGTGCGTGAGCTATTCGGGCGTGTGCTACGCCTCCCACCACTGTTTCGGCCGGTCGGCCAACAGAGGCGAGTGTGCGCAGTTTTGCCGCATGAAGTTTGACCTCCTCGATGCCGACGGCAGCGTGGTGGAGGCCGGCCGCTACCTCCTCTCGATGAAAGACCTCTGCCAGATCGACCGCTTGGAGACGCTGGCAGAGGCCGGTGCGGTGTCGTTCAAGATAGAAGGGCGCCTGAAGGACGTGGCCTATGTCAAGAATGTGGTGGCAGCCTACAGCCGCCGCCTCGACGAGGTGGTGGCGCAGCACCCCGACAAGTACCGCCGCGCATCGTTCGGCCGTGTGACCTGCACGTTCCAGCCTGCGCTCCACAAGACCTTCAACCGCGGGTTCACCCATTACTTCCTCGACGGACGCCAGCCCGCCATTGCCTCGTTTGACACGCCGAAGGCCCTTGGCGAGTATGTGGGCAAGGTGAAGGAGGTGCGCCGCGACTCGTTCAATGTGGCCGGCACGGCCGCCTTTGCCAACGGCGACGGCCTGTGCTATCTCACCGCCCAGCGCACGCTGGAGGGCTTCCGCGTCAACCGCGCCGAGGGCAACCGGCTCTACCCCTTCAAGATGCCTGCCGGACTGAAGGCGGGCATGGGCCTCTACCGCAACAACGACGTGGCCTTCGAGGAGACCCTCGCCGGCCACACCGCCGACCGCAGGGTGGAGGTCGAGATGGTGTTTGGCCTGACCTCCGGAGGGTTCGCCCTCACGCTCCGTGTGCCGTGCATCGGCAGGGAGGCCTCGGCCGAGGTGGCGTTTGAACACCAGGAAGCCCGCAAGCCCCAGACCGACAACATCGTGCGGCAGTTGTCTAAACTGGGCAACACCGTCTATGCCTGCACCGACATAACAGTTGCCGACGGCGCCGACCGCTGCTTTGTGCCTTCGAGCCTGCTCTCCGACTTGCGCCGCAAGGGTGTGGAGGCCCTCGATGCCGCTGTGCGCGAGTATGTCAGTGCGTCTGCCGACGCTGCGAAGAGTGCAGCCGCTGAGCCGTGCTCTGCGCAGCCAGCCGTGCGCCCATGGCAACCCGAATATCAGCGATACCCCTATCTTTTCAATGTCTCAAACTCCATGTCGCAGGCGTTCTATGCCGCCCACGGCATGCCCGGCGTGCGCCCCGCCTTTGAGGTGGCCGGCGCCGGCAAGGAGGCTCCGCTGCTCATGCAGTGCCGCCACTGTCTGCGCTATGCGCTGGGCCACTGTGTGAGGCGCGGCGGCACGCGTCCCACGTGGCGTGAGCCGCTGCGCCTGCGCCTGGGCGACGGGAGGCTCTTCCGTCTGGAGTTTGACTGCAAGACCTGTCAGATGAATGTGTATGGAGAGAGATAACCGCATCGGCAGAGCTCCGGTCCGCAGAGCCTGCTGGCTGGCAGCGGTGTGTGCCCTCGTGCTGACGCAACTGCTGTCGGCGTGCTACGTGTCACACTATCGTCCGCATGCCGCCTTCCAGTATAGTGAGCGGCAGATCGACTCGCTGTCGTTCTTCTCCTCACACCACTACACCAACAACTACAACTTCATCGTCAAGGCCGACAGTCTGACCCTGCTGCAGCAGATGCCCGAAGAGTATCTGGAGGGCATGCAGACCGACTCGTTCTGCGTGACAAAGGGCAGCCATCTGGTGGTGGCCGACATACGCATGGTGCCCACCGACCTTGTCGACTCCGTGTGGGTGCAACTGGCCAACGACAGTTCGCGGTTTGGCTGGACGCGCGAGTCGCGCATGCTGCCCTGTGTGATGCCCGACGACCCCATCTCGCAGTTCATCTCGGCCTTCTCCGACAGCCACGTCATCGTCTTCGTCGCCATCATCGCCATCATTGCAGCCTCTTACCTGCTGTGGAGCATACGCAGGCGGCAGGCCCATCTGGTGCACGTCAACGACATCCCGTCGTATTATCCCACACTGCTCTGCCAGATTGTGGCGGCGTCGGCCACGTTCTACGCCAGCCTGCAGACGTTTGCCCCCCAGATGTGGGTGCACTTCTACTATCATCCCACGCTCAACCCCTTCTCGGTGCCTTTCATTCTCGGCATCTTCCTCGTCTCGGTGTGGGCCATACTCATCGTGGCCATTGCCGCCGTTGATGACGTGCGCCACCATCTGCCCTTTGGCGAGGCGCTGCTCTACCTGGGCGGCCTGGCGGCCGTGTGTGCTGTCGACTACATCGTCTTCAGCGTCACCACGCTCTACTTTGTGGGCTACTGCCTGCTGGTCGTCTACATCATCGCCACGCTGCGCCAGTATCTGCGCCACGGCCGCTCACGCTACATCTGCGGCAGTTGTGGTGCACGTCTGCGCAAGAAAGGGCGCTGTCCCCACTGCGGCGCGCTCAACGAGTGAACCTTCACCCCCAGGGAGGAGGGGAGCATGGCGGCGGCAGAACATAAAAGCAGACCACGAAGCCAAGAAAAAGGCCGGTTCTGTTCTTTATTTCATGCCATTTGTGTTATCTTTGCACTGACATAGGCCGTTGCGCCAGACAGCACCGGCCTTGGAAAACAAATCACGCTGAAAAAGAAAAAAGAGATATGATCATCGATTTCGAAAAGATTGCTGAGGCCCACCTGTCGGGCTTCAAGGGTGGCAATGGACCACTCGATACACGCAACTACTCCGACGACCGGGTGAAGATAATGTACTCCACCCTGCGCCCGGGTGCTTCGACCGGCCTGCACACGCATGCCGAAAACTGCGAGGTGATATTCGTGCTGAGCGGCACAGCCACCTTCCACTACGACGGCAAGGTGGAGGAGTGCCGCGCCGGACAGTGCCACTATTGTCCGATGGGCCACAGCCACTACATGGAAAACCTCACCGACCACGACCTGCTCTACTTTGCCGTGGTGCCCGAGCACCATCAGTGACCGGTCGGGCGGCGTCTCTTCCGGCTACGGCAATGGGCCGACAGCGCGCAACCCTCGCAACGGCCGGCATGCGTGAGCCGGACGTAGATGCGCCGGACTGCATAGGCCACCGCTGCAAGGATGATGATGCCTGTCAGAATGTATTGTGCCGTCATGATGATGTGTGCCGATAGTCTTTCCGACAGTGGGGCAGCGAAAACAGTGCCAAACGTCAGCGGCGGCAGCTGAAAAATGATGCGGCGGATGAGAACAACAATGATTTTTTGTAAAATGGAATAACAAGACTTAACGAATATGGCTGAAAACAACAATCATCTTGTCATTATGGCAGGTGGAGTGGGCAGCAGGTTCTGGCCCATGAGCACCGAGGACACGCCCAAGCAGTTCATCGACGTGCTGGGCGTGGGGCGCACGCTGCTGCAGATGACGGCAGATCGCTTCAAGGGCATCTGTCCTCCGGAGAACATGTGGGTGGTGACCAACAAGCGCTATGCGTCGCTCGTCAGAGAGCAGCTGCCCGACATGCCCGAGCAGAACATTCTGCTTGAGCCCTGCCGCCGCAACACCGCACCGTGCATAGCCTATGTGTCCTGGCGCATCAAGATGATGGACCCCGGGGCCAACATCGTCGTGTCGCCCAGCGACCACGTGGTCACCGACGTGGTGGAGTTTCAGCGCGTCATCAGGCAGTGCCTGGCGTTCACCTGCGAGACCGACGCCATCGTCACCCTGGGCATGAAGCCCAACCGTCCCGAGACCGGTTACGGATACATCCAGGCAGACCTGTCTACCAACTCGTTGCGCAACAAAGAGATCTTCCGCGTCGACAAGTTTCGCGAGAAACCCGACCTCGAGACGGCGCTGCAATACATCCGCCAGAGCAATTTCTTCTGGAACGCCGGCATCTTCATCTGGCGCGCCGAGACCATCGTCAATGCGCTGCGGGTGTATGCGCCCCGCGTCAACCGCATCTTCGAGCGCCTGCAAAACGATTTTGGCACGCCGCGCGAGCAGCAGCTCATCGATGAGGCTTACCCCGACTGCGAGAACATCTCCATCGACTATGCCGTGATGGAAAAGGCCGAAGAGATCTTTGTCTGTCCTGCCGACTTCGGATGGAGCGATCTCGGCACCTGGGGAGCCCTGCGCATGCAGAGCCAGCAGGACATCTACGGCAACGCGCTCATAGGCGACAACATCAAGATGGTGGAGAGCCACAACTGCATCGTGCACGTCACCGAGGGCCGCCAGACAGTGGTGCAAGGGCTCGACGGATACATCGTGGCCGAGCACCAGGGCCGTCTGCTCGTCTGCCGCCTTTCCGAGGAGCAGCGCATCAAGCAGTTCAGCGAGTGACAATCATTTACCCCCCCACACACATACCATAACGCAAAAAACACACAAAACACATGGATATACAACAACAAGACAGAAAAGTGGCACTCATCACCGGCATCACCGGACAAGACGGCAGTTATCTGGCCGAGTTTCTGATTGGCAAGGGTTATGAGGTGCACGGACTGTTGCGCCGCTCGTCGTCGTTCAACACCAGCCGCATTGAGCACCTTTACCTCGACGAGTGGGTGCGCGACATGAAGAAACAGCGTCTTGTCAACCTGCATTGGGCCGACATGACCGACTCGTCGTCGCTCATACGCGTCATCAACGAGGTGAAGCCCACCGAGATCTACAACCTTGCGGCGCAGAGCCACGTCAAGGTGTCGTTCGACGTGCCCGAGTACACCGCCGACACCGACGCCGTGGGTGTGCTGCGCCTGCTCGAGGCCGTGCGCATCTGCAACCTTGAACACGCCTGCCGCATCTACCAGGCCTCCACGTCGGAGCTCTTCGGCAAGGTGCAGGAGGTGCCGCAGCGTGAGACCACCCCGTTCTATCCCCGCAGCCCTTACTCTGTGGCCAAGCTCTACGGCTTCTGGATCATCAAGAACTACCGCGAGTCGTACGGCATGTATTGCTGCAACGGCATCCTCTTCAACCACGAGAGCGAGCGTCGTGGCGAGAACTTCGTGACGCGCAAGATCACGCTGGCCGCCTGCCGCATAGCACAGGGCTTTCAGGACAAACTCTACCTCGGCAACCTCGACGCCCGGCGTGACTGGGGATATGCCCGCGACTATGTGGAGTGCATGTGGCTCATCCTGCAGCAGCCACAGCCCGACGACTTCGTCATCGCCACAGGCGAGATGCACACCGTGCGCGAGTTTGCCACGCTGGCCTTCCGCGAGGCAGGCATCACGCTCGAGTGGCGGGGTGAGGGCATCGACGAGAAGGGCTACGACACGGCCACCGGGCGTGTGCTCGTGGAGGTCGACCCCAAGTATTTCCGGCCGGCAGAGGTGGAGCAGCTCCTCGGCGACCCCACAAAGGCCAAGACCGTGCTGGGGTGGAACCCGCAGACAACGTCTTTCGAGGACCTCGTCCGCATCATGGTGGAGCACGACATGAGGTTTGTGCGCAAGCTCTACCTGAAGGCTCAGCTGCCTGAATAGTCACTGGAACCGTAGAATGACAAATCGTTGAAAACCATGTCGTTGGATAAAAACAGTAAGATATACGTAGCAGGGCATCGCGGCCTCGTGGGCTCGGCCATCTGGAACAACCTGGAGCAGCGGGGCTACCACAATCTCGTGGGGCGCACCCATGCCGAGCTCGACCTCACCGACCAGCAGGCCGTCACCCGTTTCTTCGACAGCGAGCGCCCCGATGCTGTGGTGTTGGCAGCAGCCTTCGTCGGCGGCATCATGGCCAACTCGCTCTATCGGGCCGACTTCATCATGCAGAACATGAAGATGCAGTGCAACGTCATCGAGCAGGCCTACCGCCACCAGGTCAAGAAACTGCTCTTCCTCGGGTCAACGTGCATCTATCCCAAGAATGCCCCGCAGCCCATGAAGGAGGAGGCGCTGCTCACCTCACCGCTCGAGTACACCAATGAGGAGTATGCCATCGCCAAGATTGCCGGCCTGAAGATGTGTGAGAGCTACAACCTGCAGTATGGCACCAACTACATTGCCGTGATGCCCACCAACCTCTATGGTCCCAACGACAATTTCCACCTCGAGAACTCTCACGTGCTGCCGGCCATGATGCGCAAGGCTTGCCTGGCCAAGCTCATCCACGATGCCGACTGGGATGCCATCCGCACGGATATGGACAAGCGCCCCGTCAATCCGCCTGCACGCCTGCAGGAGCTCATCGGCCCGGGCAATGTCGACGGCAGCAGCCCGAAAGACCGCATCCTGAAGGCGCTGGCCTTCTATGGCATTGAGGACAACCGTGTCACCCTCTGGGGCGACGGCAGCCCGCTGCGCGAGTTTCTGTGGAGCGAGGACATGGCCGATGCCAGTGTGCACGTGCTGCTCAATGTCGACTTCAAGGACATCATCGGCATCGAGCGCTACTCGTCGGTGGCGTATGGCGTGAAGGCCGATGGAGCCGTAGACCGCAACAACTCGGAGGGGCGTGGCGGAGCCATCCCCGCGCTGGGTGAGATTCGCAACTGCCACATCAATGTCGGCACAGGCAAGGAGCTCACCATCCGTCAGCTCGCCGAGCTCGTGGCCAGCACCGTCGGTTTCGAAGGGCAGCTCTGTTGGGACACCACCAAGCCCAACGGCACACCGCGCAAACTCATCGACGTCAGCAAGCTCCACAGCCTGGGCTGGCACCATCGGGTGGAGATAGGCGAGGGCGTGCAACGCCTCTATCGCTGGTATCTCGAGTCGCTGAAATAGGAAGACACGGCGTACGGATGGCTCTGCCCTGCTGCCCCGGAAGGTGCTTAATGTAATTTGTAATTTGTAATAATGTAATTTTTTCCCCGATTTGTGCCTTACGGCCCTGCCGTTAATATGCTGTCGCAGAGCCGTTAGGCCTTCATCGCACGTCCGTTGACGCCTTCCGCCGCAGTCATGTGGGGCAGCCGCCGGTGCCCCCAATCCGGCCAAGGCTTTGCGCGAAAGCGGTGAAAAAGTTGTGTTTTGCACGTGTTGGGTGCTGTTTTTCTTGAAAAAGTTGTTTGATTGAGCGATTTTTTTCTAAATTTGCAAACAGTTGAAAACTTTAATCCGCCGCTTTATGATGAAACACTTCCTGCGCCTGTTTTCGTTGACCTTGCTGTGTGCCACCTGCTTTTCCTGCCAGAAGGCCGACTACGAAGAAGAAAACGGCAAGACATCAGGCAAGCCCGTGCTGCGCTTTCAGGTAAGCCAGTTTGAGCAGATGCCCTTTGATGTCAGCAATGCCACAAGATCCACAGACATAACGGCGGCGTGCACCCGCCTCAACTTTGCCGTCTATCAGGATGGCGAGAAGATAGAGCAGATCAACCAGCTGTCGTCGGACACCGGCTTTGGTACCATCGACCTCAGCTTGTCGAGTGG